>PARB01000003.1 GCA_002709505.1 Paracoccaceae bacterium | reverse complement strand
GCGCAGCAGGTCGACGGTGCCCTGCTCGAGCACGCCCGCGCGAATGCGCGACAGCACATAGTCGCGGCTGCGGCGCTCGAGCACAACGGTGTCGACGCCGGCGCGATGCAAGAGCTGCGAAAGCAGCAGGCCGGCGGGACCGCCACCAATGATCAAAACCTGGGTTTTCGCGGGAATGGTCATCGCGGCCATGCCTTCATGTCGATGGGGTGCGTCGGGCCCGGCTTGTGCCCGCGGTCGGCCGGACGGCCAGGAGGCCGCGCCAACCGGCGGGACGCCGGTGATCTTGCGCCCACACTCGCCGATGCGGCTGGACAGGAGAATGGAAATATCGCTCTAATATCTGGATGAATCGAACAATCGATGCCGCACCGGACTACGGACTATTGGGAGAACCCGCCCAATCGGGTTTTCCCGACCTTGTGCATATCGAACCTTTGCGCGAGCGAAGCGGCCCGCGCCGCTGGCGCATCGCGGCGCACCGTCACCCGGCCCTTCACCAGATCTTCTGGATCGAGCGCGGGGGCGGCACCATCCGGCTGGACGACACGACACACACCCTGACCGACGGCACGCTGGCGAGCGTCCCGGCCGGAACCGTTCACGGGTTTCACTTTCTCGCCGGCACCGAGGGTGTCGTGACGACCCTTCCCGACATCGTGTTCGACCCGATCCGCCTGTCGGTGGACCGCGCCCAGCGCCTTGTCCGGCCGCTCGTCCTTTCCTGTCCCGACGACGCGCCGCCGGCGCTCACCGCCCTGGCCGGCGAGCATCGCGACCGGGCGCCGAACCGGGCGGAAGCGCTGCGCGCCCATGTCGCCCTGCTGCTGATCTGGATATTGCGTCACGCCAGTCACGCGCAGGCGGGACCGCAGGACAACCCCGACCCGCCGACCGCGGGCAGCCTGCTGTTCTCGCGGTTTCAGGATCTGCTCGACGGAGAATACGCCCGCCTTCACACGGTCGACGCCTATGCGCGCGCCCTGGCGGTGACCGCGCCGCATCTGAGCCGCGTCTGCCGGCAGGCGCGCGGCCGGTCGGCCTCTGCGCTGATCCGCGACCGGCAGATGCTCGAAGCCCGGCGCCTGCTCGCCTACACGCAGATCCGCGTGGCCGAGATCGCCTATGAACTGGGCTATTCCGATCCCGCGTATTTCTCGCGGGTGTTCGCCGCGCACACCGGCCTCTCGCCTCGAGCCTTCCGCCAGGGGTTCACCGACCGGACCGCCGGAGACATATGAGGCCGGCGCCCGGACTGACGCAGGAACGCTAAAGCGCCGCCTTCAGCCGTTTGCACAGGGTTTTCAGGACGGTCACGCGGGCGTGGCGCTTGTCTTCCGCAGAGACCAGATGCCAGGGCGCCTCGGTTGTCGAGGTGCGGTCGATCATGTCGCCGGCGGCCTGGGCATAGGCATCCCATTTCAACCGGTTGCGCCAGTCGTCGTCGGTGATCTTGAACTGCTTGTAGGGGGTTTCCTGACGCGCCTTGAACCGCGCCAGTTGTTCCTCCTTGCTGATCGCCAGCCAGAATTTGACCACCAGCGCTCCCGCGCGCGCCATCTCCGCTTCGAACTGGTTGATTTCATTGTAAGCGCGAGCCCAGTCGGCTTCCGAGCAAAACCCCTCGACGCGTTCGACGAGCACCCGGCCGTACCAGGACCGGTCGAAGATCGCCGTCTGCCCCTTGCGCGGAACAGCGCGCCAGAAGCGCCAGAGATAGGGATGAGCCAGCTCCTCCTCGCTCGGCGCGCCGATGCGATGCACCCGGTAGCGGCGCGGATCCATCGGCCGGGTGACGCGGCGAATGGCGCCGCCCTTGCCGGCGGCATCATTGCCCTCGAAGACGACGACAAGCGGCAGCTTGCGCGCGGCCTTGCGGTCGACCAGATGCGCCAGCTTGCGCTGCCAACGCTCAAGCTCCTCGTCGTAGCGCTCCTTGTCGAGGCTTGCTCCCAGATCGATCGCCTCGACCGGGCTGCGCCGTTCGACCCCGGCGACGGCGGCGGGAACGGCCATCGGCTCTCCCGGCTCGGTCTTGAGGCGATGCGCCATCGCCAGTTGCACACTGCGACCGAGCGCCAGATCCCGGGCGTCCGGATCTTCCGAGGGAATGACCATCCAGGGAGCGGAAGCGGTCGATGTGGCGAGCGCGGCCTGCTGGAACACCGTCTGCGCATCGGCGCAATGCGGGATGTCCGCCCATTCGGTCAGGATCCGACGCGCGCGCGCCTTGCCGCCGCGCACAGCCTCAAGTCTTTGTTTCTGCGCCCCGGCGCCAAGGGAGAACCAGAATTTCAGCACTAGCACGCCTTCATGCGCCAGCAGGGACTCGAAGCGGTTGATCCGGGCTAGACGCTGCTCGAAAACGCATTGCTCGTCCCGGCCGAGCACCCGGTCGCGCAAGGGATCATTGTACCAGGACGACACGACGATGGAGGTCTTGCCGCGCGCCGGCAGGTCGCGCCAGTAGCGCCACATCTCGGGACGATGGCGCTCCTCGCGGGTCGGCGGGCCATAGGCATTGCAGACGAGGTGGCGCACGTCCATCCACTCGTGCAGCCGGGCGATCGCATCGTTCTTGCCCGCACCGTCGACGCCGGCGATCACGATCACGGTCGAAAAGGCGCGCGACGCGATCATCTCAAGCTGGGCCGCGAGAAGATCGCTGCGCAAGGCCGGCTCGAGTTTCTTGAAGTCCGCCTTGGACAGCGAAACGGGCAGGGCCGCAGACTGGAACACGCTCATTCCTCCCTCTCACCGGTTCCCGCCACCGGCCGGCGCACCGCCACGAGCGGCGCATCGTCACAAGGTGACGCGGCAAAGGCGCCAAGGCAATCGCGACGCGGCCGCTGTCCATCGGGGCGAGGCGGAAAATCCCGCCCGCCAAGGATTGGCGGAACGGTCGCGAGCGCGTACATGTAGGCGGCGATCGCCGCCTCGCGCGGTCTTCTCAGACGCCCCCGCAGCGCAGTGATGCCGAGCAACGCCCCGTGACCGACCTTTTGAACCAACTCGTCACCTTCATCGGCGAAAACCCGACGCTCGCCAATGCGGTGGTGTTTCTGATCGCCATGGGCGAGGCCCTGTTCCTGATCGGCATGGTGGTGCCGTCGACGGTGGTTCTGGTGGGCGCCGGAACGCTGGTGGGCCTTGGCAAGCTCGACCCCTGGCCGATCTTCATCTGGACGATGCTGGGCGCGATTGCCGGCGACGCCATCTCCTACTGGATCGGCCATATCTACAAGGACAGCATCAAGTCCGTCTGGCCCTTCAGCCGCTACCGCACGCTGGTGGAGCGCGGCGAGGCCTATTTCCTGCGCCACGGCGGCAAGAGCGTCTTCATCGGACGTTTCGTACCCGGCGTGAAGGCAATCGTGCCGGGGATCGCCGGCATGGTCGGCATGAACGCGACCCGTTTCACCGTCATCAACGTCACCTCCGCCATCGCCTGGACCATCGTCCATCTGGGACCGGGCGTGCTGGCCGGCACCGCATTCGGGGCGCTGGGCGAGATCAGCGGCCGGCTGGCCACCGTGCTCGGCATTTTCCTTGTGGTGCTGTTCATCGCGATCATGCTGGCGCGCTGGCTGATCCTGATCGTGCTGCCGCTTTATGCCGGCAGCCGCACCCGCATCGTCGCCCGGCTTGCGCAACGCAAGTCCCGCTTCGCGAAATGGTTTGCCCGCATGCTCGACCCAGCCCACCCGCGTTCCGCCGGCATGCTGGTCTCGGCCACCCTGCTCCTGGTCACCGTGCCGGTGTTCGTGGCGCTTGCCGCCGCGATCTCGCCGGACAACGGATTGCAACGGGCCGACACGGCGATGCGCAACCTGTTCCAGGGCCTGCGCACCCCGGCCGCGGACGAGTTCATGACGACGATGACGATGCTCGGCGACGGCATCGTCACCTCGATCGTTGCCTGCGTGGTGATCGCCTATCTGTTCATCCGGCGCGCCTGGCGGCGGGCGACCGGCTTTCTGATCGCCATCGCCGGCGCCGCGGTCTTTGTCCCGCTGCTCAAGCTGCTGCTTCATCGCGCGCGCCCGATCGACCTTTACACCGGCGCCGACGCCCTCTCGTTTCCCTCCGGTCACGCGACGCTCAACACCGTGCTCTACGGCATCATCGCCGTGCTCGTCGCCCACGATCGCTCGCCGCTGGTCAAGGCCGGTGTCTTCTCCGTGGCGGTCGCGCTGATCGGATCGATCGCGTTTTCGCGGGTCTATCTCGGCGCGCATTGGGTCAGCGACGTGATCGGCGGCCTCGCCTTCGGCACGGCGATGGTCGCGGCCTTCGCCTTCGTCTTCGGGTCGATCCACAACGAGAAGGTCGGGCGCTGGGCGCTGGCGGGGCTGGTGAGCGTGACGATGATCGTCGTCGGGAGCGCGCATGTGATGCGCAATTTCGACTCAGGACTGGCGATGTACCAGCCGGTCACGCCGACCGTCGTTCTCAGCCGCCAGGAGTGGCTGGGCGAAGGCTGGCAGGACCTGCCGGCCCATCGGATCGAACTCAATGGCGAGCGCGAGGAACCGCTGATCGTGCAATGGGCCGGCGACCCGGACGCGCTGGCGCGCGCACTTGCCCCGGACGGCTACGTGCCGGCGCCGGCCTGGTCGCTTGCCACATTCGCCGGCTTCCTCGCCGGACAGACACCGCCTGAAGACCTGCCGGCCCTGCCCCGGATCCAGAACGGACGCGGCGCGGAGCTCGTGCTGATCAAGCGCGACGGCGACCTGGCGGAAACGCCGGAGGAGGAGACCGGCGGCCGCTGGGTGCTGCGCCTCTGGCCGAGCCAGTTCCGGCTCAAGGTCGACGGCGGCGACCCGGTTCGCATTCATGTCGGATCGCTGATCCACGAGCGGATCCTGCGTCCCTTGAACGAACTGTCGACGCCGCGCGCGGACCGGGACCTTCCCCATGACGGCGAGAACCCGCTTCCGAAGCTGCCGGGCGTGGTGTCACGCACGCGGCCCGACGGCTCGAGCGTGGTTCTCGGCGGGCCGGCAATCGCGCCGCAGCGCTGAGCGGCCCGCGCACCTCAGGGGCAGTAGAGCGCGTGCAGCGTCTCCAGAACGGTCCTGACCTCCTTGCTGGCAAGGCGATAGTGAACCGTCTGGCCCTGGCGGCGCGCCTCGACAAGACCCAGCGCCCGCATCCTGGCAAGATGCTGGGACAGGGCGGACTGACTGAGCCCGACCTTTTGCGCCAGGAGGCCGACACTGCATTCCCCTTCCAGAAGATGGCAAAGCGTCATCAAACGGCGGGAATTGGCCATGGAGCCGAGCATCGACGCCGCTTTGTCGGCGCTTATTTCCATCTGCTGAATATTCATACTTGCTAAATTAGCATATTCTCATATATTTGCAATCGAGGACGACGGCGGCAAACGCCCGGTCCGATATCGAACGACAGACGCGGCCGCCGCATCGGCGCCGCGACCACAAGAGGGGCGCTTCCCGAAAGAGGGGCGCGAGGAGACATGACCGAATTCACACCCGTGCTGTCCGCCACCGGCGGAATCCTCATCGGGCTCGCCTCGGTGATGCTGATGGCCGCCCTCGGGCGCATCGCCGGCATCAGCGGCATGATCGGCGGCCTGCTGCCGCCGGTAACCGCCGGCGAATGGGGCTGGCGGCTCGCCTTCCTGGCGGGAATGATCGCCGCTCCGGTCGTGCTGCTGGCCGCAACGGGCTCCATGCCCGTCATCGAGGTGCCGTCCTCCACCGGAATGCTGGTGATCGGGGGCATCCTCGTCGGTATCGGCGTTTCCTACGGCAGCGGCTGCACCTCGGGCCACGGCGTCTGCGGCATGGCCCGGTTGTCGGCACGCTCGATCGCCGCGACACTGACGTTCATGTTGACGACAGGCGTGACGGTCTTCGTCATTCGCCATGTGATTGGAGGCTGAGGCCATGACACGGATTATCTCCGCTTTCGCAATCGGCCTGGTGTTCGGCATCGGCATTCTCGTGTCCGGCATGGCCAATCCGGCAAAGGTGCTGAATTTCTTCGACATCGCCGGAACCTGGGACCCGAGCCTTGCGTTCGTCATGGGCGGCGCGCTGATCGTGACGGCCATCGGCTTCCGGCTGGTGCTGTCGCGGTCGCATCCCCTGCTGGCGGGCGGCTTTTCGCTGCCGACCAAGCGCGACATCGATGTCAGGCTCCTTGGTGGCGCCGCGATCTTCGGCGTTGGCTGGGGGATCGCCGGTTTCTGCCCCGGCGGTGTCGTCCCGGCGCTTGGCCTGGGGCGGCCGGAACCGGCGATCTTCGTTGCCGCGCTTGTCGCCGGCATGCTGATCGTCCGGCTGATTGAAACCGCGAGAACGCGGGCCGCGCCGTCGGCGGGCTGATCCGCCTGCAGTCCTGTTTTCACCTACGAGAAGGAGGTCCATCATGACCACCGAAACCACCTATCCGGTCGACGCCAAGACCCATCCCGACGTCACCGCATTCTTCGACCCGGAAACCAACACGATTTCCTATGTGGTCAAGGATCCGGCATCGACGGCCTGCGCGGTCGTCGACAGCGTCATGGACATCGACTATGCCGCCGGACGGATCTCGTTTGAATCCGCCGACCGGATCATCGCCCATATCCAGGAAAACGGGCTTACCGTCGAATGGCTGATCGAGACGCATGTCCACGCCGACCACCTGTCGGCCGCGCCCTACATCCAGGGGAAGCTTGGCGGCAAGATCGGGATCGGCGAGAACATCAAGGTCGTGCAGAACCTGTTCGGCAAGGTGTTCAACGAAGGCACCGAGTTCCAGCGCGACGGCTCGCAGTTCGACCGCCTCTTCAAGGACGGCGACACCTACACGATCGGTAAAATGACCTGTTTCGCCATGCATACGCCCGGCCATACGCCGGCCTGCATGACGCATGTGATGGGCGATGCCGTCTTCGTCGGCGACACGCTGTTCATGCCCGACGGCGGCACGGCGCGCGCCGACTTCCCCGGCGGGGACGCGGCGGAACTCTACCGCTCGATCCGCAAGGTGCTGAGCCTGCCGGAGGATTTCCGACTGTTCATGTGCCACGACTACGCGCCGAACGGCCGCGACATCCGCTGGGAGACCACGGTCGGCGAGGAGCGGGCGCACAACATCCACGCCCGCGACGGCATCAGCGAGGATGAATTCGTGTCCATGCGCACCCAGCGCGACGCGACGCTCGGCATGCCGAAATTGATCATCCCGTCGATACAGGTCAACATGCGTGCCGGCAGACTGCCGCCGAAAGACGAGAGCGGCAAGACCTTCCTGAAGGTCCCGGTCAACGAACTCTAAGGACACATGCATGCAAAGCGCCAAGGTTGACGAAACGATCACCGTTGCCCACCAGATCGAGCCGGAGGACGTCGCGGCGATCCGCGACGCCGGCTTCGTGGCGATCGTCAACAACCGCCCCGACAACGAGGCGCCGGACCAGCCCTCCGGCGCCGAGATCGAGGCGGCGGCCAGGGCGGCGGGCCTCGCCTATGCCGCGCTTCCGGTCGGGCGCGACGGGATCGGCCCCGACCTGGTGGACGGTTTCCGGACCGTGCTCGCCGGTGCCGGCGGACCGGTTTTCGCCTTCTGCCGGACCGGAACACGCTCGATCAATCTGTGGGCCCTGTCGCAGGCCGGCGCGCGCGACGCGGACGAACTGGTCCGCCTGGCGGCCGACGCCGGATACGACCTGTCCGGCCTGCGCCCCGTCCTTTCGCGGATGACACAGGCCGGATAACAGGCGGCGGCCGCCCTCGGGCAACGCCGCCTTCCGAGCCTTGCATCCAGATCCGGACCGTGGCGGGACGCGTGGCGTCCCGGCGCGATCCCTGCCCTGTGCGCGATGGCGCCCCGCCATCGCCGGAACACGCGTATCGTGATGATGATGAAACAGCTGTCCAGATATCTGCCCATTCTCGACTGGGGCCGCAGCTATTCCCGCGACACCGCGACCGATGACCTGATCGCGGCGCTGATCGTCACGATCATGCTCATTCCCCAGTCGCTCGCCTATGCGCTGCTCGCCGGCCTGCCTCCGGAAATCGGGCTCTATGCCTCGATCCTGCCGCTGGTTGCCTATGCGATCTTCGGCACCAGCCGGGCGCTGGCGGTGGGACCGGTCGCCGTCGTCTCGCTGATGACCGCCTCCGCCGTGGGCAATCTGGCCGCCCAGGGCACCGCGGAATATCTCGGCGCGGCCATCGCGCTGGCCTTCCTGTCCGGGCTGATGCTGCTGGCGATGGGCATCTTCCGTCTCGGGTTTCTCGCCAATCTGCTCAGCCATCCGGTGATCTCCGGCTTCATCACCGCCAGCGGCCTGATCATCGCGGCAAGCCAGCTCAAGCACCTGCTCGGCGTTTCGGCCAGCGGCCACAATCTCTTCGAGATCCTCGTCGCGCTGGTCCGTGCCCTGCCGGACATCAATCCCTACACGCTGGCCGTCGGCATTCCGGCGACCGCCTTTCTGTTCTGGGTGCGCAAGGGCCTGAAACCGGCCCTTATCCGCATTGGCTTCAAGCCCCGTCTGGCGGATATTGTCGCCAAGGCCGGCCCGGTCGCCGCAGTGGCCGTGACGACCCTCGCCGCGGTCGTCTTTTCGCTTGGCGACAAGGGCGTGCGTCTGATCGGCGATATCCCGACCGGCCTGCCGATGCCGACGCTTCCGCCCTTCAGCCTCGACCTCTGGACCCAGCTCGCCATTCCGGCCCTGTTGATCTCGGTCATCGGCTTCGTGGAATCCGTCTCGGTGGCGCAGACGCTCGCCGCCAAGCGGCGCCAGCGCATCGTGCCCGATCAGGAACTGATCGGCCTCGGCGCGTCCAACATCGCCTCGGCGATTTCCGGCGGCTATCCGGTAACCGGCGGCTTCGCCCGCTCGGTGGTGAATTTCGACGCGGGCGCGCGCACGCCGGCGGCCGGCGCCTTCACCGCCGTCGGTATCGCGCTCGCCACCGTGTTCCTGACCCCGCTGCTTGCCAATCTGCCGCAGGCGACGCTTGCCGCCACCATCATCGTCGCGGTCCTGTCGCTGGTCGATCTCAAGGCGTTGCGCCAGGTCTGGGCCTATTCGAAGAGCGATTTCGCGGCGATGGCCGGCACCATTCTGGTCACGCTCGGCTTTGGCGTGGAAACCGGCGTCGTCACCGGCGTCGGCGTCTCGATCGCGCTGTATCTCTACCGCAACTCGCGGCCGCATATGGCGATCGTCGGCATCGTCCCGGGCACCGAGCATTTTCGCAACATCAAGCGCCATGCGGTGGTGACCGGCGACAGCGTGCTTTCGGTGCGCGTCGACGAAAGCCTGTTCTTCGCGAACTCGCGCTACCTGGAAGACCGGCTGCTGGAGTTCGTCGCCGAACGCCCCAAGCTGCAACACGTCGTGCTGATGTGCCCGGCGGTCAACGAGATCGACGCCTCCGCGCTGGAAAGCCTCGAGGAAATCAATCGCCGGCTCTCGGACTCCGGCGTGACCTTCCACCTGTCGGAGGTGAAAGGGCCCGTGATGGACCGCCTGGAAGGCACGGAGTTCCTTCGCCACTTGACCGGCAAGGTGTTCCTGACCCAATACGAGGCGATCGCTACGCTCGATCCGGAAACGGCGCATCTCGCGGAGGCCCGCACCCCCCGCAAACAGACCCAGTCAGGCTACTGGATCGGCCCTCAGATCTAGGGGGCGCCGCAAGACTGCAAAGACAAGGAAGCCAGGCCCTTGCGCGACGACGATACCGATCCGCAAACCGGCCTTGCCTGGCGTTATCGCCCGGCGCCGGAGGGGGCCGCTCCAGGCGAAGGGATCCTCGCCGTCGTATTCTCGCAGGTGCGGGTGCCGCCGGGCCGCTTCGGACTGGAGCGGCTTTTCGCGCAGACGCGCCACGCCTGCCTCTTCCTGAACGGCCCGGATGCCGACTGGTACAGGAGCTGCGACGACGCGGTCGACCGCGCCATCGCGCTTGCCTGCGACCGGTCATCCCCGCAGCGCATCCACTATTATGGCGCGTCGAAAGGGGCTTATGGCGCGCTTGTGACAGGCCTCCGGCGGGGCGATGGCGAGATCCATGCATTCGGACCGGAGTTTCGCCTCGGCCGCCCCGGTACGCAGAGCGGACAGGTGATGGACGAGGATCCGGACGCGCGCGATCCGCTGTCAATGCTGCAGGAGACCAGCGACGGCCCGGCGGTGCATCTGCTGTTCGGCATCTTCGACGCCGTCGATGCCGAGGGCGCGGCCCGATGCCTTCAGGGCGACCTGCCGGCGCGAGCAAGGCCGCTCACCCTGCGCTCCTCCCACGCCAGCCACGACCACCTCTACAGCCTGAACATCATCCGCAAGCTTATCACCCGTTTCGATCGCGACCTCGGCACGCTCTGCGCCGAGCGCGGACTGGTCGCCGACCATGCGGCGGGCGATATAGCCCGCTTCGCCGAGGCAGGCGCCGAATTCGCCGCCGGGCGCCCGAACGCAGCGCTGGCGCTGGAAAACGATCCCTACACGGCCTGCAATCCGGGACTTGGCCTTCTCGTTGCCGAGGCGCTGATCGGAGCCGGAGATTTCGACCGGGCCGAAAGCCGGCTGGCCGCCACCCAGGCATTCATCGACAGCGACCCCGTGCTTGGCAACCTGCCGAAGCGATGGCGCAAGCACCTCTGGCGGACCCGGCTTTCGGCGCGTCGGGCAGCGGGCGATGCGCAAGGATATGACCGTCTTCGCGAAGAAGCCCGCTCGCGCTACCCCGAGGACGAGGCCTTCGCCCGTGATGACGGCTGCAATGACGCCTGCGGCACAGCCACGGCGAGCTGACAGGCGACCGAAGCATCCGGGCTCAGTCGAAAGGCAACGGCCAAAGCTCGGGGCGGCCGATGAAATGCCCCTGCGCATAGCGTACCCCTAGCGCCTTCAGCGGCGCAAAGGTGTCCGCGTCCTGCACATATTCCGCCACCGTTGGAAGATGCAGCGCATCGGCAAGCCCGACAATGCCGGAAATCGCCGCCTTCTTGACCGGGTCGCTGGAAATCTGTCCGGTCAGGACGCGGTCGATCTTGATGAGATCAAAGGTGTTTTCGCGCAGTTGCGAGAAAGACGCGAAGCCCTTTCCGAAATCGTCGAGGGCGATGCGGCAGCCAAGCCCGCGCAGGTCGGCCAGGCACTTCCAGGCCGAGGCATTGAGCTGGGTGATCGACGTTTCCGACACTTCGATCACAAGCTTCTGCGCGACACCTCGCGCCTCCGAAAGCCGCCGCAGCAGCTGGCGCGTGAAATCGTTGTTGCCCAGCGAATCGGAGGAAAGGTTGAAAGCAACCGGAAGGTCCGGTCCCTCCGGTGCCAGCCGCTTCAGCACCGCATCGACCACCCAGCGATCGACACTGCGCATCAGACCGTGGCGCTCCGCGGTCGCAAGGATCATCGAGGGGCCCTGAAGCGAGCCGTCCGGCATCCTGAGGCGCAGGAGCGCCTCGTGCATGACGGTCGCGCCGGTCTCGACATCGCTGACCGGCATGCGCTGGAGCGACAGCAGCTCCGGGTCGTTCAGCGCCTGCTCGATGACGGCAAGGTGGTGAACTTCGGCCCGCCGCTGCGCGGTGATCCGGTCGAAGGCGCTGTGTTCGACCATCTGGCGCCCGCCGGCGGCCTTGGCCTGCATGCAGGCATGATCCGCCCACTGGAGAACACTGCCGACATGGGATGTCGCGTCGCGGATCAGGTCCGGCGTGATCGTGGCAAGGCCGAGGCTCGCGCCGCCGCGAAATGTGGTGCCATCGGCCGTGAAATTGTGCCCGTCAAACATCGCCAGCACACGTGCGCAGACGGCACGCGCGTTCTCCCGGTCGTCGCCGTCGATCACCATGCCGAACTCGTCGCCGCCGATCCGCGCGACATGGACCGTGTCGGAGCCGAATTCTCCCAGCCGCTCGGCAATCCCGCTGAGGAAGCGGTCGCCGGCGCCGTGGCCGACCGTGTCGTTGACGATCTTGAAGTCGTCGAGATCGATGAAAACAACGCTGAAACCGCGCAGCGCTACGTCACCCTGGGCCAGGGACTGCAGGCGTGTGTCCAGCCAGGTCTCGAACGCCCGCCGGTTTGCAAGCCCGGTAAGATCGTCGGCCAGCGCGAGCCGTTCCAGCCGTTCCGACAGGCGGCGCGTTTCCGTCACGTCCCGCAGGGTAACCACCGCGCCCTCGATCTCGCCATCGCCATCGCGAAACGGCTCGAGCCGCGCCCCGACGATCACCGGCCGGCCGCCCGGTTCAACGTCCTCGAAGTCATATTCCAGCGTGTGCCCCTTGAAGCAGCGCTCCAGTGTCGGGCGCACCTCGGTCTCGAACCTGTGCGCGCCGACGAACTCGGCGACATGCTGCCCCATGAGCTCCATCGGGGTATGACCGTACCAGCGCGCATTGCTCTCGTTGGTCAGCTTGTAGAGGAATTCGCGATTGATGATGAAGATGCGATCGCTCATCTGCGAGATGACGCTCTTGTACATCCTCAAGGCTTCGTCGGCCCGCTTCAGGTCGGTGATGTCGCGCCCGAAGGCCGCGACGCCAAGGACGGCATTGTTGCTCCCGCGCACCGGCTGGTAGGACACATCGAAAAAACGCTGCCCCTTCCCCGGAACCTCGACCCAGGCCTGGAGCGACACCGGCTCGCCCTCAAGCGCGGCATCGAGAAAATGCTTGCGCTTTTCGAAGGCCGAAGCTCCGGCGACCGAGGGAACGGTCTCGCCAATCGCCTGTTCCCGGGTGTAGCCGCCGATCGCGCTGTAGGGGGCGTTTGCCTCGCGGATCACATAGTCCGGTGTGCAGAAATAAATCGGATCGCGCGCCGCCCTGATGATCGCGGCATGAAGACACATCTGTGCCTCGGCGCAGTCCACGACACCCCCCGCGTCCTGATCGCAATCCTTCATGTCCCCGTCCCGTCACGCGGCCGGGCAAACAGGCCCCGCCGTCGCTTCCCGCAAGGGCATGCCCCTCGCTCCTGCCTCAACAATGTCATGAATAAACGCCATGTCTTACTTTCAGATTTTCATTCGGCGAAAATCTCGAGAAAAGTGCCCGCAGGAAATCTATTTTCTGAAAATATGGACGTGATTCGGTGATTCGCAAGCTTTTCAACTACGTTCTTTTGACTAGTGTTCTCGCCTCCATCTCGGGAACGCCGGTATTGGCCGAATGCGGCAAGGCTTCCTGGTACGAACTCACCGGGCGCACCGCGAGCGGGGTCATGGCGGACCCGGAAGCCTATACGGCCGCGCATCGCTCCCTGCCGTTCGGCACGAAGGTCACCGTCACCAATCTCGCCAACGGTCGGAAGGTCGATCTCATCATCGTCGACCGCGGTCCCTTCGTGCGCGGTCGCGTCATCGATGTATCGCGTCGGGCGGCGCGGGACCTGAGGTTTATCAAGCGCGGCATCGCAAGAGTTCATGTCGCGACAGACGGCAACACGACGGCGGCAAGCTGCGGATAGACGGCCCCTTTTGCGGGGCGCGCGGCAACGAGAAAATGGTCCTGACCGCAAGGAGGGAGGGGGGAACCTCACGGCCAGGACCGCCGCATCTCCATAATGAAGACATTCAGATACGAACAGGATTCGCGGGGCCTGCAAACCCCAATTCGCGAAACCTTGCGCATTCGCTTCGCGCGCGGCGGACCGCGGGGCTAGCCGTCGCCGGATTGCGCCACCTCGCGATGCAGCCAGTCGCGAAACGCCTCGGCCACCGGTCTCAGCGTCCGGTTTTCCGGATAGACGATGTGATAGGCTGAGGGCAGGCGCAGCACGACGTCGAAAAGCTGGACGAGCCGGCCTTCCGCCAGCTCATCGCCGACGAGGAAGCGCGGGACGAGCGCGGCGCCGAAATCATTGGCCGCGGCCTGCGCCATCATCACGAACTGCTCGAACCGTGGCCCCTGGAAAGCCAGCTCCGTCTCGACGCCGGCAAGCTCGAACCACTGCCGCCAGGCAAGCGGGCGGGTCGACTGGTGCAGGCGCATGACGGGCGCGAGATCGGCAGGCGCCTCGATGCGATGCCGATCGCGGAAGCCGGGAGAGGCGACGGCGATGACATCCTCGCGAAACAGCGGCTCGGCGATGGCGCCCGCCCAGACGGGATCGCCGTAGTGAATGGCCGCGTCGAAAGGCTCCTTGGCGAAATCGAACGGCCGCAGGCGAACCGCGAGATTGAAGCTTGCGGCCGGATAGCCGGCGACGAAGCGCGCGAGCCGCGGCGCCAGCCAGCGGGTGCCGAAGGAGGGCAGGGTCGCCAGGTTCAGCACATCGGCGTTTCCGGCGAAGGACATCACCTGCCGGGTCGCGGCCGTCAGGCTTTCCAGCGCACCGCGCACGTCATGCAGATACAGCCGGCCTGCGTCGGTCAGCACGATGCGCTGGCGCACCCGCTTGAACAGCTCGACCCCCAGCCGGGTCTCCAGATGGCGAACCTGCTTGGAGATCGCGCCCTGGGTCAGATGCAGCTCCTCCGCCGCACGGGTAAAACTGCCGTGGCGGGCCGCGCATTCGAAGGCGATCAGGCTGTCGGCGTGGGGAACGAAACCGCGTTTCAAAACCTATTCCATTTGCTCATGAAGTGGGGACAACATATCACTTTAAGATGGCCTGCACAGACCAGACACTTCGGCCTCATCGAACACAGGCTTCGGGCCATGGCGCGCTCCCCGGGAGACGTGGGCTGCGCCGGTGACACACCGCGCCCGAAAGAGCCACAAGGAGACTGAGATCATGACCGCAAGCGCTGCGACGAGCCGCAAATCCGATCCCGCCGGCGGCGGAAGCTTCGCCTGGGACGACCCGTTCCTGCTGCGCGAGCAGCTGAACGAGGACGAGATCCTCATCATGGAGACCGCCCGCGCCTATGCGCAGGAAAAGCTCCAGCCGCGGGTGCTGTCGGCCTATGCCGACGAGCGCACCGACCGCGAGATCTTCAACGAGATGGGCGAGCTTGGCCTCATTGGCGTGACCCTGCCGGAAGACTACGGCTGCGCCGGCGCCTCCTATGTGGCCTATGGCCTGGTGGCGCGGGAGATCGAGCGCGTCGACAGCGGCTACCGGTCGATGAACTCGGTGCAGTCGTCGCTGGTGATGTATCCGATCTATGCCTATGGCGACGAGGCCCAGCGCAAGAAGTACCTGCCGAAGCTTGCCTCCGGCGAACATGTCGGCTGTTTCGGGCTGACCGAGCCGGACGCGGGCTCCGACCCGGCCGGGATGCGCACCCGCGCTGAGAAGATCGACGGCGGCTACCGGCTGAAGGGATCCAAGATGTGGATCTCCAACTCGCCGATCGCCGATGTCTTCGTCGTCTGGGCCAAGTCCGACGCCCATGACGGCGCCATTCGCGGCTTCGTGCTGGAGAAGGGCATGAAGGGTCTTTCCGCGCCGAAGATCGGCGGCAAGCTTTCCTTGCGCGCCTCCATCACCGGCGAGATCGTCATGGACAATGTGGAAGTCGGCGAGGACGCCCTGCTTCCCAATGTGTCCGGGCTGAAGGGGCCGTTCGGCTGCCTCAACCGGGCGCGCTACGGCATCTCCTGGGGCGCGCTGGGCGCGGCCGAAGACTGCTGGCACCGGGCGCGCAACTACGGCCTGGAGCGCAAGCAGTTCAACAAGCCGCTTGCCCAGACCCAGCTGTTCCAGAAGAAGCTTGCCGACATGCAGACCGAAATCGCACTCGGCCTTCAGGGATCCCTGCGCGTCGGACGGCTGTTCGACGAGGGCCGCGTGGCACCGGAGATGATCTCCATCGTCAAGCGCAACAATTGCGGCAAGGCGCTCGACATCGCCCGCATGGCGCGCGACATGCACGGCGGCAATGGCATCCAGGAAGAATATCACGTCATGCGCCACGCGCAGAACCTGGAGACGGTGAACACTTACGAGGGCACGCATGACGTCCATGCGCTGATCCTGGGCCGCGCCCAGACCGGCCTTCAGGCGTTCTTCTGATCACGGCAGGACCGACACAGACGCGGGTGCGCGGATCGCGCGCCCGATTTTTCAGACCTTCGGACACGAATGGGGCTTTATGAGCGATCACACTGTGGACGTCGCCATTGTCGGCGGCGCTGTGATGGGATCGTCCATCGCCTGCCACCTGGCGATGGATCCCGATTTCACCGGGTCCCTTCTGGTGATCGAGAAGGACCCGTCCTACACAAAATGCGCATCCGCGCTGTCCGCCGCCTCGATCCGCCAGCAGTTTTCCTGCCCGGTGAATATCGAGATCTCGCTCTACGGCATCGACTTCCTGCGCGAGATCGGCGCCCGCCTTGCGGTTGGCGATGACCGGCCGCAAATCGACCTGCACGAAGGCGGCTATCTGTTTCTCGCCACGCCCGACAAGCGGGCCATCCTGGAAGACAACCACGCCCTGCAGACACGCATGGGCGCCGACATCGCCTTTCTCGAAGCGGAAGGCCTCCAGCGGCAGTTCCCCTGGCTCAACACCGAGGATATCTCGGCCGGCTGCTGGGGGCGGACCGGCGAGGGCTGGTTCGACGGCTACGGGTTGATGCAGGCGTTCCGCAAGGCCGCGCGGGCGTGCGACGTGCCCTATCTCGCCGGCGAGGTGATGCGCACAGAACGCGAGGGATCCGGATTTCGCCTGACGCTTGGCAACGGAACGACGGTCTCCTGCGGCCAGCTGGTGAACGCAGCCGGCGCAAGCGGCGCCGCCGCGATCGCGGCCGACCTCGAAATCCCGTTCCCGGTGGAAAGCCGCAAGCGGATGATCTTCACCTTCGATTGCCGTGAGGCCGTCGCCGGCTGTCCGCTGCTCATCGACCCCAACGGCACCTATGTGCGGCCGGAGGGAACCGGCTTCCTCTGCGGCTCGGCACCGCCGGAGACGGCCGATCCCGAGAGCCATGACTTCGACGTCGACCATAGCTTCTTCGAGGAGCACCTGTGGCCGACGCTCGCCCACCGGGTGCCGGCTTTCGAGGCGATCAAGCCGGGGGCCGCCTGGGCCGGGCATTACGACATGAACCTGTTCGACCACAACGCCTTCGTCGGTCCGGTCGAGGGCGTGCCGGGGCTTTTTCTATGCGCCGGCTTTTCCGGCCATGGCCTTCAGCAGGCGCCGGCGGTGGGGCGCGGCATCGCCGAGCTGATCGTTCACGGCGGCTACCGGACGCTGGACATGAGTGCGCTGGCCTATGGGCGCATGGCCAGAAAAGAGCCTGTGCTTGAACTGAACGTCGTTTAAACTCGCGCTCGACGGACATTGATCTGCCGTCGCATTCCCAGATTGATTGCTGAGCGAGGCCCGAACGGCCACCTCCCGGAGACACACACATGACGCTTGCGAACGGCAGAAAGATCCTGATGCTTCCGGGGCCGACGACCGTTCCCGACGAGGTGCTCCAGGCCATGCACCGTCCGGCCATCGACATCCGGGAGGGCGAGCTCGTCGAAATGACGGACCGCTGTCTGGCGGACCTGAAGTCGATCTTCGACTCGACCGGCGAGACCTTCATCTATGCCGCCAACGGGCATGGAGCCTGGGAGGCGGCGCTCAGCAACACGCTGTCGCGCGGCGATACCGTTCTGGTATTACAATCCGGTGCATTCGCAATGGGCTGGGGCGAAATGGCCGGAATGCTCGGCCTGAACGTCGAGGTCCTGCCGGGCGACTGGCGCAAGGCCGTTGATGCAAACGCCCTTGAAGCGCGGCTGAGGCAGGACAGCGGGCATGCCATCAAGGCGATCCTGACGGTTCAGATCGACACGGCCTCCTCCGTCATCAACGACATTCCCGCCCTGCGCGCGGCGATCGATGCCGCCGGCCATCCGGCGCTCTTCATGGTCGACACCATCGCCTCGCTTGCCTGCGTGCCGTTTCGCATGGACGCCTGGGGCGTGGATCTCGCGCTCAGCGGCTCGCAGAAAGGCCTGATGACGCCTCCGGGTCTTTCCTTCGTTGCCGCGGGCGCACGCGCCATGAAAGCGCATGCGACGGCCAATCTCAGGACGCTCTACTGGGACTGGACGTTCCGCCAGGGCGAGGCGCACTACAAGAAATACTGCGGCACGCCGCCCGTGCAGATGATCTTCGCCTTCCGCAAGGCCCTCGACCTGCTTTTGGCGGAAGGGCTCGACGGCGCGCACACACGCCACCGGCTTCTCGCGGAAGCCGTCCGCGCCTGTGTTGGCGTCTGGGCGAAGGCCGGAGCGCTGGAGTTCAACATCATGGATCCGGACACGCGCGCCAATTCCGTGACCGTGGTGCTCACCCCCGGCCGCGACCCGGCTCGGCTGCGCGACTTCTGCAAAGACACCTGCGGATTGACCATCGGCGAAACCATCGGGGAGATTGCCGGCACCGGATTTCGCATCGGCCATATGGGGCACGTCAACGCCCCGGCCGTGCTCGGCGCGCTGGCGACAATCGAGTTGGGGCTTTCGGCCCTGTCGATCCCGCATGGCGCCGGCGGCCTGCAGGCGGCGACGGACCATCTGGCAAATGCGCTGCGCGAAGAAAGAGCCGAAACCGGCAGCGCCCGGATGTCTGCAGCCGTGGCGGGACTATAGCGCCGCTTCGATTTCCGCCACGATCGCCTCTGCCGCGGCACGCGGATCGGGCGCCATCACGATCGGGCGGGCGACGACGAGATAATCGGCTCCCGCCTTGATCGCATCCGTCGGCGTCATGATCCGCTTCTGGTCGCCGGCCTCGGACCCCGCCGGCCGGATACCCGGCGTCACGGTGACAAGCTCCTCGCCCAGAACCTCGCGCAGGTCGGACACCTCCTGCGGCGAACAGACGATGCCACCCATGCCGGTCGCCCTTGCATTGGCCGCACGCACCCGCACAAGATCCGGCACCGACCCGGCATAGCCGGCGGCATGGAGATCATCCTCGTCCATCGAGGTGAGCACGGTGACCCCGAGAAGGCACAGGTTGGCGCCGGAGGCGGCCAGCGCATCCACCGCCGCCGCCATCGCCTTCGGATAGGCGTGGATCGTGACGAAGCGCATGCCCATGCGGGCAATGTTCTCCACCGCCTTGGCAACCGTGTTGTCGATATCGAGAAGCTTGACGTCGAGGAAGATGGAATGCCCCGCCTCGGCCAGCTCGCGGGCAAATTCCAGCCCGCCGGCGAATTGCAGCTGCATGCCGATCTTATAGGTGCCGACCGCGCCTTCGGTCCGCCGCACGATGCCGCGGGCTTCGTCCACCGTTGGAACGTCAAGTCCGACGATCAGGCGATCGCGGGCGGTTGCGGGCGCAAAGGGCGAGGGCGAGAAATCGGCGGGCATGTCGGGCGTCTCCGTGCGTCGGGGGCAGTCCAGGCACTCTTACGCCAAGGGCGGCGGTCTTGGCCAGATCGCAGGGCTGATCGGCGGGAGGTATTTCCTTGGACCCGGCGCCCTGATACAAGGCAAAAACCGCCGGCCGCCGAAGAGGGCCGGCGAGGGCCTCGCCTTCGACATGACGACCACCTGCCCGCGACGACTTGCCGGGCCGCCACAGGGAAACGCCGTCCATGCGCACCGCGACGATCTCGCGCACGACCAAGGAAACGGATATCTCCGTCAGCGTCACGCTCGACGGCACCGGAGCCTATCAGATCACGACCGGCGTCGGGTTCCTGGACCATATGCTCGAGCAGCTCGCCCGGCATTCCCTGATCGACATCACCATCCGCGCCACCGGCGACACCCATATCGACGCCCACCACACGACGGAAGATGTCGGCATCGCGCTCGGGCAGGCACTGAAAAGCGCGCTCGGCGACATGACGGGCATCACCCGCTATGCAGATTGCCACCTGGCGATGGACGAGGCGCTGACGCGCTGCGCGCTGGATGTCTCCGGCCGGCCGTTTTTGGTCTGGGACGTCGCCTTCGACCGCGACAAGGTCGGCGACTTCGATACGGAGCTCTTCGAGGAGTTCTTCCGCGCCTTCGCGATGAACGCCGGCATCACGCTGCATGTCGCCAATCTCACCGGGCGCAACTGCCACCACATCGCCGAAACCTGCTTCAAGGCGGTGGCCCGTTTCCTGCGCAAGGCGATCGAGGCCGATCCCCGGCAATCGGGACGGGTGCCGTCCACCAAGGGCCAGCTCGGCGGCTGACGCGCCGCAGGAGCGCAGGGAGGCGCGCCGCATGACAATGTATACGGTGCTGATACCGCCGGACACTCAGCTGGACAGCCTCAGCGACACGGACCTCGACCGCGTCACCTTCATCAAGGAGGGCTTTTGCTGGCCGGCGCTCTATATCGCCGTGGTCTGGATGCTATTTCGGCGGCTGTGGCTGGTCGTGATCGTCTATCTGGTGCTGGCACTGCTGCTTGAGTTCGTGACACGCCAGATCGGCGGCGTCGCCCCCTTTGTCGGCGGCATCCTGTTTGCCCTGCTGGTCGCGCTGGAAGCCAACGGGCTTCGGCGCTGGACGATGGAACGGCGTGGCTGGCAATTTGTCGCGACGGTCGAGGGCAGCACGCTTGCCGATGCCGAACAACGCTTCTTCTCCGCCCTCACGGCCCGGCGGACCAGCCCCGCGCCGGCGGCGCCGGCACCGGCGCCCGCCCCCCGCACGGCCCTGGCCAATGCTCCGCGGTTCGCCAGCGCGCATGTCGTCGGCCTGACACCGGGACCCCGCCACGGCTGACGCCAAACGACAATCGGAATCAAGACCCCATGCTGATCGCCATCATCGACTATGGATCCGGCAACCTGCGCTCCGCCGAAAAGGCGTTCGAGCATGCGGCACGGGCCCATGCACGCGCCCCGCAAGTGCGCGTCACCGCCGATCCCGACGTGGTCGCCGCGGCCGATCGCATCGTGCTGCCCGGCGTCGGTGCCTTCGCCGATTGTTCGCGCGGCCTGAAGGCCGTCGACGGCATGGCCGAGGCGCTGATCGAGGCGGTGGAGATCAAGGGGCGACCGTTCTTCGGCATCTGCGTCGGCATGCAGCTGATGGCAAGCCGGGGTCTCGAGTTCGAGACCACCGAGGGCTTTGGCTGGATCCCCGGCGACGTCACTGCGATCACGCCGGACGATCCGGCGCTGAAGATCCCGCACATGGGCTGGAACACGATCACGGTGACGCGGGATCATCCCGTTCTCCATGGGCTCGACACCGGTCCGGACGGGCTGCACGCCTATTTCGTGCACTCCTATCACCTTGCCGCCAGCGATCCCGCGCATGTGCTCGCCACCACCGACTACGGCGGCACGATCACCGCGATCGTCGGCCGCGACACCATGATCGGCACGCAGTTCCACCCGGAAAAGAGCCAGCGGCTCGGGCTGGAGCTGATCGCCAATTTCCTCGACTGGACGCCCTGAGGCGCCCGACCGACCGTCAACACCGGATCTTTTCCCATGCCCACACTCTTTCCCGCCATCGACCTCAAGGGCGGCCAATGCGTCCGCCTGAAGCTCGGCGACATGGACCAGGCGACCGTCTTCAACGACAGTCCCGGCGCCCAGGCCAGGGCCTTTCAGGACCAGGGCTTCGACTGGCTGCATGTCGTCGATCTCGACGGCGCCTTTGCCGGTGAAAGCCGAAACGGCGACGCTGTCGACGCGATCCTGTCGGCCACCACCAACCCGGTGCAGCTCGGCGGCGGTATCCGCAGCCTCGCCCATATCGAGGCGTGGCTGGCGAAGGGCATTGCCCGGGTCATCCTCGGCACGGTCGCCGTGCGCGACCCGCAGCTTGTAAAGGATGCCTGCGCGGCCTTTCCCGGACGCATCGCCGTCGGCATCGACGCACGCGGCGGCAAGGTCGCGGTCGAAGGCTGGGCGGAAACCTCGGAGCTTGCCGCAAGCGAGCTGGCCTCCCGTTTCGAGGATGCCGGCGTTGCCGCGATCATCTACACCGACATCGACCGCGACGGCGTGCTTGCCGGGATCAACTGGGACGCGACCCTCGATCTTGCCAAGGCCACCTCGATCCCGGTGATCGCCTCCGGCGGGCTGGCCTCCATCGAGGATGTGCGCCGTCTCGCCTCGCCCGACTGCGCGATCCTTGCCGGCGCGATCTCCGGCCGTGCGCTTTATGACGGTCGGCTCGATCCGGCCGAGGCCATCGCCCTTCTGAAATCCGCCTGACGGCCGCTGCGCGGGACTGTCCAATGCCTGGCATTGCCCGGCTTTGCAGTTTCGCGGCCTTGTCGTTATGCTGCACCCGCGAAAATCGCCCGAGGCGTTGCCAAGATGTTGAAAGCCCGTGTTATTCCCTGTCTGGACGTAAAGGACGGCCGTGTCGTCAAGGGCGTCAATTTCGTCAATCTGGTCGATGCCGGCGACCCCGTGGAGGCCGCCAAGGCCTATGACGCGGCGGGCGCGGACGAATTGTGCTTCCTCGACATCACCGCCAGCCACGAAGGCCGCGACACGATCTACGACGTGGTGCGCCGGACGGCGGAAGCCTGTTTCATGCCGCTGACCGTCGGCGGCGGGGTGCGCACGGTCGAGGATATCCGCAAGCTGCTGATCGCCGGCGCCGACAAGGTGTCGATCAATACCGCTGCGGTAAAGAACCCCGAGTTCATCCGCGAGGCGGCTGAGAAATTCGGCGCCCAGTGCATTGTCGTCTCCATCGATGCCAAGCAGGTCAACGCCCCCGGCGAGCCGGAGCGCTTCGAGATCTTCACCCATGGCGGACGCACGGAAACCGGCATCGATGCGGTCGACTTCGCCCGCAAGGCCGTTGAGCTTGGCGCGGGCGAGCTGCTCGTCACCTCGATGGACCGCGACGGCACGCGCCTCGGCTTCAACATCGCACTGACGCGCGCCATCGCCGATGCCGTGCCCGTTCCCGTAATCGCCTCCGGCGGCGTCGGTACGCTCGACCACATGGTGGAAGGGGTGCGCGACGGGCACGCGACCGCTGTTCTCGCCGCCTCGATCTTTCACTTCGGAACACACACGATCCGCGAAACAAAAACGCATATGGCGGCAAACGGCATTCCGATGCGCCTCGATGCGTGAGATGGACCGGCGGCCTGGACCGCCTGATACGGGCCAGGGAGCTCGCTTCGACCAATGACCGGCTTCACACTAGACGATCTCGACCGCATTATCGCGACGCGGGCGGCCAGCGACGACGCATCGTCCTACACCCGCAAGCTGATGGACAAGGGCGTCTCGAAAATCGCGCAAAAGGTCGGCGAGGAAGCGGTGGAGGCCGCAATCGCCGCTGTCGAGAACGACCCGAAGGAACTGACCGGGGAAGCCGCGGACCTGCTGTATCATCTGCTGGTGCTTTTGCGCGCCCGCGACGTGCCGCTTGCGGCGGTGATGGACGAACTGGCACGACGCACCGGACAGACCGGGCTTGAGGAAAAGGCCTCGCGATCGCGCGACTGAGCGACGGCGGGCGCGAGGCCGCAACGGGCGCCACTCCGGCGCCGGGCTGACAGGGCCAACGCAGCGACCGACGGGCGGCCGCACGGGGGTCGAACCGGACGCGAAAAACCGTCCGGGCAGGGGATCGGGACGTCACTTTGGTCATGGAACACAGTCTGAGCAAAGTCACCGAGGACGAGCTTTCGCCCTATCGTGTGTTCACCGAGGCCGAATGGGCGCGCCTGCGCGCCGACACGCCGATGACGCTGCGCGCGGAAGAGGTGCGCCGGCTGCAAAGCCTGAACGACCCCGTCTCGATCGGGCAGGTGGAATCGATCCTGCTGCCGCTGTCGCGCCTGCTTGCCTATTATGTGGAGGCGACCCAGCAACTGCACCGGGCGACCAACCGCTTTCTCGGCAGCAACGAGGTCAAGAACCCCTTCATCATCGGCATCGCCGGCTCCGTCGCCGTGGGCAAATCCACGACGGCGCGCCTGCTTCAGGCGCTGCTCGCCCGCTGGCCGGCAAGCCCCAAGGTCGACCTGGTGACGACCGACGGCTTCCTTTATCCCAACGCGGTTCTGGAAGCGGAAGGACTGATGCGCAAGAAGGGCTTTCCGGAAAGCTACGACCGGCCGGCGCTGCTGAAGTTCCTGTCGGACCTGAAGGCGGGCCGCCGGCATGTCGCCGCGCCGGTCTATTCGCATTTCTATTATGACGTCATGCCGGGCCAGTCGGTCACCGTGGACCGCCCCGACATCCTTATCCTGGAAGGGCTGAACGTCCTTCAGACCAGCAACCTGCCGCGCGACGGCAAGGAAGTGCCCTTCGTCTCCGATTTCTTCGACTTCTCGATCTATATCGATGCCGACGAGGATGTGCTGCACGACTGGTACGTCTCGCGCTTCATGCGCCTGCGCGAGACCGCCTTCCGCGACCCTGGCTCCTATTTCAACAAATACGCACTGGCGAGCGACGAGGACGCGCTGGCCATCGCAGAGGGGCTGTGGAGCGAGATCAACCTGGTCAATCTGCAGGAGAACATCCTGCCGACGCGCCCGCGCGCCGACCTGATCCTGAGCAAGGGCTCCGATCACGCGATCAACGAGGTGCGGCTGAGGAAACTCTGACCGGCGGCCTTCAGACCGGTCGCATGCCGTTCTTCGACAGGATTTCGCCGGCAAGATAGAGCGAGCCGCAGATCAGCACCCGCGGGGCGACCCCGTCTTCCCCGGCGCGCGCGCGCACATCCGCCAGTGCGGCTTCCAGCGACGAAAACGCGGTCGCGGAGAGACCGGCACCGCTCGCGGCCGACACCAGATCCTCCGGCGTGCGATAGGCGTCGGTCGAGGCCAGCGGAATGGTCGCCACATGCCGGACAAGGCCCGCGAAGGGCTGAAAGAAGCCGACCGGATCCTTGGTCTTCAGCATGCCGGTCACGAGATAGAGCGGTCGGTCCGAACGCTCTTCCTGCAAGGCCATCTCCGCCGCGATGGCCGCCCCCGCACCCGGATTGTGCCCGCCATCGAGCCAAAGCTCGGTGTCCGGCGGGCAGAGCTCCAGCACGGGGCCATGCATCAGCGGCTGCATGCGGCCCGGCCAGTCCACGGTGAGCAGGCCGCGACCGACGGTGTCCGGGTCCGGCAGGCGTCCCGCCTGGCGCAGGGCGGCAATGGCCATGCCGGCATTGACCGCCTGATGACGTCCGATCAGCCGCGGACGGGGCAGGTCCATCAGGCCCTCGTCGTCCTGATAGACCAGCCGGCCGTTTTCCTCCCAAGCCTGAAAGACTTCACCGAAAGAGGCAAGCGGCGCGCCGAGAGCAGCCGCCACCCGTTCGATGACGGCATGGGCGTCTTCCGGCTGGGGAGCGATCACGGCCGGCGCGCCGGCTTTCAGGATACCGGCCTTCTCGGCGGCGATATCGGCAAGCGTTTCACCAAGATAGCGCTCGTGGTCCATGGAGACCGGCGTGATCACGCTGGCAAGCGGGGCGTCGATGACATTCGTGGCATCGAGCCGCCCGCCAAGCCCGACCTCGAGCAGCAGGATATCGGCAGGTTCTTCGGCAAACAGCAGCAAGGCCGCCGCCGTCGTCACCTCGAAGAAGGTGATCTCGGCCCCGGCATTCGCCTGTTCGCAGGCATCGAGCGCGGAAATCAGCCGCGCATCATCGACAAGCCTGCCGGCGATGCGGATGCGTTCGTTGAAGGCAACGAGATGCGGGGAGGTGTAGACATGGACCCGGAGGCCCGCCGCCTCCAGGATCGCGCGCATGAAGGCGGTGGTCGATCCCTTGCCGTTGGTGCCGGCGATATGGATCGTCGGCGGCAGGCGGTCCTGCGGACGGCCGAGCGCGTCGAGGAGGCGCTCCATCCGTCCAAGCGACAGGTCGATCTCGCGCGGATGAAGCGCCAGCAACCGGTCCAGTATCGCCGTTACCTGATCCATTTGTCTGCCCGTACGGTCCGTCGCGACACATGCGCCCCGTTTGCGGATCTGTTAGGCCGCGCGAAACCGATGCGCAAGCGCGGCGCAACCGCCATGTCACCCTGGCGACACCCGCGCGCCGGTTTCCCGCGCCTCAGGAGTCTCAGGAGGCCTTGCCGGCCGCCGCCTCGTCTTTCGACGTCTGGGTTTCCGACGGCATCTCGTCGCCCGCACCATCGGCCGCGGCGATATCGGCCGCAAGCTCTTCCGGATCCGGAATACCGACCGGCGTCTTGGTCAGGATGCCGCAAATGCGGGCGATCGTCTCCGGCAGAGCGTGGCGGTGGACCACCATGTCGATCATGCCGTGATCGAAGAGATACTCCGAACGCTGGAAGCCCTCGGGCAGCTTCTCGCGGATCGTCTGCTCGATGACGCGCGGGCCGGCGAAGCCGATCAGGGCGCCCGGCTCGGCCAGATGCACGTCGCCGAGCATGGCATAGGACGCGGTCACGCCGCCGGTCGTCGGATTGGTGAAGACCACGATATAGGGCAGGCCCGCCTCGCGCAGCATCTGCACGCCGGCGGTGGTGCGCGGCATCTGCATCAGCGACAGGATACCCTCCTGCATGCGCGCGCCGCCGGAGGCTGCGAACATGACAAAGGGGGTCTTGCGGTCGACCGCCGCTTCCATGCCGGCGATGATCGCCTCGCCCGCCGCCATGCCGAGCGATCCGCCCATGAAGGCGAAATCCTGTACGGCCGCGGTCATCGGCATGCCCTTGAGCAGGCCGGTCGCAACCGTCACGGCATCCTCCAGCCCGGTCTTGGCGCGGGCGTCGCGCAGCCGGTCGGTATAGCGTTTCTCGTCGCGGAACTTCAGCGGGTCGGCCGCGACATCCGGGGTCTCGATCGTTTCGTAGGTTCCGCCGTCGAAGAAGAGTTCGAGCCGTTTCTTGCCGGCGATGCGCATGTGATGGCCGGACGTCGGCACCACCCACTGGTTGGCCTCGAGGTCGCGGTGGAACACCATTTCCCCGGTTTCAGGGCACTTGATCCAGAGGTTCTCCGGCACGTCCCGCTTCTGCAGCAGACCGCGGATCTTCGGGCGAACGAGGTTGTTGATCCAGTTCAAGGTGACTACCGTCCGTTTCTCGTGTCCAGGCTCTGCGCGGGATGTGCCGCGCGGCCGATGGGCCTAGCCGTCTAGCCCTGTCGCGCGCGCGCCGCGCCACCGGCAAGGCTTTTTACAACATCGCTCACCGCGCTCACCGTCTTATCGGTCGCTTTTCCGGCATCATCAAGGCTGTTGCGCACCGCTTCGACCAGAACGGAGCCGACCACGACGCCGTCGGCATCGCGGCCGATGACTTCCGCGTCTTCCGCCGTCTTCACGCCAAAGCCGACCGCAACGGGCAGATCGGTGTGGCGCTTGATGCGCTGCACGGCCTCGCCGACGCGGGTGCGATTGGCGATGGTGGCGCCGGTGATCCCGGTCACCGACACGTAGTAGACGAAACCGGAGGTGTTGGCGAGCACGGCCGGCAGGCGCTTGTCATCGGTCGTCGGCGTGGTGAGGCGAATGAAATTCAGGCCCGCCTCCAACGCGGGAAGGCACAATTCGTCGTCGGCCTCCGGCGGGATGTCGACCACGATCAATCCGTCCACTCCGGCCTCGACCGCCGTCTTCACGAAGACAGCCGGGTCGCGCACATAGATCGGATTGTAATAGCCCATCAGNANGATGGGCGTGTCGTCGTCGTGCTTGCGGAACGCCCGCACCATGTCCAGCGTCTTGTCCATGGTCTGGCCCGCGGCCAGCGCGCGCTGGGTGGCGAGCTGGATGGGAATGCCCTCGGCCATCGGGTCCGAAAACGGCATGCCCAGTTCGATGACATCCGCGCCGGCGGCCGGAAGCGCATCGAGGATCGCCTGCGAGGTCGCAAGATCGGGGTCGCCGGCCGTCACGAAGGTGACCAGCGCCGGCCTGTTCGCCGCCTTGCACGCCGCAAAGCGACGGTCGATCCGCGTTGTCGTCATAGTGCCTCGTCCCGCTTGAGATCATGCCGCCCGCCGGGTGCGGGCGCGCCAAGGATGTAGGGGCGGAAGCGACCCTGTGTCAATCGAGGAGGGCGGCGGAACCGGCCCGCCGCCCTCTTTCGCACGCGGGTTTGTCCGCATGTTTGTTCGCTACAGCGCCTAGAGGCGGCCTTCCAGCGCCGCGTCGACGATCGCGCGGGCGCCCTCGACCGTCAGCTCCAGCGGATTGCCGCCGGCGGTGGGGTCGACCACGGCCATCTCCGCGATCTTCGCGGCCTGCGCACCGTCGACCTTGAGGCCGGCGAGCGTGTTCGGCACGTCGAGTTCCTCGCGCAGCTCCAGCACCGCCTTCATGACGCCGTCGAACCCGCCCTCAAGGCCGAGGAACCCGGCGAGACGCTCGAATTTCTCCTCGATCACCGGACGGTTGAACGCCAGCACATAGGGCATGAAGACCGCATTGGTCATGCCGTGATGCGTGTCATAGAGCGCGCCGACGGGATGCGACAGCGCGTGGATCGCGCCGAGCCCCTTCTGGAAGGCAACCGCGCCCATCGCGGCGGCGGACATCATGTTGCCGCGGGCCACGAGATCATCCGGCACGTCCGCCGCGCGCTTGAGGTTTTCAAACACCAGGCGGATGCCTTCCAGCGCGATGCCGTCGCCCATCGGATGGTAGAAGGTCGAGGAATAGGCCTCCAGGCAATGCGCCAGCGCGTCCATGCCGGTGCCAACCGTGAAATAGCGCGGCATGCCGACCGTGAGTTCGGGATCGCAGATCACGATCTCGGGCAGCATCTTGGGATGGAAGATCACCTTCTTGGTGTGGGTTTCCTCATTGGTGATGACGCCGGCGCGCCCCACCTCTGAACCGGTGCCGGCGGTGGTCGGAACCGCGATGATCGGCGCGATGCCGGCCGGGTCGGCACGCTTCCACCAGTCGCCGATGTCCTCGAAGTCCCACATCGGCCGCGTCTGGCCGGACATGAAGGCGATCGCCTTGCCGGCATCCAGGCCCGAGCCGCCGCCAAAGGCGATCACGCCGTCATGGTTGCCGGCGCGATAGGCCGCGACACCCGCCTCGACATTGGCACCGGTCGGATTGGGCTTGATCTCGCTGAAGACGGCCGGCTCCAGCCCGGCATCGCGCAGCACATCAAGTGCTGCCTCGGTCATCGGCAGTTTCGCAAGGCCCGGATCGGTGACGAGCAGGGGACGTTTCATGCCGACGATGGCGGCGCAGGAGCCGAGCTCCTTGATACGGCCTGCGCCGAAACGCACGGACGTGGGATAGGACCAGTTTGCGGAAGGGGTGGACGTCATGACGATGGACCCTGAAAGCGCCGCGCGCTGCGGCGGGAGAACGAAAGGCGAAAAGTTTGAGAACCGGCGACGTCCGGAAAACGCCGCCGGAAAGACGCCTCAGGTCTTGAGGCGCAGGTGATAGGACTTCGGACGCGTCAGCGACAGATAGCCAAGCTCCGACAGGGCCGCGCCCTTGCCGGTCTCCTTGACCCCGGTCCAGACCAGCGCCGGGTCGAGATAGTCGCAACGGTTCATGAAGACGGTGCCCGTCTCCAGCCTGTCGCCGAGCGCGATCGCGGCCTGTTCGTCCGCCGTCCAGATCGAGGCGGTAAGGCCATAGGGGCTGTCGTTCATCAGCGCCAGCGCTTCCTCGTCGTTGCGCACCTTCATCACGCCGACGACGGGGCCGAAGCTTTCCTCGCGCATCACCGACATCTGGTGATCGACGTCGACGAGAACCTGCGGCGCGAGATAGGCGGTGCCCGGCGCATTGGCGGCAAAGGCAGAGGGGTCGACCAGCGCCTTCGCACCCTTGCGCAGGGCCTCGTCGGTCTGTTCGCGCACCCAGGCGGCAAAACGCGCCTGCGCCATCGGCCCGAGCGTAGTGGCTTCTTCCAGCGGATTGCCCAGCACGAAGCCGCGGGCAACCTCGGCCAGCCCTTCAGCCACCGCGTCGAAGTGCTTTTCATGCACATAGACGCGCTCGATGCCGCAGCAGCACTGCCCGGAGTTGAAGAAGGCCCCGTCGGCGAGCCCGGCAACGGCGGCGTCGACATCGGCATCCGCGCGCACATAGGCCGGATCCTTGCCGCCAAGCTCCAGCGCCAGCGAGGCGAAGGTTCCGGCAGCCGCCTTTTCGATGGCGCGACCGCCCGCGACGGAGCCGGTGAAATTGATGTGATCGATGGCGCCCGATTTCAGCAGCGTCTCGGTCTGGCCGTGGGTCAGGACCACGTTCTGGAACACGCCTTCGGGCAGACCCGCCTTCTTGAAAGCGGCATCGAGGCGCTCGCCGACGAGCAGCGTCTGCGCGGCATGCTTGAGGATCACCGTGTTGCCGGCGATCAGGGCCGGGACAACGGTGTTGATCGCCGTCATGAAGGGATAGTTCCACGGCGCGATCACCATGACGATGCCGAGCGGCTCGGGCTTCACGTAGCGGGTGAAGCCGGGGCGATCCGTATGCCGGCGGGGCTCAAGCGCCTCCTCGGCGATCTTGATCATGTAGTCGGCGCGTTCGCGCGTGCCGCCCATCTCGCCGCCATAGCGCACCGGACGACCCATCTGCCAGGCGAGTTCCGGCACGATCTCGTCGTTCATCGCCTCGAGCGCATCGATGGCAGCCCCGACGGCGGCGCAGCGCTCGGCAATCGGCCGTGCGGCCCAGTCGGCCTGGGCGGTGCGCGCGCGGGCCACGGCCCGGTTGAGTTCGGCATCCGCGGTCACCGGGCGTTCGGCATAGACCGACCCGTCGACCGGGGAAATCAGCTTGATCGTTTCCGACATTTTGCACCTTTTGAAGACGTCGCCGCGAGGCACGCGGGACGCGATCCGTCAGTTGAATGATGTATGTGTCCGGCATCCGGCCCGGGAAGGCCGGGTGCCGCGAGAGCGCTGCGGCTCAGCAGCGCTCGAAGCCGCGGGCGATCTCGTAATCCGTCACCACCCGGTCGAACTCTTCCTGTTCCCATTCGGCGGCACGCACATAGTGGTCGACCACCTCGTCGCCGAAGGCCTCGCGCAGGAGCTTCGAGTTCTTCAGGGTCTTCGTCGCATCGCGCAGCGTCCCCGGGATCTCCTTCAGCCGCTTGGCCTGATAGATATCGCCGGTGATCGGCGCCTCGAGGTCCAGCTTCTCCTCAAGGCCGCGCATGCCGGCTGCGAGCTGCGCCGCAAGCGCCAGATAGGGGTTGAGATCCGACCCGCCGATGCGGCATTCGACCCGTACACCCTTGGTGCCTTCACCGCAAAGCCGGAATCCGGCGGTGCGGTTGTCGACCGACCAGGCGGTCTTGGTCGGTGCGAAGGTGCCCTTCTGGAAGCGCTTGTAGCTGTTGACATAGGGCGCCAGGAAATAGGTGTAGTCGGGCGCGTATTTGATCAGCCCGGCCATGTAGTGGCGCATCCTATCCGACATGCCGTGCTCGGCGTCCGGATCGTAGAACACGCTCTCGCCGTCGGACGTCCACAGCGACTGATGCACGTGCGACGAGGACCCGACCTTGTCGCGATGCCACTTCGGCAGGAAGGTGACCGCGCGGCCATGCTGCCAGGCGATCTCCTTGGTCGCGTGCTTCGCGATGGTGTGATAGTCGGCGCAATCGAGCGCCTCCGCATAGCGGATGTTCAGCTCTTCCTGACCGGTTTCGGCCTCGCCCTTGGTGTTTTCGACGGGGATGCCGGCGGCATGGAGGTGGTTGCGCAGCGGGCGCATGACCTCCTCCTCCTTGGTCGTCTGGAGGATGTTGTAATCTTCGTTGTAGGCGGAGATCGGCTCCAGATCGCGGAAGCCCGACCGGCGGATCTCGTCAAAACTCTTCTCGAACAGGAAGAATTCCAGTTCGGTCGCCGTTTTGGCGACAAGGCCCATCTTCTCCAGCCGCGCGATCTGGCGCTTCAGCATGGCGCGCGGCGAGTGCGGGACCTCTTCATGGGTGTGGTGGTCGAGCACGTCGCACAGCACCATCGCGGTGCCCTCGAGCCAGGGCACCAGCCGCAGCGTCGACAGGTCGGGGCGCATCACATAGTCGCCGTAGCCGCCGGCCCAGCTGGTCGCGCGGTA
>PARB01000042.1 GCA_002709505.1 Paracoccaceae bacterium | reverse complement strand
GGCGCTCAACGCCACCATCGAGGCCGCACGCGCCGGCGAGATGGGGCGCGGCTTCGCCGTCGTCGCCAATGAGGTGAAGACGCTTGCCGGCCAGACCTCGCGGGCGACCGAGGATATCTCGCAGCAGGTCGAGGCGGTGCAGCAGGTCTCCGAGCAGGCCGTCGGCGCGATCCGTTCCATCGCGGAGACCGTCGAGCGGATCCACTCGATCTCCAACACCATCCTGAGCGCGGTGCAAAAGCAGATGGCGGCAACGGGCGAGATCACCCAGAGCGTCGATTTCGCCACGCAAAACACCGAAAGCGTGGCGTCCAGCATGTCGCAGCTGTCGCAGGCGAGCGAAAGCACCCGCTCGGCGACCGACCAGATTCGCGGCGCCACGACGGAGCTGGCGGATCTGTCGACCGCCTTGCACCAGCAGGTCGGCGGCTTCCTCAAGAACATCAATGCGAGCCAGGATCGCAGCGCGGCCTGATCGCATCGTCTGATCGCATCGTCGTTCGCGTCGCCTGAGGGAGGCGCCCCTTGCGGAGCTTGCGCGCGCGCCTGCGCGAGGATATTGCGGACCGGTCCCGGTGGCGGCCTCATTGCGGCTGCTCCGCCACAAAAAGGCTCCCGCACGTGCGCCATCTTGTCCTGCTTCTCCTGTTTTTCCTCTCGGTCGGCCCGGTGCGCGCAATGGACGCGCCGGGCATGGCTGTCCTGCCGGTCGCGGATGCGAAGGGCGGGCGCGATCTCGTGCTGTCGCTTTGGTCTCCGGCACGTGGCGGTTCGGCGCAGGTCGTCGGTGGAAACGCCGTTTTCCTTGGCCAAAAAGCCGCGCCCGATGCGGCCGCGGGCGAAGGGCCGTTTCCCCTTGTCCTGCTGTCGCATGGCGGCGTCCGCTCGAGCCCGGATTCGGGCGCCTGGCTCGCGGCGGCACTTGCCGGGTCCGGGCATATCGTGGTGGAGGTCAATGCGCCGCGACCAGCTGGTCCGCGGGCGGGTGCAGACGAGATCTGGCGCCGTCCGCAAGATCTTGCGCGCGCCCTTGCCGCCGTTCTCGGCGATCCGCAATGGGCGGGCCGGATCGACCGGACCCGGATCTCGGCTGTCGGGTTCGCGCTTGGCGGCACGGCAGCTCTCGCCGTTGGCGGCTGGCAGTTCGATGCAGACGCCGTCCGGCGCGCGTGCGCGGACGGGGCCGGTCCCGATTGTGCGTGGTTTGCCGCTGGCGGTGTTGCGCTTGAAACCCTCGATCCTGCGCCGCTGGAGCGGTCGTACCGGCTGCCCGAGGTCTCGGCCGTGGTGGCAATCGTGCCGGAATATGCCGATGCGGTCTTGCGCGAGGGTGAGGGGAGCCCGGTCCCGTTGTTGACGATCGCGCTCGGTGCGACCGGCGAGGGGGAGGCGCATCTTGCGCCGCTGGTCGGCGATGATGGCACCAATCGTCTTGTCACGTTTGCCGAAGCCGGGCCGTTCGACGCCTTCCCCGCGTGCACGCCGGCGGGCGCCAAGATCCTCTCAGAGGACGGCGGCGACCCGGCGCTGTGCGGGACGTCCGCACAGGCGCGCGGCGACATTCATGCCGCCATTATCGAGCAGATCCGCGCGTTCCTCGCACAGGCGGCGAAGTGACCCGGACGGGCTGATCGGGGTCTTTCGCCGGGGCTGGTCCCGGAGACAGCCGCCACAAAAGAAAAGGCCGCGCATCCCGGTGGGGTGCGCGGCCTTTTCGTGTCGTGTCGCGCCGGCTGATCAGCGCGGCAGGTTGGTCGTGCCGGTCAGATGCAGGTCGATGGCGCGGGCGGCCTGGCGACCCTCGCGGATCGCCCAGACGACCAGCGACTGGCCGCGGCGGACGTCGCCGGCGGCGAAGACGCCGTCGACCGAGGTCTTGTAGGCGTCGGTATCGGCCAGGACGTTGCCGCGCGCGTCACGGGCAATCTCGTCCTTCATCTCTTCCAGATAGGTGCCTTCGAGCGGACCGGCGAAGCCGATGGCCGCAAGCACCAGCTCGGCGCGCAGGATGAATTCGGTGCCGGGGATCGGCTGGCGCTTCTCGTCGACGCGGGCGCATTTCACGCCGGTGACATGGCCGTCCTCGCCGACGATCTCGAGCGTCGCGGCGGCGAATTCGCGCTCCGCGCCTTCCGCCTGGCTGGAGGAGGTGCGCATCTTCGTCGGCCAGTAGGGCCACACGGAGAGCTTGTCTTCCTTTTCCGGCGGACGCTGGCGGATGTCGAGCTGGGTGACCGAGAGCGCGCCCTGGCGGAACGAGGTGCCGACGCAGTCCGACGCGGTGTCGCCGCCGCCGATCACGACGACATGCTTGCCGCCGGCCCAATAGGGCGCCTCGCCGGAGACGTCCTCGCCGCCGACGCGACGGTTCTGCTGCACCAGGAAGGGCATTGCATACATGCAGCCCTGCAGGTCCATGCCCGGAATGCCCGGATCGCGCGGGCGTTCCGCGCCGCAGGTCAGAAGCAGCGCGTCGTGACGGTGCTTGAGTTCGTCGACCGTGACCGTGACGCCGACATTGGCGCCGTAATGGAAGACGACGCCCTCGGCCTCCATCTGCTCGACGCGGCGGTCGATATAGTGCTTTTCCATCTTGAAGTCGGGAATGCCGTAGCGCATCAGGCCGCCGGCCTTGGGCTCGCGCTCATAGACATGCACGGTGTGGCCGGCGCGGGCGAGCTGCTGGGCCGCCGCCATGCCGGCCGGGCCGGAGCCGACGACCGCAACCGTCTTGCCGGTCCTGACGGCGGGCGGTTCCGGCTGGATCCAGCCTTCCGCATAGGCCTTGTCGGCAATCGCCTGTTCCACGGTCTTGATCGCGACCGGCACGTCCTCGAGGTTCAGCGTGCAGGCTTCCTCGCAGGGCGCCGGGCAGATGCGGCCCGTGAACTCCGGGAAGTTGTTGGTGGAGTGCAGGTTGCGCGCCGCCTCTTCCCAGTCGCCGTTGTAGACGAGGTCGTTCCAGTCGGGGATCTGGTTGTTGACCGGACAGCCGACCGGACCGTGGCAATAGGGGATGCCGCAGTCCATGCAACGGGCCGCCTGGCGCTCGACTTCCTTGTCCTCCAGCGGGAGCGTGAACTCCTTGAAATGGCGGATGCGGTCCGACGCCGGCTGGTACTTCTGTTCCTGCCGATCGATTTCCAGAAAACCGGTGACTTTTCCCATGTTCTCCGTCTCCCCTTACTCGGCCGCCACCAGGCCGAGCCGCTTTTCTTCCATTTCCTTGAGCGCGCGGCGGTACTCCACCGGCATCACCTTGACGAACTTGGGACGGAAGTCGTCCCAGTTGTCGAGGATCTCCTGCGCCCAGGCCGAGCCCGTGTGCGCGATGTGGTTGGAGATCAGCTGGCGCAAGCGCTCGTCGTCGTGTCGGGTCATGTCGGCGGTGAGGTCGACACGTCCCTTGTGCTCGATGTCGCCGCCATGGTGGTGGAGCTTCTCGAGCAGGTCGTCTTCTTCCGGTACCGGTTCGATGTCGACCATGGCGAGGTTGCAGCGCGAGCGGAACGAATTGTCCTCGTCGAGCACATAGGCCACGCCGCCGGACATGCCGGCCGCGAAGTTGCGGCCCGTCCAGCCGAGCACGACAACCACGCCGCCGGTCATATATTCGCAGCCGTGGTCGCCGACACCCTCGACGACCGCGAGCGCACCTGAGTTGCGCACCGCGAAGCGTTCGCCGGCGATGCCGCGAATGTAGCACTCGCCCTCGGTCGCGCCGTAGAGCACGGTGTTGCCGGCGATGATCGAGGCGTCCGGGTCGGCCGCGCTCTTCGGGCTTGGCTTGATCACCAGCCGCCCGCCGGCGAGGCCCTTGCCGACATAGTCGTTGGCATCGCCTTCCAGGTGCATCGAGATGCCGCGGGTCAGGAAGGCGCCGAAGGCCTGGCCGGCGGTGCCGGTCAGATTGATCTCGATGGTGTCGTCCTTCAGACCCTTGTGGCCGTAGCGCCGGGCAACCTCGCCCGACAGCATCGCGCCGGTCGAGCGGTCGACGTTCATGATCGTCTCGGTGATCGTCACCTTTTCCTTGCGCTCCAGCGCCGGTTCGGCGGCGGCGATCAGGCGGCGGTCGAGAATGTCGTCGATCGGATGCTTCTGACGCTCGCTCCAGCGGCGCTGGTCCGGCGTGGCGTCGGGCATGTGGAAGAGGCGCGAAAAGTCGAGCCCGCGGGCCTTCCAGTGCTCAAGCATCTTTTCCTGGTCGAGCATGGTGGTGTCGCCGACCAGTTCCTCGAAGCGGGTGACGCCCATGGCAGCCATCATCTCGCGCACTTCCTCGGCGACGAAGAAGAAGTAGTTCACCACATGCTCGGGCATGCCCTTGAAGCGCTTGCGCAGCACCGGGTCCTGGGTGGCGATGCCGACCGGGCAGGTGTTCAGGTGGCACTTGCGCATCATGATGCAGCCCGCCGCGATCAGCGGCGCGGTGGAGAAGCCGAACTCGTCGGCCCCCAGCAGCGCGCCGATCACCACGTCGCGGCCGGTCTTCAGGCCGCCGTCGACCTGCAGCGCGATGCGCGAGCGCAACCCGTTCAGCACCAGGGTCTGCTGGGTCTCGGCCAGGCCCATTTCCCAGGGGCTGCCGGCGTGCTTGATCGAGGTCAGCGGGGACGCGCCCGTGCCGCCGTCGTAGCCGGAGATGGTGATGTGGTCGGCGCGCGCCTTGGCAACGCCGGCGGCGACCGTGCCGACGCCGACTTCCGACACCAGCTTGACCGAGATGTCGGCGGCCGAGTTGACGTTCTTCAGATCGTAGATCAGCTGCGCCAGATCCTCGATCGAATAGATGTCGTGATGCGGCGGCGGCGAGATCAGGCCCACCCCTTGCGTCGAATGGCGCACCTTGGCGATCACCGCGTCGACCTTGTGGCCGGGCAGCTGTCCGCCCTCGCCGGGCTTGGCGCCCTGCGCGACCTTGATCTGGATCATGTCGGCGTTGACGAGATAGTCGGTGGTGACGCCGAAGCGGCCCGAAGCGACCTGCTTGATCGCGGAACGCATCGGGTTCATCGACCCGTCCGGCAGCGGCTGGTAGCGCTCCGGCTCCTCGCCGCCCTCGCCGGTGTTCGACTTGCCGCCGATCTGGTTCATCGCGACCGCGAGGGTGGAATGCGCCTCGCGCGAGATCGAGCCGAAGGACATGGCGCCGGTGGAGAAGCGCTTGACGATCTCGGCTGCCGGCTCGACGTCCTCGATGGCGACAGGCTTGCGGCCGACGTCTTCGGCGGACTTGATGCGGAACAGGCCGCGGATCGTGAACCGGCCGTTCTCCTCGTTGGTCTCGCGCGCGAAGTCGCGGTACTTCTCCGGCAGGTTGCCGCGCACGGCATGCTGGAGCGAGGCGATGTTGTCGGGCGTCCACATGTGACGCTCGCCGCGGATGCGGTAGTTGTACTCGCCGCCGACCTCGAGCATGTCGCGCAGCGCCTGCACGTCCTCGAAGGCGACCCGGTGACGCCGGGTGGTCTCGTCGGCGACCTCGTCGAGACCGATGCCCTCGATGGTCGTCGCCGTGCCGAAGAAGAACTCCTTGACGAAGTCGCTCGACAGGCCGACGGCATCGAAGATCTGCGCGCCGCAATAGGACTGATAGGTCGAGATGCCCATCTTGGACATGACCTTGAGGATGCCCTTGTCGATCGACTTGATGTAGCGGTAGACGACCTCGTCGGCATCGACCTCCTCGGGGAAGTCGAGATCCTCATGCAGGGCAAGCAGCGTCTCGAACGCTAGATAGGGGTTGATCGCTTCCGCGCCATAGCCGGCCAGCACGCAGAAATGATGCACCTCGCGGGCTTCGCCGGTTTCCACGACGAGGCCGACGGAGGTGCGCAGACCCTTGCGGATCAGGTGATGGTGCACGGCCGCCGTTGCCAGCAGCGCCGGGATCGGGATGCGGGCGCGCGACAGCAGGCGGTCGGACAGGATGATGATGTTGTAGCCGTTGGAAACGGCACGCTCGGCGCTGGCGCACAGGTTGGTCAGCGCCGCGCGCATGCCCTCCGCGCCATGGGCGACGTCATAGGTGATGTCGAGCGTCTTGGCGGAGAACTGGTTGTCCGACGTGTCGCCGATGGTGCGGATCTTCTCCAGGTCGTCGTTGGTGAGGATCGGCTGGCGCACCTCGAGACGCTTGGACGTTGACAGGCCCTTGAGGTCGAACAGGTTCGGCCGCGGCCCGATGAAGGACACGAGGCTCATCACCAGCTCCTCGCGGATCGGGTCGATCGGCGGGTTGGTGACCTGTGCGAAGTTCTGCTTGAAATAGGTGTAGAGCAGCTTCGGCTTGTCGGAGAGCGCGGAGATCGGCGTGTCCGTGCCCATCGAGCCGATGGCTTCCTGGCCGATGGTGGCCATCGGCTGCATCAGGAGCTTGATGTCTTCCTGGCTGTAGCCGAAGGCCTGCTGGCGGTCGAGCAGGCTTTCGGCGGCGACCGGCGCACGGCCGCGCACGGCCGGCATGTCCTCCAGCACGATCTGGGTGCGGTGCAGCCAGTCCTTGTAGGGGTTGGCCGTCGACAGGGTGCGCTTGATCTCGTCGTCGGAGATGATGCGGCCCTCTTCCAGGTCGATGAGCAGCATCTTGCCCGGCTGGAGCCGCCACTTGCGGATGATCTTTTCTTCCGGCACCGGCAACACGCCGACCTCGGACGACATGATGACGAGGTCGTCGTCGGTGACGATGTAGCGGGCCGGGCGCAGGCCGTTGCGGTCCAGCGTCGCGCCGATCTGGCGCCCGTCGGTGAAGGCAACCGCCGCAGGGCCGTCCCACGGCTCCATCAGGGCCGCATGATACTCGTAGAAGGCGCGCAGGTTGTCGTCCATCAGCGGGTTGCCGGCCCAGGCTTCTGGGATCAGCATCATCGCCGCATGGGCGAGCGAATAGCCGCCGGAGACGAGGAACTCGAGCGCGTTGTCGAAACACGCCGTGTCCGACTGGCCTTCATAGGAGATCGGCCACAGCTTGGAGATGTCGTCGCCGAAATGCGGCGAGGAGACGCTCGCCTGGCGCGCGGCCATCCAGTTGACGTTGCCGCGCAGCGTGTTGATCTCGCCGTTGTGGGCAACCATCCNGTAGGGGTGCGCCAGATCCCAGGACGGGAAGGTGTTGGTGGAGAACCGCTGGTGGACGAGCGCAAGCGCCGAGGCGAAGCGCGGGTCCTTCAGGTCGGAATAATAGGCGCCGAGCTGATAGGCGAGGAACATGCCCTTGTAGACCAGCGTGCGGCTCGACAGCGACACGATATAGAAACCGTGCTCGACCGCGTCGCTTTCCGCGCGCACGGTGTTGGAGATCACCTTGCGCAGCACGAAGAGGCGGCGTTCGAAATCCTCCGGCGTCTCGCAGTCGCGGCAGGCGATGAAGACCTGGCGCGAGCAGGGCTCGGTCGCGGCGATCTCCGGCGCCTTGGACAGCGAGGAATTGTCGACCGGCACGTCGCGCCAGCCGAGGCACGCCTGCCCCTCGGCGGCGATCACGCGCTCGATGATCTCTTCGCAGGTCTTGCGCAGTTCGGGATCGCGCGGAAGGAAGATGAAGCCGACGCCGTAGCGTCCCTTCTCGGGAAGGTCGATGCCCAGGCCCTTGGCTTCCTCGGCGAAGAACTCATGCGGGATCTGCACCAGCATGCCCGCGCCGTCGCCCATCAGCGGATCGGCACCGACGGCGCCGCGATGGGTGAGGTTCTCCAGGATCTGGAGACCGTCGGCGACGATCTGATGCGAGGCCTTGCCCTTGAGGTGGGCGATGAAGCCGACGCCGCAGGCATCGTGTTCCTTGCCGGGATGATACAGGCCGCTCTGCGCGGCTTCCTCACGACGGGCGCGCATCGTTTTTGCCGTGGGGGCAGTGGCCGGTGCGGGTGTTCCTGCGAAGTCCTGTGCTTCGATCATCGCGTCGGTCTTGCTCATCTCAGCCCTCTTGTCTCATCCCGGCGTCCGGTCCGTCCTCTCCCGTTCGGGTCGCGTTCCCCTCGGAAAACGCGGCTCGTCCGGCGAACAGGCAAAAGCCCTGACGCTGACTTTGTGAAGCGGTCCCGCTCCGTCTGCCCGCCCGCTGTCGCGGCAGGGGTCAGCGGACGACCGTCCCTGTCCCCGGCGGTGCCAGATGCAAGCCTGACCCTTCGCCCCAAGCTGCCTGTCCAGACCCTCCGTCGGACGCGCCGCCGGTGGCTGCGCTTGCAGCTCTCAAATCCCCTTGCTCGACGCGCCATTGTCATCAAGCAACCGCTTAACCTAGGGCGCGCGAGACACGGAACCACAGGGGCTCCGGATTTCTTTGCTCCAGATGGGACAGCATTCCTGTCCTATTGGGAGCGGCGCACAATGCCAGATTTCCGAAATGGGGGCAAGCGGCTTGCGAATGGCCTTATAAACTATTTCTTTCGCGGGTGCGCAGCAATTTGTCACATTCGACCAGGTCCGAAACGCCCGCTGAAATATTCTGTCGATGGAACGTCGCGTCGCCTGTGGCTTGCCGAAGGGACTTGCCAGCCGCGCCGTGTCGGGCCTAGATCGGATTATGAATTTTTCGAGCGACAATTGCGCAGGGGCATCGCAGCCGGTGATGGATGCGCTCTCCCGCCACAACCACGGATTCGCCCCCGCCTACGGGACCGATCCGCTCACCGATCGCGTCACGAAGCGGTTCCGCGATATCTTCGAGACGGATGTGTCCGTGCTGTTCACGGCGACCGGCACGGCCGCCAATGCTTTGTCGATGGCCGCCTGCGCGCGCCCCGGCGGATTGATCCTGGCGAGCGAGACCGCGCATCTGCATTGCGACGAATGGGGCTCGGCGGAGTTCTATTCCCACGGCATGAAGATCGTGCCCCTTGTCACTTCGGCCGGACGGATCGCTCCCGACGCCGTGGCCGGGGCGCTCGAGCGCTTCCAGGAGGGGAGCCGGTTCGGCGCGCCGACGGCTCTCAGCCTCACCCAGGCAACGGAATGCGGAACGGTCTATTCACCCGAGGAGGTCGCGGCGCTGACGGAGCCTGCGCGTGCGCGCGGGCTCGTATGCCATATGGACGGCGCGCGCTTTGCCAATGCGCTCGTGCATCTGAACGCCAGCCCGGCGGAGCTGACCTGGAAGGCGGGCATCGACGTCCTGTCCTTCGGGGCGACCAAGAACGGCTGCTGGTGCGCCGAGGCGATCGTCGTGTTCAATCCGAAGGGACTGCCGCATCTTGCGACCCACCGGGCGCGCGCCGGGCATCTGTTTTCCAAGTCGCGCTTCGTCGCGGCGCAGTTCGACGGCTATTTCGAGGGGGATCACTGGCTCGAGCTTGCCGGCCGGGCCAATGCGGCCGCCACGCGGCTTGCCCGGGGAATCGGCGACAGCGGCCGGGCGCGCGTTGCCTGGCCCTGCGAAGCGAATGAAGTCTTCGCGGTCCTGACCCGGACGCAGATCGAGAAACTCAGGGGCGAGGGCGCGCTGTTTTACGAGTGGTCGCGCGAGGGCTGCGCCACTGATGAGCATGTTGTGCGGCTGGTCGCGAGCTTCGCCACCACGGACGAGGAGGTCGACCGCTTCGTCGCGCTTCTGTGACAGTCGGTTTTCCGCGAACCGCATGGCGCAAATGAGAACGCCGCCGCATGGCTTTCACCGTGCGGCGGCGTTTTCGATCCCGAAGGCGCCCGCCCGTCGCTGGGGGGAGCTGCGACGGAGCGGGCAGGGATCGTGTGTCTTAGTTCGCTTTTTAGTTCACGCTGCTTTCGATCTGCCGGGCGCTGTCGCCGCTGGTGATCTCGATCCGGCGCGGCTTCATCGCCTCGGGGATCTCGCGGGCGAGATCAATGTGCAGCAGGCCGTTTTCCAGGCTGGCGCCGCGCACCTCGACGAAATCCGCGAGCTGGAAGCGGCGCTCGAAGGCGCGTGCCGCAATGCCTCGATGCAGGAATTCGCCGCTGTCGGCGTCGGCCGGGCGTTCGCCCTTGACCGTCAGGACGTGCTCCTTGGCCTCAAGCGTCAGATCCTCTTCGCGGAAGCCCGCGACCGCCATGGTGATGCGGTAGGAATTCTCGCCGGTCCGCTCGATGTTGTAGGGCGGATAGCTCGGCGCATCCTGGGAATTGGCATCCAGCATGGCAAACAGCCGGTCGAAGCCGACGGTGGAACGGTACAGGGGGCTAAAGTCCATGTGACGCATCGGTGTGTCCTCTCTCTTGAGCAACATGTGATGGTGCGATCCCGTGGCGTCCGCCGTCTTGGCCGGACAGGATCGGGATCGGTCGTACAGGCCCGTTTTGGCGCCTGCGAGAGAAAGGTGGGGGCGGTATTTCGCAGTTTCAAGAGGGGGGAACGGCTGCCTGCCAGCGCTTTTTTTGCCGATGAACGGAATCTGAACGGGGCCTTCCGATCCGGTTCACGTGGCAGCTGACACATTGGGGGCGTTCAACAGGCGCAGATGGCGCCGCAACCCAGGAGATCACGATGAAAAAGACCCTCCTCGCCGCCGTTGCCGCCGGGCTGATGATGACCGCACCGGCTGCCCAAGCCCTCGATGCCCGGGCGATGTCGTTCCAGCCGGTCGCGGCCTCCACCGCCACCGCCGATGCCGGTCAGGTGATCAAGGTCGGCCAGCGCTATGGCCGCCATCGCGACCGTCGCCTCGGGCCGCGCCGCATCGTGCGCAAGCTGCACCGCAAGGGCTTCCGCAATATTTCCCGCGTTCGTGCGCGCGGCGACATCTATGTCGTGCGGGCCGACGGGCGCCGTGGCGCACCGTTGCGCCTGGTGGTTGACGCCTACTCCGGCCAGGTGATCGGACGCACCGTTCTGGGCGGTCGCCGCTGGGGCGGTGGTCACCGCGGCGGACCCCGCTGGGGTGGCGGTCATCGCGACGGCCAGTTCAGCTGGGGCATCTGGGGCCGCTTCTGAGCCCCCGTTTTCGTCCCGTGACAGGCACCCTGCGGTCGCCGGTGTTGAGCCGGCGGCCGGGCTCCTGTAAGACGAAGCAAGGTTTTTCCTTCGCGCGGCGCCTGCGCCGATCCACCTGCCGGATTGCCATGGACCTATTTGATCATCCGGACAATCCGGTCCCCGAGGGCGGCATTTGCGCCGAGGTCACGACCGTCGACGGTCGCGCCCTGCGCACCGCGCGCTGGATGCCGAGCCATCGGCCGCTGAAGGGAACCGTGACGCTCCTGCAGGGGCGCGCGGAATGCATCGAGAAATACTTCGAGACGATTTCGGACCTGCGCGCACGCGGCTTCGCGGTCGTTGCCTTCGACTGGCGCGGGCAGGGCGGATCGGCGCGGTTGCTGAGAAACCCCAGGCGCGGGCATGTCGACGACTTCGCGGATTTCGTGGTCGACCTCGATACGGTGATGCGCGAGGTCACGCTGGCCCATATGCCGGGACCCCACAATATTCTGGCGCATTCGACCGGCGGGCTGGTGGTGCTGCTCGCCGCCCGGCGGTTGCGCACCCAGATCGAGCGCGCCGTGCTGTCCGCCCCTCTCATCGGCCTGGGAACGGTCGGTCTGCCCCAGAAAATCGTCTGCCCGCTGGCCGCGACCCTTTCGGCCATTGGCCTGGGGACGGCATTTCTGCCGCGGATCGGGCCGAATGCCAGTACCGATTTCGCCGGCAATCCGCTGACATCGGATGCGGCCCGGTTTGCCCGCAACGAAACGGTCCTGAAAGCGCGCGGCGATCTGGAAATCGGAATGCCGACCGTCGACTGGCTTGCCGCCGCCTGCCGCGCGATGCGCCAGGTGACCGGGCCGGACTTCGGTCCCGCCATGCCCCTGCCGATCCTGATCGTCGCGGCGGGGCAGGACATCATCGTGTCGACCCGCGCGGCCGAAGCGTTCGCCCTCCAGACCCGCTCCGCCCGCTATCTGGAAATCGCCGGATCGCGCCACGAGATCCTGATGGAGGATGACCTCTACCGGGACCAGTTCCTGGCCGCATTCGACGCCTTTGTCGCCGACGGGGCGCTTGAGACCGTCAGATCCTGACACCCCCGATGGCGCCGGCTGTCCTTAGCGGGCCGCCGAGGCAAGCTGCGCGAGCGCGGCCTCGTGAAGCCGAGGATCACCGCTGGCAACAATCTGGCCGCCTTCGGCCGGCGACCCGCCGGACCAGGTGGTGACGACCCCGCCGGCGCCTTCCACGATCGGGACCAGCGCCACGATGTCATAGGGCTGAAGTCCGGTTTCGATCACCAGATCCACCTGTCCGGACGCGACCATGCAATATCCGTAGCAATCCGTTCCGTAGCGGGCCGTGCGCACGCGGTCCTCGATGGCGTCATAGGCCGTCTTTTCCGCGCCCTGGAACAGGCCCGGATGGGTGGTGCACATGATCGCATCCTCGATGCGCTCGCAGGCGCGCGTCTTCAGCCTCGTGCGGGTTCCGGCGTGCTGGCGCCAGGCGCTCTCCCGGTCGCCATGGAAGCGTTCGCCGACGAAGGGCTGGTCCATCGCGCCGAAGGTCGGAACGCCGCCGGACAGGAAGCCGATCAGCGTGCCCCAGGTCGGCAGGCCGCAGATGAAGGCACGGGTCCCGTCGATCGGATCGAGCACCCAGACATGTTCGGCATCGAGGCGGACACTGCCGTGCTCCTCGCCGAGAATGCCGTGCGCGGGATAATCGGCTTCGATGATCTCGCGGATGGCAGCCTCTGCGGCGCGGTCCGCGATGGTGACCGGATCGAACCCGCTGTCGAGCTTGTTGTCGATCGAAAGTGCGGCCCGAAAATGCGGCAGGATGGTCCGGCCGGCAGCGTCCGCGAGACGATCCGTGAAAGCGACGAGATCCGGGGTCGACGGCATTTGGACCATTCTCCTGCAAGGGGGATATGACGGTGTTGTCTGGCGAGGTTGATGTCTGGCGTTAAACCAGCCCGACGGGCCGGCGTCGAGAAAAACCGTTTCGGGATGTTTTTTCAAGACGATTTACTAATAACCAAATACCTGAATTATAACGCTTAATCGGAAAAATTCGGAATTCGACCGACCGTTCTCGCGAATTCGATATTGACTTTTGTGCGGTGCGGTGGAACATTTGTGCAGCGCGATATGACGCAGTCATTGAGCGTCGCCCTCCTTGGGCGTTTCCTCCCTAGACTCGGGCCGCCTCGCAAGAGTGCGGCCCTTTTTTCTGTCTGCCGCCCGACGCGGTCGCACGCCCGTCTGGACGGGCGTGTTCGATCGTCGCCATATCGGGATCATTCGGCCGCGAGCGCGTCCGGATAGAAGCAGTCGCCCTGCACCGCCACGAGGGCCTTCGCCAGCCGGTCGAGATCCTGCGTCAAGGCGTCGAAGCCGGCGTGTTTGAGGGTCTTCGTCTCGTCCATGTAGAGACCGCGGTTGATCTCCACCTGAAGCGCGTGCAGGCCCTTGACCGGCCGGCCGTAGTGCTCGGTGATGAAGCCGCCGGCATAGGGCTTGTTGCGGCTTACCCGATAGCCCATGTCGCGCAGCGCCTCGGTGGCCGCGTCGACCAGTTGCGCCGCGCAGCTCGTGCCGTAGCGATCGCCCAGGATGAAGTCCGGACGCGGGCCGCCGTCGGTCGTCTTGATGGCGGAGGGCATGGAGTGACAGTCGATCAGCACCGCATAGCCGAAGGCCACATGGGTTTGCGCCAGAAGCCGGCGCAGCGTCTGGTGGTAGGGCTTGTAGATGGTCTCGATCCGGGTGAGCGCCTCGCGCACGCACAGGCGGCCCTGGTAGATCTCCTGGGCCTCGCCGACCACCCGGGCGATGGTGCCGAGCCCCCCCGCGACCCGGATGGAGCGGATGTTGGCGTAAGACGGCAGGCGGTCGTCATACATCTTGGGATCGAGCTCGTAGGGCTCGCGGTTGACGTCGAGATAGGCCCGGGGAAAGCGGGCCTTCAGCAGCGGGGCGCCGAGCGGGACCACATGCTGGAACAATTCGTCGACGAAGGCGTCTTCCGAGCGCCGGATGGCAATCTTGTCGAGACGCGACGCGCGCAGGAAGGCATCCGGATAGTGTCGGCCGGAGTGGGGCGAATTGAACACGAAGGGAACGCTCTGCTCGGCGGGATGCAGGACCTCGAAGGCCTCCAAGTCCTCAAACCCGCTGATCACTTCCATCGTCTGCAATCCTCGCCTGGACGCGGCCTGTTCGTTTTCCGAGGGACTATTTGTCCCCGAATCGCGGTTAATGTCCACAAGGCCGGTGGGAAATGCTTCCGGCGCGGGGGGCTTGCCCCGGTTTCACTGGATGTTTACCACGGGTCGGCCTTATAACGATACGGCGCGCTGTGCCAAAACGGGAACGGACGGGCCGGGTGGCCTGCCGGGGGTTCGATGGCGAGGCGGCTGGCCCCAGGCGGGGCGCCGGGCGGGACGTCGCCGGCTCCGGCAGGACAGGCGACGGTTCCAAGCAGACGGACGGAGCGAATGACACGGATCCTACTCGCGGAAGACGACAACGACATGCGCCGCTTTCTCGCCAAGGCGCTGCAGAAAGCCGGCTATGACGTCGTTTCTTTCGATAACGGAAAAAGCGCGTATGAGCGGCTGCGCGAAGAGCCGTTCTCCCTGCTCCTGACCGACATCGTCATGCCGGAGATGGACGGCATAGAGCTTGCGCGGCGCGCGACGCAGCTCGATCCCGACCTGAAGGTGATGTTCATCACCGGATTTGCCGCCGTGGCGCTCAATCCGGATTCGCAGGCCCCCAAGGATGCGAAGGTCCTGTCCAAGCCCTTCCATCTCAAGGACCTCGTGCTCGAGGTCGAGCGGATGCTCGTCGCCTGAGCCGGACACTCGCGATCAAGGTGCGCGGGTCTTTGTGCGCGGGCCTGTTATCCTGATGTTTTCCACTGCCGCCATGTGCGCAAAAGAAGTTTGACGAGAGGGCTTGCACCGGTCTTCGAACCTCGGTATATCCCCTGCCACCGCTGCCGCTTGGTCGGCGCGGTGACCGGACTTGCCGGTACCTGCCGTCAGGCAGGCAACACCGGCGCCACAGTCTCGGGCGTGTAGCTCAGCGGGAGAGCACTACGTTGACATCGTAGGGGTCACAGGTTCAATCCCTGTCACGCCCACCATTTTCTCGTTCGGACCGTTAGGGAACCGAACGTACGCCCGCCGGGCGATCCGCAATCCCTTCAGGGGACGCGCGCAGACGACAGTGCGCGCCGGAGGCCGGCGAAACAGGTGCGAGAGCGCCGAAGACGAAATGCCGGGCTCCCGCTCTTGCGGAGGTTCCGTCGACGAGGACGAAGACGATGAAGATCAAGAACTCGCTGAAGGCGCTGATGGGCCGGCATCGCGACAACCGCATGGTTCGTCGCAAGGGGCGCGTCTACATCATCAACAAGAAGGCTCCGCGCTTCAAGGCGCGCCAGGGCTGAAGATCCCGACCTGCTTCGCGCGCATCGCGCGAAGCGGGCACGGACATTCTTCGCGCCTGCCATTGACGGCCGCAATCGGTGATCCATAATCACCGGTATGCGGCCTTTTAGCGTTTGTCTCCTGCTATTGTGTCTCGGCGGTCCCGCGCTTGCGCAGGGCGAACCACCCGGCGTGCTTCCGCCCGAGGCGGAGCCGCCGGCGATGGACGATCTTGCGCCGCTTCCCGAAAGTGAAATCGAATCGGGTGCCCGCGCCGCGATCCCCGACGAGGACACGGCACAAAACGATGTCGATGCGCTCTTCGACGCGCTGGCGCAGGCGCCGTCCACCGCGGCCGCCCGACCGATCGTCGCCAAGATCCAGCGCAAGTGGATGCAGTCCGGAAGTGCGACCGTCGACCTGCTGATGTCGCGCGCCGGCACCGCCATGAAGGCCAAGGACAACGCCCTTGCGCTCGATCTGCTCGACATGGTGACGCGGCTCGCCCCCGACTACGCGGAGGGCTGGAACCGGCGCGCCACGGTCTATTACCTGAAACAGGATTTCGGCCGCTCCATCGCGGACATCGAACGCACGCTGGCGCTGGAACCGCGTCACTGGGGCGCGATGTCGGGCCTCGGCATCATCATGCGCCGGCTCAATCGCGACAAGGACGCGATGCGGATCTTCGAGGAAGTCCTGAAGATCCATCCGGCAAGCGAAAACGCACGTAAGGCAATCGACGATCTTGCCGCGAAATCCGCCGGGTCGCCGACCTGACCCGGGCTGCCCCTCGCAGATTCCACCCGATCCGGCCGGCCGCTGACGCGGCGCGGAACCCGGATCTCCGACGCCGACCCGGCGGCGCCCGGCTCAAACGAGGTGTGTCATAAAGCTCCGAATGACCGTTTTCCTGCTCATTCTCGCCGGCGGCAGCATTGCCGCCCTCGGCGCGCTCGCCCTGCATGCCGCGCAACGCACGTCCGTCGCGGAGGCACGCTTTCCGCCGCTTGGCGCGATGCAGACGGTGGATGGCGTCGCCCTGCATTATGTCGACCATGTGCCCCCGGGCTGGGAGGCCGGGGACCCGGTTCTCGTCTTCGTGCATGGCGCGAGTGCGAACCTGCGCGATCCGGTCGCCGCGTTCCGGCCTGCGCTGTCGCCGCGCTACCGGCTGATCTTCGTCGACCGGCCGGGGCACGGCTATTCGCAGCGCGGCGAGGGCGCGGCGCACAGCCCCGCCCGTCAGGCCGCGCTGATCGCCGGGCTGGTCACGCATCTGGAGGTCGGGACGGCGGTTGCCGTCGGCCACTCCTGGGGCGGAGCGGTGGTCGCACAGCTGGCACTGCAGGCCCCGGACACCTTCGCCGGGCTGGTGTTCATCGCGCCCGCGACCCACCCCTGGCCGGGGGGCGTGAACTGGTATTACGACGTCGCGGCGCTGCCGGTCGTCGGCGCGGTGTTTTCCCATACGATCGCGCCGGCGGTTGCCTCGCTTGTCGCCTCGAACGGCGTCGACAGCGTGTTCGCGCCGGAGCCGGCGCCGGACAACTACCAGCAGTCCATTGGTCTGCCGTTGCTGTTTCGTCCGCACAGTTTTCTCGCCAATGCCCGGGATGTCGCCTGGCTGAAGCCCGAGGTGCAAGAGGCGGCTCCGCGCTATCCGCAGATCGACCAGCCGGCCGCGGTGATCACCGGCGACGCGGATACCATCGTCTATCCGGACATCCATTCCGCGGGGCTTGTGCGGGACCTGCCCAACGCGTGGCGCGTCGATCTCGCCGGCGCCGGCCACATGCCGCATCACACCCGCACGGAGGCCGTTGTACGCGAGATCGAAGCGGTGGTCGCCAAG
>PARB01000041.1 GCA_002709505.1 Paracoccaceae bacterium | reverse complement strand
TTTTCCACCGGCATGGACTCGCCAGTGAGCATGGACTCATCCACCTGGGACTCGCCCTCCAGCACCTCGCCGTCCACCGGGATCTTGTTGCCGGGGCGGATCACGACGATGTCGTCCTTCAACACCTCGGCGGTGGGAATCTCCCGTTCCTGACCATCGCGCAGCACCGTGGCCATGGGCGGCGCGAGATCCATCAGCGAACGGATGGCGTCCGAGGCCCCGGCGCGGGCGCGCATCTCCAGCCAGTGGCCGAGCAGGATGAATACCAGCAGCACCGCCACCGCCTCGAAAAATTGCACGCCCGGGAAAAAGAGCGTGGAACCGACGCTGAATAGGTAGCCGGTGCCCACCGAGAGCACGACCAGCACCGCCATATTGAGCACGCCGTTTTTCAGCGCGCGCCAGGCGGCAACAAAGAACGGCCAGCTTGGCCAGAGCACCGCGATGCTTGCGAGAAATAATAGCCACAGATCAAGCCGCAGCCCAAACGGCGGCGCCGGCGGTTCGAACAGCCCGCCCATGGGCGAATAGATGAAAATCGGTATGCTGAAGATCAGACAGACCCAGAAACGGTTGCGTATGTCGCGCACCATTGCCTGCATGTCCATGCCGCCGTCGTGGCCCATCTCGTGGGCCATCTCATCCCCGGCGCCCGCACGCCCGCCGTGTTCAGCAGGATGCACCGCATCGCTGTGGGCGGAGTGCGCATCGTGGGCGGGCTTGGCGGCGACTGCGGCTTCCCCCGGCGGGTCCCCAGGCTCGCAGACATGCTTTGGCAGCCGTTCCCCGGCGCAGTGATAACCGCATTCGTGCACCCTGGTTTTGATTGCCTTAAGGTCGACAACCGTCTCGTCGTAGGCTACGGTCGCGCTGCCGGCTACGTAGTTGACCTCGGCTTTCGTGACGCCGGGTAATTTCAGGAGCTGTTTCTCTACGCCCCGAGCGCTCAGTACTGACAACAGTCCGCCGATTTCTATTACGGTGGTTTTCACTCGTGTTCTCCTTGTCCGAGGTTGAAGCGGCGGTGGAGCCCGTTGTAGATGGGGCAGAACACCAGCCCCGCATAGACGCCGTAAAGAAAACTTTCGATCAAGCCGAGCAGGAAACCCCACCAGGTGAGCCACTTGAAAGCCGGCAGCACCTGTTCGAGAAAGGTGTGCATGTGCAGGCTTCGGGGCGTCATCAGTCCGTAGATGACGCAGACGATGAAGGTAACCGCCGTAAAGAGCCCCAGTGCCCAGGCAACCAGTCTTGTGTTAAGCATGTTCCGTCCTCCGTCAATGTCGATGGCCCGAGGGCCTGTCCGAGCCGGTGTTTGGTTTTTTCGGCGCGCCATGCCCGCCCCCGCCGTGACCACCATGCCCTCCGTGGCCGAACAGATGCATCGCTATGAACAGGATGCCGATGAACACCCAGAACCCGTTTTCCGTTAACCATTCCATAAAGACCTCCCCGGTCTGCTGTTATACCCCATTGCCATTGTGTGACTTCCGGCATATCCACGCCGTGCTCGGTGACGTGGTCCTGATGTTCGATGAGCCGGTCGCGTATTTCTTATATACATCATCGAACCAGCGCGGCTTCACATTCACTACAAAAAAACCGTGTTTCTACTTTCGGCCCAATTCCACTTGCATCACATTGATCCCCCCGGCGCGAAACATGCCGGCACAACTGGCCAGGTAGAACCGCCATTTGCGTATGAATGTTTGGCTATAACCTAACGCTTGTATCGCCGGAATTTGCTCATCCACGTTTGCCAGCCATTTTTCCAATGTAATGGCATAATCCTGACCGAATTCAAAAACATCATTCACCACCAGGCCACTGTCCAGGGCAATCGCTTCAAAGCGTTCTCTGGAGGGCAGCATACCGCCGGGGAAAATATGCTCTCTGAGAAAGTCACTGCCGGCCCGATACCGGTCAAACCGCTCTTCTGCGATGGTAATCGTCTGTATCATGGCCTTGCCACCAGACTTTAGATATTCGCGTACATCCCTCATATACGTGGCCCAATACGACTCGCCCACATGTTCAAACATGCCGATCGATACCACGTAATCGAACGATCCCGTCAGTTCGCGGTAATCCTGCAATCGAACCTCGGTATTCGGGTCCAGTCCGGCGGATTGCAGTCGTTCAGCAGCATATTGCGCCTGCTCATTGGACAGTGTCACACCCGTGACATGGCAATCACGAGCAGCCGCGACTTCCATAAAACCGCCCCAGCCACAACCGATTTCCAGAATACGGCTCCCCGAGGCCGGCGCCAGTCGCTGAAATATTCGTTCGTATTTCGCCTGTTGCGCTTCATGGAGTGAGATAGATGCATCGCCGTTAAACAGGCCGCAGGAGTAGGTCATGCTGTCATCCAGCCAGAGCCGGTAGAAGTCATTACCCAGATCGTAATGCTCATGTACGTTTTGACGGCTGCGTTTGAGCGTATTCGAGAACAGGTGGTGTTTACACCAATATAATAATTTAAGCCACAGATTAGTCTGCAAATACCGGTCGAAAACGGCCAGATTGGCGGTGGCTAAACGCATGAGCGCCAGCAGATCGGGCGTGGACCACTTGCCCGCCATATAGTCCTCTCCCANGCCNACNTCACCGTGGGTGATCAAACGATCAATCACATCCCGGTGATACATCGTCATTTCTGCATTGAAGCAGGCACTTTTTCCTCCATGGTGTGTTGTCTGACCATTGGGCCAGGTAAGCGACAGAGAACCGAACTGTAGAGAGTTCAATGCCTGCAAGAAAAGCTTGCGGTGGATAGTGCTCACTTTTCCTTTATTTGCTTCAGGTATCACGGATTCACTGTTTTCGGATAAANCGGCTTTGTCCATGTTTTCCATCCTTATAGTGTTTCCAATAAATCCAGTAGACGACAGGCATAGGCATACTCGTTGTCGTACCACACTTGCAGCTTGACGGTTCGGTCACCGATGACCCGTGTGGATAGCCCGTGAACAATGGCGGAATGGGCGTTGCCGACAATATCGCTGCTCACCCACTCCTGCAGGGTAAAATCCATGACCCCACTAAGGGCATTTTTACAGGCATCCAACAAACGCTGATTGACTTCATCAACCGTCACTGGTTGTTGCAATCGCACCGTAATATCGGTCAAACCGCCATCTGCTATTGGCGCCCTGACCGCCAGGGCGGAAAACTTCCCGGNAAGATCGGGCAGCACAGCCGCGACCACCTTGTCCGCACCGGTGGAAGTGGGCACCAGGTTGAGGGCCGCCGCGCGACCGCGAATGCGCTTTCGGGAGGCGACATCCACCAGCCCCTGAGAGGAGGTGTAGGCATGAATGGTGGTGGCCGACGCCGTCTCAATACCCCAGGCTTCCAGCAGCACCGCCAGCGGCGGCACCAGGGAGTTGGTGGTGCAGGAGCCACTGGAAATGATCTGGTGTTGCTCCGGGTTAAATGCACCCTGGTTAACGCCATAGATAATGGTTAGATCAGCCGATTCAGACGGGGCGCTGATTAACACCCTTCCCGCCCCCGCCGCCAAGTGCTTCGCCGCATCGTCGCGCTTTCTGAATACGCCCGTGGCTTCGAGCACCCAGTCCACCGCCAAATCCGACCANGGCAACTGCCCGGGATCAGGCTGATGNNAAANCGGAATGGACACACCGGACACGCTCAACTGATCACCGCTGGTTTCAACNGGNGCNGCGAGNCGACCNTGGACCGAGTCATATTNCAGCAAATAGGCCAGCGTCTCGCAGTCGGTCAANTCATTAAGCGCAACCAGTTGCAGGTTTTCAGGCATGCGNCGCAGGTATTCGCGAATAACTAACCGGCCGATTCTGCCGGCGCCATTGATTGCAAATCGTTTCATGGCTCTTCTCCCTGTTTGCGTATGAATNTCAGTTAGTGGTACTGATTCAATCGGGCANTACCACCAGCTTGTTGGGCAACTCATTTTTGTCTTGCGTTGCCGGGTAATGCTCTGCCAGTAAGCGACCACAGGATTGAATGCACTGAATAAATCCCNCNGCAATNTGCTNGCGCTTTACCTGTTGGACAAAGGCANNAACAATNTCCTGCCATTGNTCATCCGCTATTTTTTGGGCGATACCNCNGTCGGTAAGGATTTCCACATAGCGNTCCTGCGCCGANACAAAAATCAGTAGGCCCGCCCCTTCCCGCGTATGATGCAGACCGTTCTCCAGAAACTGCCGCCTCGCCATATTGGCGGCGCGCCAGTAGCGAACCGGTTGGGGAATAATGNGCTGAAAAAATGGCTGCCAGCGAAATAGCAGCCAGGACNCGACGAAGACCAGCAACTGCAACAGTGACACTGTGCTACTGTGTCCCCACCAAGGTGTCAATACGAGTAGCAGAGGTGACACCAACGCGAGCAACGCTGCCCAAAGGGCTGGAATGTAATAATAATCATCNCTGCGTGGCGCAAGCACGCACACCACTTCCGCATCGGTGAGTTGTTCGACGTCACTGATGGCCTGACTGATCTGTTGCTGTAACCGTTTTGAATANTGCATCACCAACCTCCCGANGCGCCGCCNCCACCAAAACCNCCGCCACCNCCAAAACCACCGCCACCGAATCCACCGCCCCGGCGCGANCCNCCGTAATGGCCNCCATGGTGNCCATAAAATCCNCCCATNCCAAAGCGCCGNANAAAGATCAGGGGAAGAAAGAAAATCACCCACCAGGGTGGCAATTCATTGGATTGATTCTGGGGCGATCTGNAACNGTATTGTCCACCCANGGCCTGAATGATGGCATCCACACCTTCGGTAATACCCTGGGCGAAGTTGCCATCACGAAACNGCGGCAGGATCACCGCCTGNATNATGTTGGCNGACANTGCATCNGTCAGCNCNCCTTCCAGNCCATANCCNACTTCGATNCGNANNTTGCGAAGNCNNGGCACCACNATCAGCANGACGCCATTGTCCTTACCNTTCTGGCCGATNCCCCANNCCCGNCCCANNTGGTAGCCGTAGTCNTCGATNGCCAGCCCTTGCTGCAGATCCTTCANNGTGACCACCACCAGTTGATTGCCGGTAGCGGCCTCNTGGGCCTGCAACTGCTGNTCNAGCNGNTGTGNNAGTNNCGNCATCCAGNAANCCGGCCTGATCNACCACCCGACCGNTNAGNGGGGGGAANGAGANCNCNGCNANNAGCGGCAGACTGNCCCAGAGCANCANNAGGCNGNTNCTGATTCGNCNTGACGCTAGTCATTGAAATCNACNNTGGGNGCCTNTTCTGNATTCTGGNTCGTNGCCTCNTAGGTNTCCCGTAGCGGCATATCACTGTANAGAATCNAGTGCCAGATCCGGCCGGGAAAGGTTCTTATCTCCCGGTTGTATTGATTGACCGCCTGGATAAAGTCGCGACGGGCCACACTGATCCGGTTCTCAGTGCCCTCCAACTGGGATTGCAGCGCCAGAAAATTTTGATTGGCTTTCAAATCCGGATAACGCTCAACCACAACCATAAGACGCTGCAGCGCACTTCCCAGTTCGCTCTGCGCTGCCTGAAACTGTTGTAGCTTCTGTGGATTATCAAGTAGACCTTTGCCCGCCTGAATGGAACCGACTTTGGCGCGGGCCTCAGTCACCGCCGTCAGCGTTTCCTGTTCATGGGCGGCATAGCCTTTGACAGTGGCGACCAGATTGGGAACCAGGTCCGCACGCCGCTGGTACTGATTCTCCACCTGGGCCCAGGCAGCTTTCGCCTGCTCATCGTAGGTGGGGATGTTGTTAACGCCGCAACCGCTTAACCACGGCAGCGTGAATAACAAAACCAGCAGAGAGCGCGGGAATAATGGCCTGAGTTCCCATCGAGCAGTTATCAACGTCGTCATAATCTTCTCCATCGTCATGGTTATAGGGGTTACAAAAAACGATCCGCAGCGATACCCAACGCGATGCCGATCAACAAGGTTAAAAAGCCCATGGCCACCGGAAGACGCAAAGTCTTAGCCCCCGCCGTCAGGACAATCGCGTACTTAAAAATCAGGTTGGCTACGAAGGCGATAACGATGGCGATTACCGCCACCGGTGAACTGAGTGTCTGGCTCGATACCAATTTAAGATTGGAAATGGTAATGGCATCCAGGTCCGTCAGACCTGAGATAAAGGCAACGACATAAACACCGGTATCGGCGAAGTTATCGTTCATCCACGATACCAGTAGCAATACCACAACGAATGCTATCGCAAAGCCCAGTGCCGTTTTCAGTTCCGCCGGGTTCCTAACCTCCAGATCCGGAAGAGCTTTTTGTGCACTGACAGCACGACGATAAGCCCAGAACACATAAAGACCACCTACCAAACCGCCGCCTAATAACCAGGGCAACATGGGTCGCAACATGGACGGCTCTACCACTGAGACCAGGATGCCCACTCGAATGAACAGGACAATGTGCGAGAGCAGGATGATGGTGCTGGCAACAGTGGAGAACCCCCGCAGGCTCTTACTGTGTCGCGCATAGACAAGCGTAGTCGCGGTGGTGGAAACCAGGCCGCCAAACAAACCGATAATCAGCAGCCCTGCCTTGCCGTCCAGACAGCGTAGCGCCACGTAACCGGCGAGACTGATACCGCTGATCAACACCACCAGCCAACCGGTTTGATAGGGGTTGAACACCGCATAGGGACCATAGGTGGTATCAGGCAGGATGGGCAACAAAATAAACGCGACCGCCGCAAACTGGAAGAACGACCGGATATCCTTATCCGTCAACTGCTGCGGCACCTGCCGCAATTGCTCGCGGAAATACAAAATAGCGGTGATAGCGATGGCTAAAGCAGCCGGCAACAACGGATGTCCTAGCCACAAACTGTAGCCCAGTGCAAAAGCAATCAACCCGGCCATCACCGTGGTCGTATCCGACTCTTCGGATGTGGACTTTGCCTGGGCAACGACCAATGAAAGACCGACCAACAGACCAAGCACAATGGCCAGCCCCACATTCTGATCAGGTGTAGCAATATAGCCGGCCAGACTGCCGGAAAGCGCAATCAGGGTAAACGTGCGCACACCGGCAATGGCGTTATTGTGGCGCTCACGTTCAAGCCCGATCAAAAAGCCGATGCCGATACTTTGCGCAAACAACATCAGATGGGAAAGTTGCGTTTGGTATTCATTCATTAATCTGATAATTCATGGTTCACATAAATTTCCTAGTGCAGTTTCAACACAGGCCGCAAGCGTCGATTGATGCGCCCAACCAGTACCAGTAGCGCTGTCTTAACGTAACCGTGTAAAGCAATTTGGTGCAGGCGATACAGCGATATATAAAGATATTTGGCAATACCCCCCTCCACAAATATGTCGTTTTTAAATAACCCTGCGAGAACACCAACGGCATTGTAGTCCGCAAAAGAAACTAATGAACCGTGGTCTTGGTAGGCAAACGTAACAAGCGGACGATTTTTCAGTTGCCTGACTATATTTCGACAAACAGCATTCGCCATTTGGTGAGCGGTCTGGGCACGTGGCGGCACTAAAGCTCCATCGCTTAGCGTGCAGGCAGCACAATCACCCAATGCATAGATGGCGCTGTCATCAATTGAGCGTAGATTCTGGTCTACCACTACCTGGTGGAGTTTATTAGTTGTCAGCCCATCGATATTTTCCAAGACTTTCTGGCATTTCACTCCCGCACACCAGATAACAACATCAGCTGGTATCCGCGTGTCATCGTCGACTAGGATCCCCTCATGATCAACGGCTTTGACGGTGACACGGGTGAATATCCGTGCACCCAATTTCGACAATACCTTGGTCGCTTTTTGCGAAATATGCTCCGGCAATACACCGAGGAGACGATCCGATGCCTCGATGACATTGACCTCCAAAGTGTTCCGGTTTACGGACCTAAATCCGTACACCTTCAATGCATCAGTGGTTTTATACAATTCCGCAGCCAGTTCAACGCCGGTGGCACCACCTCCAACAATGGCGACTCGCAATGGCCCCTGAGCACCCGACGCTTTGATTTTCAGAAAGGCATTGAATAAGCGCTGATGGAGGCGGCTGGCCTGGTCAGTGTCGTCAAGTGTGAAACAATGCTCTCTAACACCGGGCACCGAAAAATCGTTAGTGACAGAACCCACTGCCAATACCAGGATGTCGTAGTTCACGCATCTGGGGGGCACCAGCACTTCGCCCGATTGATCACAGATTGCTTCGAGCGCCACTTCCCTGCTGGGTCTGTCCAACCCTCGCAGTGTCCCCAACTGAAATTCAAATCCGTTATTGGCTGCATGAGCACGATAGTCCACCCCATCCATATCAACATCGAGAGACCCCGAAGCCACTTCATGAAACAAAGGCTTCCAGATATGAAACGGATACTTGTCGATCAATAGAATGGATACACCCGGTAGTTTTTGAGCTGCACGCCCAAGGCGCGTCGCCAATTCCAGGCCGCCTGCGCCTCCACCCACAATCACAATCCGTGAGCTTGTTGTCATCGGGCCACCACCGGCCGGTACTCGAGCTCCCGGTGGTTCAACCAGCGCTGCCATTGACCGCCCAGCCAGAACGCAGCTAATAGGCCAATAAACAGATAAACCAGAACAACCCAACTCACTCTTCTCTGCATTAACGGTGCTCCCCAGAAAGATAACGGGAAAAAGCCGCCTGTTCGATTGCATCGGATACGCTGATTTTCTGTTTAATGGTCGCTAAGACGTGGTCATCCAGGGTTTCCTCCGCCAGTAACTGCTGAGCGGTTTCCTCCAATACTGACTGGTTAAGCGACAAGATATCCGTTGCCAATTGGAACGCCTCGTTCAACAGTTGATTGACGGCAGCCGATACCCGTTGTGCCATGTCAGGGCCGAAGCGCAGACCGGAATCATCGATAGATTGATCAAGAAACTGTGACTTCTGTGATTCGATGGACAACATACCAATCTCGTCCGACATGCCATACTGGGTCACCATGGCACGGGCAATATCAGTGGCTTTCACCAGATCATCGGCGGCGCCGGTGGTCACTTCGCTAAATATCAATTGTTCTGCTGCCCTCCCCGCCAACAGCACGGCAATGCGATTCTGCAAATCTTTTTTGCTCATTAAATAGCGATCCTCCGAGGGGCGTTGAATGGTGTAGCCAAGCGCCCCCACTCCACGGGGGATGATGGAGACTTTTTGAATCGGTTGCTCCGGGCTGAGCGCCATACCCACTAAGGCATGACCCATTTCGTGGTGCGCGACGATGGCTTTTTCCTGAGGGTTAATCAGTTTATTTTTCTTTTCCAGACCGGCAATGATGCGCTCAATGGCATTGACAAAATCCTCCATGGAGACACTGTCGGCACCGCGCCTCGTAGCAAGCAAAGCCGATTCGTTAACCAGGTTCGCCAGATCCGCGCCACTGAATCCAGTGGTTAGCGACGCAACTGCTTCTATGCTGACAGCCTCATCCGTTTGTATCTTTACCATATGAACGCGAAGTATCTGTTCACGGCCGACTTTATCCGGGCGGTCGACCAATACCTGACGGTCAAAGCGGCCAGCGCGTAGTAAGGCCGGGTCGAGGATTTCGGGCCGGTTAGTGGCCGCAAGAATGATCACACCTTCAGAGGGATTAAAACCATCCAGTTCGCTGAGTAACTGATTCAGGGTTTGTTCACGCTCATCGTGGCCCCCGGACATGGGGCCTACACCACGCACACGTCCCAGGGCATCCAACTCGTCGATAAAAATAATAGCGGGGGCATGTTGCTTGGCCTGTTCAAACAGATCGCGGACACGGGCCGCGCCGACACCGACAAACATTTCGATAAATTCCGAGCCGCTAATGGAAAAGAACGCCACTCCGGCCTCCCCCGCCACGGCGCGGGCGATCAGCGTTTTACCGGTACCCGGCGGACCGACCAGTAATACCCCCTTGGGAATATGGGCACCCAACCGGCTATATCTCCCCGGTTCTTTTAAGAACTGCACCACCTCCACCAATTCTTCCTTTGCCTCATCCACCCCGGCCACGTCATCAAACGTAACACCGGTATCTTTCTCCACTAACACCTTGGCTNTGCTCTTGCCGATATTCATCATGCCACCCATGCCCTGCTTGTCGGCAAACTTGCGGAACATCAAAAACCACACCAGAAAAAATACCAACGCCGGAGCGATCCACCCAATTAAGGTGGCGAGCGGGCCACCGGAGACAACGCCTTTATAGTCCACGTTATAGGGGGCAAGTTTTTCCGCCAGATCGATATCGACGCGAGGCGTAACAAAGTGATCTTTTCCCTCGATCGGCTCCTTGAAGCTGCCGCGAATGGTTTGCTGATCAACCACCAGGTCTTTTAACCAGCCCTGCTGCAGGTAGCGCTCAAACTCGCTATAACTGAGTTGCGCCTGACTAGCGGTATGCCCCCAGAAGGTTTGAAACAGCACAACCCCCCACAGCGCCACAAACAGGTAGACCAGATTCAATTGCTGCTTTTTATTCATTGCATTTTCCTCAGTGACAACCACCGTCCTTTGTCAAGTGTGCAAGGTTGTCGAGTTCACACTCCTCGCTGTAATGAATCAGTCCCCGTTTAACCTGCTCTACCACACCTTCGCGAAACCCAACTGCTACTTTCTCGATGGCTTTTTCAATATCCTCCAGAGAGACCTGAATGAGGTCGTAAGTCACGTACAAGTCTTCATCTTCAAACACCATTGCTTCAACACCCATCAGCATCTGCAGTGAGGCGTCCAGTTCTGCTTTAAGGCGATCGCTGATAGCGTCACAAAAACGAATGCGACGCTTCTTTAACACCACTTGGTCTTTCTGCTTGGGTGACTTGCCATGTTTTGGGTCACCCACAAACAGATGTGGATGGGACTTAAATCGCTCCAGGCACTGAGACGAACAGAAATAATGGTCGACACCCTGATAGTTCACCAACAGTGATCGGTTGATTTTTGTCATATGACAAACAGGGCAGTGAATCGTGAATTCCAGTTTGTTCATCAAAACCGCCTCCGGGTTACTGGCCCACACCATTCAACAACTGGTACAACTCGCTTTCGGTGGTTAATACCAGCGTGGTGGAAGGATCAATCACCTGCTTGTAGGTTTCCAATGTCTTCACAAGGTCATACAGTTCACGTGCCGACTTGGTTTGGTTGTAGGCCGCCGCATAGATTTCTGTNGCNTTGGCATCGGCCACACCNTGAATAGATTGAATTTTTCGGTAAGCTTCGGACTCAATACGCTGCAGGTCTTTTTCCTTGTTGCCGATAATTTTGGCGGCCTCACCGGCACCTTCGGAACGAAACCGCTCAGCGATCTGCTGGCGTTCACTGATCATTCTGGCGTAGATTTTCTGCCGGACGCTTTCGTTATAGTTAATCCGCTTAAACCGGATATCGAGCAACTCAATACCGAATTCCGCCAGTTTTACGGATGCGGCGGAAAAAATATCCTCTTCAATTTGCCGCCTGCCGCGCTTAATCGGTAGCAATTTTCCAACGTCCGCTTCTGCCAGCAGGGGATCAACAGCAGGCGTTCTGTCTTTGGTGGTTCGGACAATTTCAATCAATTCGTGTTTGGCGACGGCATTGCGGGTTTCACTGCCGAGAATATCCTCCAGCCGGGACTGGGCACTGCGCTCGTCCCGTAACCGCAGGAAGTACTGCAGCGGATCTTTGATGCGCCAGCGGCCGAAGGTATCAACCGTGATATAAAGCTTGTCCTTGGTCGGCATATCGTTGGCGGAACCATCCCAAAGCAATATCCGTTTTTCGATACGATTGACTTTCTGGATAAAGGGAATCTTTAATTTCAGGCCGGCTTCATTAACAATTCCGCCCACGGGTTTACCGAACTGCGTCATGATCACCTGCTCGGTTTCGTTCACGGTATAGAACGCTTCATAGGCAACGATCAGTAGCGGAAATAATACCGCCAGCGCGATGTAGATGAATCTGTTCATCGGGGTTCTCCTTGCATGGCGTTGAGTTGCAGCAACGGCAAAACGGACGCTGCTTTATCGTCGAGCACAATTTTGTTTTTCACGACTGGCAATACCTCCTGCAGGGTTTCCAGGTAGAGTCGCCGCTTGGTAACCCCCGGTGCCTTGATATATTCAGCCAGCAGCGCGTTAAATTTGGCCGCGTCCCCTTCCGCCTGATTGACACGCTGGATCGCATACCCTTCCCCTGCCTGGATGGAGCGTTCCGCCGTACCCCTGGCTTGGGGTACGGCCTTGTTGTACTCGCCGCGGGCTACATTAATCATGCGCTCACGTTCCTGCTGCGCTTCGTTGACTTCATCAAAGGAAGCCTTTACCGGTTTCGGCGGATTGACGTTCTTGAGCTGCACCTGATCTATGCGCAAGCCCATTTCATAGAGGTTAACCACCTCCTGCATCTTGGTCTGGGCATTGGCCTCAATGTCCTGACGACCGATGGTCAACACTTCATCTACCGTACGATCACCGACAACTTCGCGCATCACCGATTCGGAAATGTCCCGCAGGGCATCCCCCGGATCGCGCACTTTGAATAGGAAGTCGAAGGCGTTCTCAATGCGAAACTGAATCACCCACTCCACCAGCGCCGCATTCAAGTCTCCGGTAACGATGGTGGTTTCCAGCTCCCATTCCCTGGGATCGGACATCTGTCGCGTAAACGTCGCGCCGGGTGTACCGAAGCCAAATTCTTCTTTGAGCTGGCGTTTCACCGGGACTTGCACCACCCTGTCCACGCCAAAAGGAATTTTGAAATGCAATCCCGGCTCCACCACGTTATGGTAATGGCCGAAACGCTGTACGACGCCAACGGATTCCGCCGAGACAGTGTAAAAACTGCTGTAGCCCAGATACACCGCAAGCACGATGACAAGACCTAACGCAATCTGACGCGGAGAAACGGGTATGTCCGGCAAGGATTGATCAAACTTATCGTTCATGGCTGTTTCCTTTTGGTTGAATGGTTATCCGCGCGCCCTCGACTAACACGCGCTAACGGGTTGTGGCATCGGTACCAATCTCCAGCACGTCGTTATCGAGATACTGATGCGGTGGAATAATCAGGTTGGTGGGTGCCGGCACGCTTTTAAAGACCCGGCCGGCGAGGTCGAACTTCGAGCCATGACAGGGACAGAAAAATAATGCGTGATCAACACCTTCCATTCCCTTGGGCTCATAGTTCGGCACACAACCCAAGTGGGTGCAGATCCCCACGGCAACAAAAATCTTTTCCTTGATACTCCGAAACTCGTTTTTTGCGTAATCGGACTGTTGATTAATCTCCGAATCGGGATCGCGCAATAGTGCACGATGCGGCGATTGACGGAGGTTTTCGATATTGCTTGCCGTCCGCCTCAACACCCAGACAGGTTTTCCTTGCCACTCCACAGTGACCATGGCGCCCGGTTCCAGTTTTCCGATGTTGACCTTGACCGGTGCACCCACCGCTTTGGCCTTGGCACTGGGATTCCAGGATTGAACAAAGGGTATGGCGGCTCCGACCACACCGGCACCTGCAACAAATGAGGTAGCACCTATCAGAAACCGGCGCCGAGGTTCATTCACTTCAGTCATTTCATGCCTCTCCTCTGTTTATTTGCTGCATAACCACTGTGGCAATGGACCGCGCGTCAGACTGATTCGCCCGTAATAAACCTGGCGTATCCAAGGTGCCGCCCTGATTGCGGTAACCAAAAGCGATACATCGATCAACGCCAAGATCCAAAGGGCGGCAGACACCAAGCAATATTTCCGGCCGCAGGTGCGATACAAAAAATCGCAAACGAATGTCATCGGGAAACAAGCTTATGCGGGTAGCCACATCGCTGACATAAGTCTGCTCATAGAGGTCTCGCGGCTGCCGGAAGCGACCCGGCTCTAACAGGTACGTTATACGGCATTGAATATCTCGTTTAGCCAAAGCACGTTTTACTTCCTGACAAACACCTAATTGATAGGCGCCTACCGCAACCAGTTGTACCTGTGCGCCGTCAGCCTTATCCAACGTCAATGCGCCCTGCTCTACCAACTGGGCTGCCTGCTTGGGTGTGAATGCTGTAACAACGTCATTTTTGGGAATCGTCATCCCCCAGATTTGCCCCTGGGTCTGGTAACAGGTATCAAGGCAGGCGACAGCACTATTGGCATCGGCGGGATACACAACTCTCGCCATATCGCTCATTTCCCCCAGCAGCACCTCGCCAAAGGCGGAATCCTGATGGGATTGTTCATTCTTGCCGTTCTCCCATAAGTGCGAGGTGGCAATCACCGGCACCGACAGCCAGCCCGGCGGGCGCCCCAGCGCTTTTTGATGGCGCGCAAAAATGATTTCCTGGCGCAGCGCACCGATCATTTTCATGGCGAAGGCTTCATAGCTCACCACCAGGTTCAGACCGCCTTTGTTTCCCAGCGCCGCATTTACGACCGCCTCTTCATTGAGTGCGGTAATCACCGAGCCGTGAATGGATTCGGCCACACCCTGTTCCGGCTTCAGCACCCGGTGCTTTAGCAAATCCAGTGTCTTACCCATGCGGTTGCTACGCAGCTCATCCGGGTTGCCGATACGGACCCGCCTATCGGGATTACTGAGGTGCCATTCGCAGAATCGCGTGTCCACCGCTACCATCGGCGATATCTGTTCGCTCTCGGTATACCATTGGGGTTCGGCCGGAGGTTGAAGCGTGACGTTGCGCATACACAGAGCATGGTGTTTTTCCGGCACGCGATTGTCTGCCTCATGTTGAGCTATCTGCGCGATAGCCAGCTCCAGTTCACTTCTCGGGAGAAATAATTTGGCCGCGTGTTTGTTGAACAGGTCACGGGAGTGTTCATCGCTACCTGGGTTACCCGGCAGGGGTGTGCCATGGGCGGCATTGGTACCGGCACCGTAAAAGCCGTAGCCTTTTTCCGTTTCTGCTATCAGGTATGGCAGTTTCACCGGATAGTGCATATGGCCTTCACGGATGTGCGCACTGCAGGCTTCCAGTCGCGCTTCCGATTCAAAAATACCCCAGATAAAAGCCGCCGGATCACGCCCGTCGATGGCGATAGGGTGAAAATCATTCTGCTCCAGATGCTCGTAGAACCAGGACAAACCGCCCTGTTGATACATGGTGGAGCGCTGGTCGATACGCCTGCCATTGGCAATCATCACCGGTGTCACCAGCCCGCAATCCTCGGCGCGCCACCAGCGGCTGGCCCAGTCGCTACCGCGCTGTTCTTCAAAAGCACCGTCACTTAGAAATGCCACTAGCCGTTCCCCGGGCAGCGGCATATGCACATATTGCAGTTCGGCAAAACCCAGATAGCCGCCTTCAATCATTCCACCAGCGGTGTGCGGATTTACATGGCTACCCAGAGGAACGCCGGGTCGACCATCATCCGTTATGGCGTAGCTGTAAAAATCCTGCGCTAGCTGTGTCAGCCCCTCTTCACTCAACGGATAGCGTTCAGACTGCTCCGGATAGAGGTTTTGCAACAGCGCGTTGACCGCATCGATGGCGGCCACACAGTGCCCCTGTCCCATCAACCAACTGCGGGTGATACCGGCCAGGCGATTGGCAGCCATATAGCCCACATAGGCAGGCACCATATTCAGGGAACCGCCGGTATGCCCCTGAGGGTTAGTTTTAAAATCTGATGCCCCGAGTGCGCTGCCTCTGAAATCCACTCTGTTGCTATAGGTCATATGCACCACCAACCACATGGACGCACTGGCCAGGCGATCTGCGGCAGACAATATGTCCAGCACTTCNTCGATCTGTTTAAANCGNCCTGTACACAGCAGTTGCTGNCAAAGATCGAACACTCTCACCTGCGTTTCNTCCCGGTGNTGGATCACNCCATAACCTTCCGNCCAGCGCGCAAAGGNNGGATAAGTATCGCGATATAACTTTGCCCGCTGTTGTGTCCGATGATCGTTTTGTTGATCTATGGCATACATGGAATTTCCTCAATCAGCCAACGACTGAAATTCATTCTCAAAAGAAAAGTGATGGTGTACGGATCGCAACATGGNNNCNGCCTCATCGGCGNCCACNACCCANCACTGCACNGGNGANNCNGGTNNCGATAAAANNANTGGTAAANNGGANNGANCCAGNGGNTCTTTTAACGTAATGCCNAAGTGGGAAAGACCGGACAACAAGCGACAGCAAATATCGACGTTGTTTTCCGCAATACCGCCGCTAAGAACGACACCGTCCAGCCCGCCCAGAATGGCGAAATACGCGCCCAGTGCTTTCTGGAATCGATAACGGAAAAAATCAAACGCCAGTTGGTGTTGCGGCTGTTTACTCGCAAACAAATCCGCCATGTTATCGATTCCGCCGGACAGACCCCGCCAGCCGGATTCGTGATTTAAAACATGATCAGTCTCTTCCGGCGTCCACCCCTCCTGCCGCTGCAACCAGGTCAGTAATCCGGGATCGATATCACCGCTGCGCGTGCGCATCAACAACCCTTCATTGGGTGTAAACCCCATGGTGGTATCGACCGGTTTGCCATCGCGGATGGCAGCCATGGAACAGCCGCTTCCCAGTTGCGCAGTCACCAGGGTG
>PARB01000040.1 GCA_002709505.1 Paracoccaceae bacterium | reverse complement strand
TCTTGAAGATCGTCTACATCAAGGGCCTCTGCCGCCGGGCCAATGTGGAGAAGATCGACGCCGGCCCGAAGGGTGTCGTCATCGCCTTCCGCGGCAACGAGTTCCCCAACCCGGCCGGCTTGGTGTCCTACATTGGCGAGCAGGGCGTGCTCGCCAAGATCCGCCCGGACCAGAAGGTGGTGTTGTCGCGCGACTGGGCGACGGCGGACCAGCGTCTCAAGGGCTCGGCGGCCGTGCTCTTGAAGCTGGTGCGGCTGGCGGAGGCGGACAGCAAGGCGGCGTGAGGCCGCAGCATCCGCGTCGGAACACGATGAAACGGCATGCGAGGCGGAACCGCTTCCGCCTCGCATGCACTGCATTTCGAATGCGTTTGGAAACGCCTCATTAAGGCTGTTGGGCGATGATGAACCGTATCGAGCGGTTCGTATTCAGTCAGGTCTCGTCGCCCCGTGTTTGTCAAAACAACCCGTCACCGTCGCAAAACCCTCTGGCAACGGCTTGTCTCGCCGACAATCGCCGCGCTTCTCGTCGCCTATTTCGCGTTTCATGCGCTCAATGGCGAGTTGGGACTGGTCGGCAAGGCGCGGCTCGATCTGCGCTATGACAAGCTGCAGCAGGAGTTTTCCGCGCTCAAGGCCGAGCGCGAGGCCTTGCTGCGCAAGGTGGTTCTGCTGCGCCCCGAGAGCCTCGATCCCGACATGATCGACGAGCGCGCGCGCGCCAGCCTCAACCTCGTCCATCCGAACGAGCTGGCGATCCTGCGTCCGTCTCCCCGCCTGTAATTTAATCGAATTTCGATTAAATAACCGATTTGAACCAAAAATGAGTTCAAACGCATTTACTGCTGTAAATGCAGGCACTTCGTTTGCCTTTTATCTCCGCTGAGCGCGCTTTCATTGACTTTTGCAATGGAGTACCTTCCGCTAAGTTGCTGAAGGGGAAACGCGGCTCCCATGTGGGGCTTTTCAAGCGAGATGAGGGACATGGCTGCAACGTCACGCAAGACCACCGGCACACGGGCGAAAAGCACGAGCCGGTCCAAGGGAGGGGCGGCCAAGGCGTCGCCTGCGATCGTCGATTTCACCAAGGAGCAGGAGCTTGAGGCCTATCGGCAGATGCTGCTGATCCGCCGCTTCGAGGAAAAGGCCGGCCAGCTTTACGGCATGGGCCTGATCGGCGGCTTCTGCCATCTCTACATCGGCCAGGAAGCCGTCGTCGTTGGCATGCGCATGGCGTCGAAGGACGGCGACCAGATGATCACCGGCTATCGCGACCACGGCCACATGCTGGCCATGGACATGGATCCCAAGGGCGTGATGGCGGAACTGACCGGACGCCGGGGCGGCTATTCCAAGGGGAAGGGCGGCTCCATGCACATGTTCTCCAAGGAAAAGCAGTTCTACGGCGGCCACGGCATCGTCGGCGCGCAGGTCTCGCTCGGCACGGGCCTCGGCTTTGCCAACCGCTACCGCGAGAACGGCGCGGTGGCGATGACCTTCTTCGGCGACGGCGCTTCCAACCAGGGCCAGGTCTACGAGAGCTTCAACATGGCCCAGCTGTGGAAGCTGCCGGTCATCTATGTGATCGAGAACAACAAATACGGCATGGGAACCAGCGTCGAGCGTGCGTCCGCCACGACCGACCTGTCACAGCGCGGCGCGTCCTTCGNGATCCCCGGCGAGCAGGTCGACGGCATGGATGTTCGCGCCGTGATGGCGGCGAGTGAAAAGGCGCTCGAACACTGCCGTTCGGGCAAGGGGCCGTACATCCTGGAGATGATCACCTATCGCTACCGCGGACACTCCATGTCCGATCCGGCGAAATACCGCTCCAAGGACGAGGTCCAGAAGATGCGGACCGAGCACGACCCGATCGAGCAGGTCCGCAAGCGGCTGCTCGACAACGACTGGGCGAGCGAGGACGAACTCAAGGCCATCGACAAGAAGGTGCGCGAGATCGTCGCCGAATCCGCGGAATTCGCCCAGAGCGATCCGGAGCCGGACGCGTCCGAGCTTTATACCGATATTCTTCTTTGAGGGTGGGGACGCACGATGCCGATTGAAATCTTGATGCCGGCCCTCTCGCCGACGATGGAAGAGGGCACCCTGGCGAAATGGGTGAAGAAAGAAGGCGACAGCGTTACTGCGGGTGACGTGATCGCCGAGATCGAGACCGACAAGGCGACGATGGAAGTCGAAGCCGTCGACGAGGGCACCATCGGCAAGATCCTTGTCGAAGAGGGNACCGAGAACGTGANGGTCAACACGCCGATCGCCATGCTTTTGGGCGAGGGCGAGGATGCCTCCGCGCTGGATGCAGCTTCCGCGCCCGCCAAGAAGGACGAACCGGCCTCCGCCGACACGGGCGAAACCGAAACGGCGGCCGCTGCTCCGCAGACGCCGGTCTATGCCCAGCCGGTCGCGCCCGCGCCCGAGGATGCGCAGGACCCCGACATTCCCGAAGGCACGCCGATGAAGACCTCGACCGTGCGCGAAGCGCTGCGCGACGCGATGGCCGAGGAAATGCGCCGCGACAAGGATGTCTTCCTGATGGGCGAGGAGGTCGCCGAGTACCAGGGCGCCTACAAGATCTCGCAGGGTCTGCTCGACGAATTCGGTCCCAAGCGGGTGATCGACACGCCGATCACCGAGCATGGCTTTACCGGCCTCGGCGTCGGCGCCGCGATGGCGGGCCTGCGCCCGATCGTGGAGTTCATGACCTTCAACTTCGCCATGCAGGCGATCGACCAGATCATCAACTCCGCCGCCAAGACGCTCTACATGTCCGGCGGTCAGATGGGCGCGCCGATCGTGTTCCGCGGCGCCAATGGCGCGGCTGCGCGCGTCGGTGCGCAGCACAGCCAGGACTATGCCTCCTGGTATGCGCATGTTCCGGGCCTCAAGGTCGTGCAGCCCTATTCGGCGGCCGATGCCAAGGGTCTGCTCAAGGCGGCGATCCGCGACCCGAACCCGGTCGTCTTCCTGGAAAACGAGATCCTCTACGGCCAGTCCTTCGAGATCCCGGACATGGACGATTTCGTCCTGCCGATCGGCAAGGCGAAGATCGAGCGCAAGGGCAGCGACGTCACCATCGTCTCCTGGGGCATCGGCATGACCTATGCCACCAAGGCGGCAGACGAACTCGCCTCGCAGGGCATCTCGGCCGAGGTCGTGAACCTGCNCAGCATCCGGCCGCTCGACATCGACACGGTTATCGCCTCGGTGAAGAAGACCGGGCGTCTCGTCACGGTGGAGGAAGCCTATCCGATGTGCTCGGTCTCCTCCGAGATCGGCTATCAGGTCCAGGAGCAGGCGTTCGACTGGCTCGACGCCCCGATCCTGCGGGTCACCGGCAAGGACGTTCCGATGCCCTATGCCGCGAACCTGGAAAAGCTGGCGCTGCCGACGGTTGCGGAAGTCATCGATGCGGTGAAAGCCGTCACCTACACGGACTGAGGCGAGGGACAGACGATGCCGATCAAGATTTTGATGCCTGCCCTGTCTCCGACCATGGAAGAGGGCAATCTGGCCAAATGGCTGGTCAAGGAAGGCGACAGCGTCACCGCCGGTGACGTGATCGCCGAGATCGAGACCGACAAGGCGACGATGGAAGTCGAGGCTGTCGACGAGGGCACCGTCGGCAAGATCCTCGTGTCCGAAGGTTCGGAAGGGGTGAAGGTCAACGAGGTGATCGCGCTGCTGCTCGAAGAGGGCGAGGACGCCTCCGCGCTCGAGGGCGCCGGCAGTGGATCCGGCGGCGATGGCGGTGGTCCGAAGGCCGATGCGCCTGCCGCGCCGGAGCCGAAGGCCGATGCGAAGCCCGCACCGGCATCCGCATCGCCGGAGCTTGCCAAGGCTCCGCCGCCGCCGGCAGCTGCCGATGGCGGGCGGATCTTCGCCTCGCCGCTGGCCCGTCGCCTCGCCGCGCAGAATGATCTCGACCTCAAGGCGCTGTCGGGCAGCGGTCCGCATGGCCGTATCGTGAAGCGCGATGTCGATAAGGCGATTTCCGAAGGCACCGGCAAGGCCGCCGCGCCCGCCGCTGCCGAGGCGCCCAAGGCCGCTGCGGCTGCACAGGCGCCGGCCATGGCAAAGGGCCCGTCGAGCGAGCAGATCCTCAAGAACTTCGAGGACGGCTCCTACGAGCTCGTTCCGCACGACGGCATGCGCAAGACCATTGCCCGCCGCCTGCAGGAATCCAAGCAGACCATCCCGCATTTCTATGTGACGGTGGATTGCGAACTGGACGCCCTTCTGGCGCTGCGCGGCCAGCTCAACGCGGCCGCGCCGACCGACAAGGACGGCAAGCCCGCCTACAAGCTCTCGGTCAACGACATGACCATCAAGGCGCTGGCGCTGGCGCTGCGCGACGTTCCGGACGCGAATGTGTCCTGGACCGACGAGGCGATGGTCAAGCACAAGCACGCCGACGTCGGCGTGGCCGTGTCGATCCCGGGCGGGCTGATCACCCCGATCGTGCGTCAGGCCGAAATGAAGCCGCTGTCGGTCATCTCCAACGAGATGAAGGACATGGGTGCTCGCGCCAAGGCCAAGAAGCTGAAGCCCGAGGAATATCAGGGCGGCACGACGGCGGTCTCCAACATGGGCATGATGGGCGTGCGCGACTTCGCGGCGGTGGTCAATCCGCCGCATGCGACGATCCTGGCGGTCGGCGCCGGCGAGAAGCGGCCCGTCGTCAAGAACGATGCGCTGGCCATCGCCACGATGATGACCGTCACGCTCTCCACCGATCACCGGGCCGTCGACGGTGCCCTAGGGGCGGAGCTTCTCGCCGCCTTCAAGGGTTACATCGAGAACCCGATGTCGATGCTGGTGTAGGTACCGGGCGGCGCGCGGAGCTCCCGCGCGCCGCTTATCTTTCAAGGATTGCCGTTATCTGGACGCGCGCGGCACCGCCGCAGCGGCTCCAACGACCCATCTGGAGGGGACTTCATGAGCGCGACGTCATATGACGTGATCATCATCGGCTCGGGGCCGGGCGGCTATGTCACCGCAATCCGCGCCGCGCAACTGGGCATGAAAACCGCCATCGTTGAGCGCGAGCACCTGGGCGGCATTTGCCTCAACTGGGGCTGCATTCCGACCAAGGCGCTGCTGCGCTCCGCCGAGATCCTCGATCACGCCAATCATGCCAAGAGCTTCGGCCTGACGCTTGAGGGCAAGATGACCGCCGACGTCAAGGACGTGGTCAAGCGCTCGCGTGGCGTCTCCGCCCGCCTCAACGGCGGCATCGGCTTCCTGATGAAGAAGAACAAGATCGACGTGATCTGGGGCGAGGCGAAGCTGACGAAGCCCGGCGAGATCGTCGTCGGCAAGCCGTCCAAGCCCGCCGTCGAGCCGCAGCATCCGGCGCCCAAGGGCACCAAGGGCGAGGGAACCTACACGGCCAAGCACATCATCGTCGCCACAGGCGCGCGTCCGCGCGCACTGCCCGGCATCGAGCCGGACGGCAAGCTGATCTGGACCTATTTCGAGGCGATGAAGCCGGACACGTTGCCCAAGTCCATCGTCGTCATGGGTTCGGGTGCCATCGGCATCGAGTTCGCCTCCTTCTACCGCTCCATGGGCACGGACGTGACGGTCGTCGAGGTGATGTCGCAGGTCATGCCGGTGGAAGACCCGGAGATTTCCGCGATCGCCCGCAAGGCGCTGGAAAAGCGCGGCATCAAGATCCTGACCGAGGCGAAGGTCGCCAAGGTCGACAAGGCAGCGAATTCGATCACCGCCCATGTCGAGACCAAGGACGGCAAGACGCAGACGATCAGCGCCGACCGGTTGATTTCCGCCGTCGGCGTTCAGGGCAACATCGAGGGCCTTGGCCTGGAAGAGCTCGGCGTGAAAACCGACCGCGGCTGCGTCGTGATCGACGGCTACGGCAAGACCAACGTTCCGGGCGTCTATGCCATTGGCGATGTCGCCGGCCCGCCGATGCTCGCGCACAAGGCGGAGCACGAGGGTGTCGTCTGCATCGAGAAGATCGCCGGCCTGCCGAATGTTCACGCGATGGACAAGGGCAAGATCCCGGGCTGCACCTATTGCAATCCGCAGGTCGCCTCCGTCGGCCTCACGGAAGCCAAGGCCAAGGAGCAGGGCCGGGAGGTCCGCGTCGGGCGTTATTCGTTCAATGCCAATGGCAAGGCCATCGCCCTTGGCGAGGACAACGGCATGATCAAGACCATCTTCGACAAGAAGACGGGCGAGCTGCTCGGCGCGCATATGGTCGGCACCGAGGTCACCGAACTGATCCAGGGCTTTGTCGTCGCGATGAACCTGGAGACGACCGAGGAAGAGCTGATGCACACGATCTTCCCGCATCCGACGCTGTCGGAGATGATGAAGGAAAGCGTGCTCGACGCCTACGGACGCGTGCTCAACGCCTGAGGCTGGTGAGGCCGGGCAAGACGCTGCGCAATGGCGAGGCCGTTGCTTGTGTTGTCTGGAAGAACCTCTACTTTTGGCGAGCGCTCGCGGGCGCACACGCAACGGGGGACTTGCTATGGAAATCGAAAACATTCTGATCTGGTGCGTGATCGGCCTGGTCGCCGGTTGGCTGGCAAGCCTCGTGCTCGGCGGGGGCGGCTTGATCCGCTACCTGGTCTCCGGCCTGATCGGCGCGTTTGTCGGTGGCTTCCTGTTCAACCTGCTCGGCATCGACATCAACCTCGGCAACGCCATCGTCAACCAGATCGTGGTTGCGACCGTCGGCGCGATTGTCGTCGTCTTCGTCGCAAGACGGATCAGCTGACGGCGCGCTGAAGGCTCCCGACAGGGCGTTTCTCCAGAGGCTGAATTTTCCGAAAGGACTATGCAATGGGTCTGATCATGTGGGTCATCATCGGCCTTATCGCCGGTGCGGTGGCATACCGGGTGCTCGGCGGTCGCGGCGGGTTTCTGGGAAGCCTGGTGGTCGGCCTGATCGGTGCGCTTGTCGGTGGCAAGCTTGCGGAGATCCTCAGGCTCAATATCAGCGGCGGCTTTGTCGATCAGCTGGTCTTGTCGACCGTTGGCGCGATCCTGCTGCTGTTTCTCTGGCGCAAGATCAGGGGATGACGTCCGGTCCCGCTCAGTCGCGCGAGGATGACGCGATGAACGACCCGCTTTCGCTTGAAAGCTACCCGGCCAGGGTGCGCGAGAAGCTGCGCTATTGCGACACGGACCGGCAGGGTCACGTCAACAACGCGGTGTTTTCCGAAATGCTGGAGGCCGGCCGCGTGGCGCTGTTCTATGACAGCGAGACGCCGGTTGCCGACGAGGGCTGCGCCTTTGCGCTGGTGCGGCTGGAGCTAGACCTGATGGCCGAGCTGTTCTGGCCCGGACATGTCGATGTCGGCACCGGGATCATGGAGATCGGTCGAAGCTCGATGACACTGGAGCAGCTTGTGTGCAAGGAAGACGGCACGCCGGTCGCCCGGGCGCGGACGGTGATCGTCCAGCTCAACCAGACGATCCGAAAATCCCAGCCGTTTTCGGCCGAGGCACGGCAACGTCTTGCACGTCACATGATGTCGCGTTCGCCGCAGGGCTGATATGCGGTGTAACTCTTGACCTTTCTCTCCAATAACGACAGGTAAGGGCCATGGTAACGATCCTCGACACAGTGACGCCCGAGAAGGGCGATGCCCCGCGCCCCCGTCACCCGGAGAAGGCGCATCGGCCCGACAATCCGATCCAGCGCAAGCCGGCATGGATCCGCGTTCGTGCACCGACGTCTCCTGTCTATCGCGAGACGCAAAAGGTCGTGCGCAGCAACAATCTCGTGACCGTGTGCGAGGAAGCCGGCTGTCCGAACATCGGCGAGTGCTGGTCGAAGAAACACGCGAGCTTCATGATCCTGGGCGACACCTGCACGCGCGCCTGCGCCTTCTGCAACGTGCGCACCGGCATGCCGGGTCCCGTGGACCCCAATGAGCCGACCGGTGTCGCGGAAGCCGTCGCGACGATGGAGCTGCAGCACGTCGTCATCACCTCCGTCGACCGCGACGATCTTGACGATGGCGGCGCGCAGCATTTCGCCGATGTGATCCTGGCGATCCGCGAGCGCGCGCCCGGCACGACCATCGAGGTGCTGACGCCGGATTTCCTGCGCAAGCCCGGCGCGCTGGAAACGGTGGTCAAGGCGCGGCCAGACGTCTTCAATCACAATCTGGAAACCGTTCCTTCCAAGTATCTGACGGTGCGCCCCGGCGCGCGCTATTTCCACTCGATCCGGCTGTTGCAGCAGGTCAAGGAGCTGGATCCGGCGATGTTCACCAAGTCCGGCATCATGGTCGGGCTCGGCGAGGAGCGAAACGAGGTGCTCCAGCTGATGGACGACCTGCGCTCCGCCGATGTCGACTTCCTGACTATCGGCCAGTATCTGCAGCCGAGTTCCAAGCACCATGCGGTGGCGCGCTTCGTCACGCCGGACGAGTTCAAGGCCTATGAGAAAATCGCCTATGCCAAGGGCTTCCTGAAGGTCTCCGCCAGCCCGCTGACGCGCTCGTCGCACCATGCGGGCGAGGATTTCGCCGATTTGCGCCGGGCTCGCGACGCGAAGCTTGGCGTCCAGGGCACGGCTTGATCGCGGCTTGCCTTTCGTTTCGCGCTGACGGTGACGTCATCGCTGTGCAACCAAACGAGACGCCGGACGCTCCGCGCAAGCGGAGTCCGGCCGTCCTTCGACCCATCGTGACGTCGTGAGTGCCGATGCCGTCTTTCCAGACCGTTCACAAGGTTGATCATTCCGCCGCGGACATGTTCTCGCTGGTGGCGGATGTGGAGAAATACCCCGAGTTCGTGCCCTTGTGCGAAAGCCTGCATGTGCGGGGTCGAAAGGCGCTGGATGACGGCCGGGAAATCCTGGTCGCCGACATGACGGTTGCCTACAAGCTGTTTCGCGAGACCTTCACCAGCCGGGTCACGCTGGAACCCGAGGCCGACCGCATCCTGGTGGAATATCTCGACGGACCGTTCCGCCATCTGGAAAACCACTGGACCTTCCGTCCGCTTGGCGAAGGCACCAGCGAGATCGGGTTCTACATCTCCTACGAATTCAAGAATCGTGCGCTCAGCGCCTTGATGTCTGCGATGTTCGACCGGGCGTTCCGGAAGTTCTCTGACGCCTTCGAGGCGCGGGCGGATGTCGTCTATGGCGGCGGCTGAGCCGCGCGGGCTCGGGACGCCGACGGCCGCCTATCGCGAGTGATAGGTCGGCGAGGTCCGCCCCGAACTGTTGAAGCCGGCGAAAGCTTCCTTGATGTTGACGAAACGTTGGCGCCGACGCGTCGCTTCGTCGCTGGCGCGCATCACCGTCACATTGTCTTCCGTGACGCCGATGTCAGCGAGCTTGACCTGCTTGTCGGGATTCTCGCAGACGCGGAACCAGCCCTTGCCGCCGTTGAACTCCAGTCCGACATCGCGCCCTTCTTCCGCCTCGTAGTTCATCCAGGCGACGGTCGCGGCGCGCGCGAAATAGGAGCGGCCGCACAGGGCGATTTCATGGAGCGACGCGCTGTTGCGGTCGAAGACGCGGTGACTTGAAACAAAAGTTCCGTCTGACTGACGGGAAATCATGTGGAACTCCCCGGCAAACGCCGTTGCGGGGACAAAGGAGAGCAATACGGTGACAACTTGCAACGTGCGCATGGTTTTTCCCTTCTGCAACGCCGCACGATGCTGCCAGTTGTATTGCCAAATTCTTAGCCGCGACAATTGGCGTATTTTGCTGGTGAAGGGCCGGTTTTGCTAATCGTTCAATTTTGAAAGACCCGCCAGCGCAACCGCCACTGTCGCAAGCCGGATCTCGGCCCGGGTCAGGTCGCCGAAGCGGTGCTCCTCATGCACCGTTGGCCGTCCCCTTGCCGCGAAGCCGAAATGCACGAGGCCGACAGGCTTTTCCGGCGATCCGCCACCTGGACCGGCGACGCCCGTGACCGCCACGGCGACATCCGCGCGCGAGGCGGCAAGCGCGCCCTCCGCCATTGCCATTGCGACCTCGCGGCTCACCGCGCCCTTGTCCGCGATCAGTTCCGCCGGCACGGCAATCGCCTCCGCCTTGGCCTCGTTGGAATAGGTCACGAAGCCGCGCTCGACGACGGCGGAGGAGCCGGGCACCTCGGTGAGCACCGCCGCGATCAACCCGCCGGTGCAGCTTTCCGCGGTCGCGATCACGCGGCCGGTCCGGGTGAAATCGGAGATGAGTGCCTCGGCGGCGGGCATCAGCGGCGACAGGTCGGTCATGGTCTCGCTCAGGCTGTTTCGTCGGGAGAAAATGGCAGGCGCACCGTGGCCGAGGCAAGGGCGGCAATGCCTTCGCCGCGCCCCGTGAAGCCCAGCCGTTCCGATGTGGTCGCCTTGACCGACACACGCGAGAGCGAGACCGCGCAGATTTCCGCAATCCGTGCCCGCATGGCCTCGCGATGCGGGCCGATCTTGGGTTCCTCGCAGACGATTGTCGTATCGAGATGCGCGATGGCGCCGTCCCGGGCCCGAACTCGCTCGGCCGCGAAGGCCAGAAAGCGGTCGGAGGATGCCTTGTGCCAGGCCGGATCGGACGGGGGAAAATGGTGGCCGATGTCGCCGTCGCATAGTGTTGCCAGAAGCGCATCGGTCAGCGCATGCAGCACGACATCCGCGTCCGAGTGGCCCTTCAGCGCCTTGCCATGGGCGATCTCGATGCCGCCGAGCATCACATGGTCGCCCGGCTCGAAGGCATGGACGTCATAGGCGCTGGCGACGCGGATGTCGCCGCGCGCGGCCCAGTCTTCGAGGGTCAGTTTCCGGTCCGCCTGCATCAGGTCCTCCGCCGTCGTGATCTTCACATTGGCCGGGTCGCCGGCAACGAAACGCACCGTCTCGCCGGCCCATTGGGCGACGGCCGCATCGTCGGTCAGCTCGCTCGCCCCTTCGCGCGCGGCGCGTTCATGCGCGTCGAGAATGGTGGCGAAGCGAAAGCCCTGCGGGGTCTGCGCGGCGCGTAGCGGCGTCCGGTCGACGGTTTCCGCAATGTGCATATCGCCCGCGCCATCGCCCTGCGCGCGTTTGAGCGTGTCGACCACAGGCAGGGCGGCGATCACGCCCGCTTCGCCGGCGGCAAGTGCTGCGACCGTGGCTTCGATGACGGTCCTGGTCACGAACGGTCGCGCGGCGTCATGGATCAGCACATGGTGCGGAGCATGCGGTCCAAGCGCGCGCAGCCCGGCAAGAACGGACTGCTGCCGGGTGTCGCCGCCGACGACCGGAGGATGCAGGACGCAGGGCAACGAGAGGCCCGCGACGCAGGCCTCATAGAGCGGCATGTCGTCGCGGTGGATGACCACCTGGATGGCGTCGATCGACGGCGCGGACGACAGGGCAAGCAGCGTGCGTCGGAGCACGGGCATGCCGCCGACCAGGCGGTATTGCTTGGGCGCGTCGCCGGATCCGGCCCGCGATCCGCGCCCTGCGGCGACCACCAGGGCCGCCGTTTCGAGGGTGGGCCGGCTCGCTGCGGAGGGCGCATCATTTGCGGGCATTCAGGCACTTTCCCGGGTTGGAGATCCTGTCTGCGTTTTGAAACTTTCCACCGGTTATCTCAAGGCTTATGTGCGGGGGCTGAAATTGTCGCTTGCGAGAGCAGGGCGGATGTCTATTCTATAGGCAAATTGGAAAGTGCACATCATATGAGCAAAAACGACGTGGCAGCACAGGCAGGGGAGATCAGGATCGGCGGCATCGCCGTTGCGAACCGCGCTTTCCTCGCGCCCATGTCCGGGGTGACCGACATGCCGTTCCGCAAGCTTGCCCATCGCTTCGGCGCCGGTCTCGTCGTCTCGGAGATGGTGGCCTGCGAGCAGCTCGCCAGCGGCGATCCGGAAACCCGGATGCGCAGCGAAGGCGTGCCGGGCGCGCTTCACGTGGTGCAGCTTGCCGGACGGGAAGCCCATTGGATGGAGACGGGCGCGCGGCTAGCCGAGGATGCCGGCGCCGATATCGTCGACATCAACATGGGATGTCCGGCCAAGAAGGTGACGTCGGGCTATTCCGGCTCGGCGCTGATGCGCGATCTCGACCATGCACTGCGCCTGATCGAGGCGACGGTGGCGGCGGTGAAGGTTCCCGTGACGTTGAAGATGCGCCTTGGCTGGGACCATGACAGCCTCAATGCGCCGGAGCTTGCCGCGCGCGCGGAAGCGGCGGGGGTGAGCATGATCACGGTGCACGGGCGCACCCGCTGCCAGTTCTACAAGGGCACCGCCGACTGGGATGCGATCCGTGCCGTGCGCGAGCGCATTTCCGTGCCGCTGGTTGCCAATGGCGACTGCTGCACGGCCGAGGATGCCCGCGAGATGATGCGCCGCTCCGGCGCGGATGCGGTGATGATCGGCCGCGCCTCCTACGGGCGTCCCTGGCTTGCGGGGCAGATCGGTGCGGAGCTTTCCGGCGGGCCTGCTGTCGCGACGCCGGAGGGAGCCGGGCTTGCCGATCTCGTGTGCGAGCATATCGAAGCGATGCTCGAGCATTACGGCCGCGACAAGGGGCTGAAACTGGCGCGCAAGCATGTCGCCTGGTACCTCGACGGCGTGACGCCGGCGATGCCGGCTTCGCTTCGCAAGGCGGTGCTGACGTCGCAAGACGCGGCTTTCGTGCTGTCGACCCTGCGCGACTGGATCCTTCAGGGCGGGCAGGAGGCCGCGGCATGAGCGATGCGTCGATGCACTCCGAGCAGGTCGCCCAGACCTCCTCGTCCCCCATTCTCGATGCGCTGCCGCATCCGCTGCTGCTGATCGATCCGCAGGGGCGGGTGGTCGAGGCGAATATGGCGGCGGAGAGCTTCTTCCGCGCCAGCGCGCCTGTGCTGCGCCGCCATCCGATGTCGCATTTCGTGCCCTTCGGCAGCCCCTTGCTGCTGCTGATCTCGCAGGTGCGCGACCGCGGTGCGCCGGTCAACGAATACAAGGTCGACATCGGCTCGCCGCGGATCGGTTCGGAAAAGATCGTCGACATCATCGCGGCACCCGTGGCGGATTCGCCCGGCTCCGTCGTCCTGATGCTGCAGGAACGCGGGATGGCGGAAAAGATCGACCGCCAGCTGACCTCGCGCGGCGCGGCGCGCACGGTGTCCGGCCTTGCCACCATGCTGGCGCATGAGATCAAGAACCCGCTGTCGGGCATTCGCGGCGCCGCGCAGCTGCTGGAAGGCGCAGCCTCCGACGAGGACAGGGCGCTGACCCGGCTGATCATGGACGAGGCCGACCGCATCGTGAAGCTGGTCGACCGGATGGAAGTGTTTTCCGACGAGCGCCCGATCGAGCGCGAGCCGGTGAACATCCACGTCGTGCTCGACCATGTGCAGCGGCTGGCGTCCTCCGGGTTTGCCCGCAACGTGCCGATCAATGTCGACTACGATCCGTCGCTGCCGCTGGTCTATGCCAACCGCGACCAGCTGGTGCAGGTGTTCCTCAACCTCTTGAAGAACGCTTCCGAGGCGGTCTCCGGCGGGCAGGGCGGCGAGATCACGCTGACGACGGCCTATCGCCCGGGCATTCGCCTGTCCGTGCCTGGATCGCGCGAAAGGGTCAGCCTGCCGCTCGAATTCTGCGTGCGCGACAGCGGACCGGGCGTGCCGGAGGACCTGTTGCCGCATCTGTTCGACCCCTTCGTGACCACCAAGGCAAATGGCTCGGGGCTCGGCCTTGCGCTCGTTGCCAAGATCATCGGCGATCATGGCGGCGTGATCGAATGCGACAGCCAGCCGGGGCGGACCGTGTTCCGCATCCTGATGCCGGCCTATGCGACACAAGACGAGACCTGACACCCAAGAGATCCGACACCGGGGAACCTCAACACATGCCGACCGGTACCATTCTAGTCGCCGACGACGATGCCGCGATCCGCACGGTGCTCAATCAGGCGCTGTCGCGAGCGGGATACACCGTTCGCCTGACCTCAAATGCAACGACGCTGTGGCGCTGGATCAGTTCCGGCGACGGCGATCTTGTGGTCACAGACGTGATGATGCCGGATGAAAACGCCTTCGACGTGCTGCCGCGCATCAAGAAGATGCGTCCGGACCTGCCGGTGATCGTGATGAGCGCGCAGAACACCTTCATGACCGCGATCCGCGCGTCGGAGAAGGGCGCCTACGAATATCTGCCCAAACCCTTCGACCTGAAGGAACTGACCAATATTGTCAGCCGCGCGCTGTCGGAACCCAAGCGCGCCCAGGTCGATGCGCCGGAGGACGGCGGCGAGAGCATTCCGCTGATCGGCCGTTCGCCGGCGATGCAGGAAATCTACCGCGTGCTGGCGCGGCTGATGCAGACCGACCTGTCGGTGATGATCAATGGCGAGTCGGGAACCGGCAAGGAACTGGTGGCGCGCGCGCTGCACGACTACGGCAAGCGCCGCAACGGCCCCTTTGTCGCGATCAACATGGCGGCCATTCCGCGCGACCTGATCGAGGCGGAGCTCTTCGGGCACGAGAAGGGCGCCTTTACCGGCGCGCAGCAGCGCTCGGCCGGCCGCTTCGAGCAGGCCGACGGCGGCACGCTGTTTCTCGACGAGATCGGCGACATGCCGATGGAGGCGCAGACCCGTCTTCTGCGCGTGCTCCAGCAGGGCGAGTACACCACCGTCGGTGGACGGGTGCCGATCCGCACCGATGTGCGCATTGTCGCTGCGACCAACAAGGACCTGCGCCAGCTGATCAATCAGGGGCTGTTTCGCGAAGACCTCTATTACCGGCTCAATGTGGTGCCGATCCGGCTTCCGCCGCTGCGTGAACGCATCGAGGACATTCCCGATCTCGTGCGCCATTTCTTCGCGCTCGCCGAGCGCGAGGGGCTGCCGGCAAAGCAGATCGAAAACGCGGCGATCGACCGGATGCGCCACTACCGCTGGCCCGGAAACGTGCGCGAGCTGGAAAACCTCGTGCGCCGGCTGTCGGCACTCTATCCGCAGGATGTGATTTCGGCTTCGCTGATCGATCAGGAGCTCAGCCAGCCGGCCTCCATGCCCGAGGAGGAGGAAAACGGCACCGTCGATCTGTCAGGATCGGTCGAGCGTTATCTCAACACCTATTTCCAGGCCTTCGGCGACGCCCTGCCGCCCCCGGGTCTCTATCACCGCATCCTGCGGGAGGTGGAATACCCGCTGATCGGCGCCGCCCTTGCCGCCACGCGCGGCAACCAGATCAAGGCGGCGGAACTCCTCGGGGTCAACCGCAACACGCTGCGCAAGAAGATCCGCGACCTCGACGTGCAGGTGATCCGCGCGAACAGATAGGCGGGCGAAACCTGTCGCGCGACATTCACAAAGCATTCTGCCTGTCGTAATTTGGCAACAATGTGTGGTAAGGGTGCCGCATCTTTGCGCCGGTCCCGCATGGACCGATTCCAGACGATGGTTGCCCGACCTTGACCGCCGAACAAACGAGCGCCACAGCCTATCAGGCAGATCATGGCCGCACGGGGCTGCGCGTACGTCGGCTCGGTTTCGTGCTTGTGGTCGTGTCGCTGATCTCGATCACCTTCACCTTCTTCCTGCTGATGGGGGTAACCCCCATTCCCCCCGACGGGCCCGTCGCCCAGGTGGCGATGGTGATCAACGGCGTTCTGGTCGCCGCGCTGCTGTTGCTGATCGGGCTGGAACTGCTCTCGCTCTGGCAGGCGCGGCGGCGGGGCCGCGCGGCGGCCCGGCTGCACGGCCGGATCGTCACGCTGTTCAGCTTCGTCGCCGCGGTGCCGGCGATCCTTGTGGCGATTCTCGCGACGATCACGCTCGATCGCGGTCTCGACCGCTGGTTCGAGGATCGTACCCGGCTGATCATCGACAATGCGCTGACCGTGGCGCAGGCCTATCTGCAGGAACATGCGCGGGTCCTGCGCGGCGACCTGATCGCCATGGCCAATGACATCGACCGGGCCAAGGCGGTTTACGAGTTCGAGCCGACGCGCTTCGATTCCTTTTTCCAGACCCAGACGTCGCTGCGGGCGCTGCTTGGCGCGTTCCTGATGAAATCCGACGGGACGGTGATCACGCGGATCATCGTCAATCCGGAGATGGACGTGCTTCTGCCGCCGAACCAGGCCTTCGAGCAGGCGAGCGGCGGAGAGCCGGTGATCATCGCGCCGGGCGTCTCCAATCTGGTCGGCGGCGTGATGAAGCTTTCCGCCTATGACGACATGTATCTCTATGTCACCCGCGCGATGGACAAGCGCGTGGTCGACTACATGCGGCTGGCGGAGGAGGGGGCGAACCAGTACACGCGCATGGAGCAAAGCCGCTTCGGCGTGCAGGTCGCCTTCGCGCTGGTCTATACCGGGGTCACGCTTGTTCTGCTCCTGTCGTCGATCTGGATCGGCTTCGGTTTCGCCAACATGCTGGTGGCGCCGATCCGGCGGCTGATCGGGGCGGCGGACCAGGTCTCCAAGGGCAATCTCTACGTCCAGGTGGAAACCGACAAGTCGGCTGGCGATCTAGCCAATCTGGGCGCGACCTTCAACAACATGACCGCGCAGTTGCGCGGGCAGCGCGATGCGCTGCTGGCGGCGAACGATCAGATCGACCGCCGCCGCCGGTTCACCGAGGCCGTGCTGTCGGGCGTAACCGCCGGCGTCATCGGTGTCGACGACAGCGGGCGCATCACCCTGGTGAACCGCTCGGCGCTGTCGCTCGTCGGGGTCAGCGAAAGCGCACTGCTCGACGAGCCGCTCGCGCAGGCGGTGCCGGAGCTGGCCGGGATCATCGAGGATGTGCTGGCACGCGCGGACGACCGCATGAGCGAAACGCAGGTGTCCCTGCATCGCCACGGCAGGGAGCGCACCGTCAACGTGCGGGTGACCAGCGAGCAGTCCACCCGAAGCGAACACGGGTTCGTCGTCACGCTGGACGACATCACCGATCTGGTGACGGCACAGCGCACCTCGGCCTGGGCGGATGTGGCGCGCCGCATCGCTCATGAGATCAAGAACCCGCTCACGCCGATCCAGCTGTCGGCGGAACGCATTCGCCGCCGCTACGGCAAGGTGATCGTCGAGGATCGCGGGATCTTCGACCAGTGCGTCGATACGATCATCCGCCAGGTCGGCGACATCGGCCGCATGGTCGACGAGTTCTCCTCCTTCGCGCGCATGCCGAAGCCGACGATGGAGGTCTCCGACCTGCGCACCACCGTGCGCGAGGCGGCCTTCCTGCAAGGGGTGGCCAATCCCGATATTTCGATCCGCACGGATCTGCCGGAGAGCGCGGTGAAAATGCGCTTCGACCAGCGGCTGGTCGGCCAGGCGCTGACGAATGTGATCAAGAACGCAACGGAATCCGTTCTCGCGCTTCCCGCGGAGCAGGTCGCGGACGGGCGGATCGACATTCATCTTGCGCAAGGTGACGGCAAGGTGGTGATCGATGTCACCGACAACGGCATCGGCCTTCCGGTCGAAAACCGGCAGCGGCTGCTCGAGCCCTATATGACGACGCGTGAAAAGGGGACCGGCCTCGGCCTGGCGATCGTCAAGAAGATCCTGGAAGAACACGGTGGCGGCATCGAGCTGCTCGATGCGCCCCGAGACACAGCGGAGTCGTCCGGCGGGCGCGGCGCCACGGTGCGGCTGACGCTCGCGGTTGAACCCGTCCCGACCCTCCCGGTCGACGCGGATCAGCTCCCTCCCACCTCGGAAACGGTTGCGACAGATGGCGTATGATATTCTGGTAGTCGACGATGAAGCCGATATTCGCGATCTGATCGCCGGCATTCTCGATGACGAGGGCTACAACACCCGCACCGCCTCCGACAGCGACACCGCGCTTGCCGCGATCCAGGAGCGGCGGCCGTCGCTGGTGGTGCTCGATATCTGGCTGCAGGGCAGCAAGCTCGACGGGCTCGACCTGCTCGACGTCATCAAGGAACAGGACCCCGACCTTCCCGTTGTCATCATCTCCGGCCATGGCAACATCGAAACGGCCGTATCCGCGATCAAGCGCGGCGCCTACGACTATGTCGAGAAGCCGTTCAAGGCCGACCGGCTGGTGCTGATCGCGGAACGGGCGCTCGAGGCCTCGTCGCTGCGCCGGGAAATCCGCCAGCTCAAGCAGCGCAGTTCCGATGCGCTGGACCTGCTTGGCAAGAGCAGCGCGATGAGCCAGCTGCGCTCGACCATCGACCGCGTTGCCCCCACCAACAGCCGCGTCCTGATCACCGGACCGTCGGGGTCGGGCAAGGAGCTGACGGCGCGCACGATCCACGCCGCCTCCCAGCGCGAGAAAAGCCCGTTCGTGGTGATCAATGCCGCGACGATCACCCCGGAACGGATGGAAGAGGAACTGTTCGGCATCGAGGGCGAGGACGGCCGGATCCGCAAGATCGGCGCCATGGAAGAGGCGCATGGCGGCACGCTCTACATCGACGAAGTGGCGGACATGCCCCATGGCACGCAGGGTAAGATCCTGCGCGTGCTCGTCGACCAGACCTTCACCCGTGTCGGCGGGGCCGGCAAGGTCAGCGTCGACATCCGCATCCTGTCATCCAGCGCGCGCAACCTGGAGCAGGAGATCGCCGAGGGCCGGCTGCGCGAGGATCTCTTCCACCGGCTGGGCGTCGTGCCGCTGCATGTTCCTGCCCTTGCCGACCGACGCGAGGACATCCCCGAACTCGTGCAGTTCTTCATGGAACAGATCTCGGCCAGCTCCGGCCTTCCGATCCGCCGCATCGGCGAGGACGCGATGGCCGTGCTTCAGGCACACGACTGGCCCGGCAACGTGCGCCAGCTGCGCAACAACGTCGAACGGCTAATGATCCTGACGCGCGCCGATCCGGACGCGGTGATCACCGCGGACCTTCTGCCGGGCGAGATCGGTGCGGATGCCCCCAACCTGCCGACCAATGGCGGTGGCGAGCATTTGATGGCGCTGCCCTTGCGCGACGCGCGGGAATTGTTCGAGCGCGACTATCTGCAGGCGCAGATCAAGCGCTTCGGCGGTAATGTGTCACGCACGGCGGAATTCGTGGGGATGGAACGCTCCGCTTTGCATCGCAAGCTCAAGTCGCTAGGACTGTCGTAGGCACGACCCGACCACACGGTCCCGTCCGTCCCGGTATGCGATGAAGGAACCCGATCCATGAGAGTGGTGATTTGCGGCGCCGGCCAGGTCGGCTACGGCATCGCCGAGAAGCTCGCGGCCGAACAGAACGACGTTTCCGTCATCGATTCGTCGCCGCGTCTGATCAATGCGATCCGCGACACGCTCGACGTGCGCGGCTTCGTCGGCCATGGCGCGCATCCCGACGTGCTGGCGCAGGCGGGTGCCGAACAGGCCGACATGCTGATTGCCGTCACCCTCTATGACGAGGTCAACATGGTGGCCTGCCAGGTGGCGCATTCGCTGTTCCGGGTGCCGACCAAGGTCGCCCGCGTGCGCGCGCAAAGCTATCTCAAGCCGCAGTGGAGCGACCTGTTCTCGCGCGACAACATGCCGATCGACGTGATCATCTCGCCGGAGATCGAGGTCGGCGAGATGGTGCTGCGGCGTCTCGCGCTTCCCGGTGCGGTCGAGACGGTGCGTTTTGCCGACGACCAGGTCGTGGTTGTCGGCGTCGTCTGCCGGGAGGACTGTCCGGTGGTGAACACGCCGCTGCGCCAGCTGACCGAGCTGTTTCCCGATCTCGGCTCCGTCGTCACCGGCGTTTTCCGCGGAAATCACCTGTTCGTTCCCAAAAGCTCCGATACGCTTCTGGTCGACGATCTCGTCTATGTGATCGCCCGTCGCGACCGCGTTCGCCGGACGCTGGCGATCTTCGGGCACGAGGAGCCGGAGGCGACGCGCGTGGTGATTGCCGGTGGCGGCAACATCGGCAATTACGTCGCGCACACGCTGGAACAGCGCCAGTCGACGGCCAAGGTCAAGATCATCGAGCATTCCAGGGAGCGGGCGCTCAGCATCGCCGACACCCTGAAACGCACGGTCATCCTGCACGGCAGCGCGCTCGACCAGAACCTGCTTCTGGAAGCCGACATCCAGGATGCCGACACGCTGATCGCGCTGACCAATGAGGACGAGGTCAACATTCTCTCCTGCGTCATGGCGAAGAAGCTCGGCTGCAAGCGCAACCTGTCGCTGCTCAACAATCCGAGCTATCCGACCTTCGCCCATGCGCTGGGGATCGATGCCTTCGTCAATCCGCGCCAGGTGACGATTTCGAAGATCCTGCAGCATGTGCGTCGCGGTCGGATTCGCGGCGTGCATGCGCTGCAAAACGGCGCGGCGGAGGTGATCGAGGCCGAGGCGCTGGAAACCTCGCCGCTCGTCGGCAAGCCGCTGCGCGACACGGATCTCCCCGACGGCATCCGCGTCGGCGCCATCTTCCGCGATGGCACGGTGATCACGCCGGACGGCAGCACGATCATCCGCGCGCACGACCGGGTGGTGCTTTTCGCGATCGCCGAAAGGGTGCGCCAGGTGGAGCAGATGTTCCGGGTCAGTCTGGAATTTTTCTGATACGGATCGATATAGAAGGATGGCCGCGCGCCCGCAGCACTGCGGGCCGGCCGTGAGGACCCGGATAAAAGGACCGGATGAACGATGTCACGAATTGCCTATGTCAACGGACGCTATGTCCGCCATGCCGAAGCAGCGGTGCATATCGAGGACCGCGGGTATCAGTTCGCGGACGGCGTCTATGAGGTCTGCGAGGTCTGGCACGGCAAGATCGTCGACGAACGACGTCATTGCGACCGGCTCGAGCGGTCCTTGCGGGAGCTGTCGATCCGCATGCCGATGACGCGCGCCGCTCTCTCGCAGGTCATGCGCGAGGTGCTGCGCCGCAACCGGGTGCGCAGCGGCTTCGTCTATTTGCAGGTGACGCGGGGCGTGGCCCGCCGCGACCACTACTTCCCGTCGCCCGACACGCCGCCGGCCCTTGTCGTCACGGCCCGCAATGTGGCCCCGGAAACGGGCGACAAGGCTGCGGAAACGGGCGTTGGCGTGATCACCGTGCCGGAAAACCGCTGGGACCGTGTCGATATCAAGACCGTCGGCCTGCTGCCGAATGTTCTCGCCAAGCAAAAGGCAAAGGAAGCCGGCGCCAAGGAGGCGTGGTTCGTCGATGCCGACGGCTATGTCACCGAAGGCGGATCGACCAACGCATGGATCGTAACCAAGGACAACACGCTCGTGACGCGACCGGCGGAACACGGCATCCTGAAGGGCATCACCCGGCAGGTTGTTCTTGATATGATTGCGCGAAACGGTTTGTCCTTTGATGAAAGGCCCTTTACCGTGGACGAGGCAAAGCAGGCGAAGGAAGCCTTCATCACCGCGGCTTCGACGCTCGTGATGCCTGTGGTGCGAATTGACGACGCCGCCATCGGCAACGGCCATCCCGGCGAACTGTCCCGCGAGCTTCGTCAGCAGTTCCACGAAGTGAGCGAACTCGAGCCGGTCTGATACGAATGGGGTGCCGGCCATGAGTGCCGGCACTTTTCAAAAGGCCTTTGGCGCTTCGTCCGGGGTGGGGCCGACCGGGATCGGCCGGTTTGTTTTTGGGCTGCAGCGCACTCAAAAACGGGCAGAAAATCGGTTTCGGATAGGATAGACTTTCGGCCAAGCGCAGGAACCCTTATTGATGGTTCCAGGGTTCGATCGCAGGCGAGACAGAAAAAGGCGTCGGGGCAGGCGACCGTCTCGCGGGATCTCCTTCGAAGCGCAATAGAACGACCAGGCGAATGCAGGAAATAATAAAACATGGCTGACCGCGCACAGAATCTTCAAGACACTTTTCTTAACCATGTCCGGAAACAGAAAACTCCGCTGACGATTTTTCTGATCAATGGCGTCAAGTTGCAGGGTGTTGTGACTTGGTTTGACAATTTTTGCGTCTTGTTGCGCCGGGACGGACATTCCCAGCTTGTCTACAAGCACGCGATCTCGACAGTGATGCCCAATGCTCCGGTGCAACTTTTCGACCCGGGCGATGAGGCGGACGAAAAGGCGGCGAGCTGATTGAAAACCCAGGAACGGCCAAAGACTGACAACCGGGCGGAGTCCCCTTCGGATCATGCCTTCGACGGTCCGCGCGGAGCGTCCGGCGCCCGTGCGGCGGTGATCGTCCCGGTGCTGACCCATCGTGGCGACGCGGGCAGCGAGACGAAACGCCGCTCGCCGGAGGCGCGGCTCGAGGAAGCCATCGGTCTGGCCGCGGCGATCGAACTCGAGATCGTGTCGTCGGGCATCGTGAACATTGCGACGCCCAAGCCGGGCATGCTTTTCGGCAGCGGCAAGGTCGAGGAACTGGCGGCGATCGTGCAGGCCGAAGAGGTCGAACTGCTGATCGTCGACCATCCGCTGACCCCCATCCAGCAGAGAAACCTGGAAAAGGCGCTCAAGTGCAAGGTGCTCGACCGCACCGGCCTGATCCTGGAGATCTTCGGCGCGCGGGCGAGCACGGCCGAAGGCACGCTACAGGTCGAACTCGCGCATCTGAAGTGGCAGAAGAGCCGCCTGGTGCGCTCCTGGACGCACCTTGAGCGCCAGCGCGGCGGCCTCGGCTTCATCGGAGGCCCGGGCGAGACCCAGATCGAGGCGGACAGGCGGCTGATTCAGGAGCGGATTACCCGCCTGGAGCGCGAACTCGCCCAGGTGAGCCGAACCCGCGACCTGCATCGCCGCAAGCGCAAGAAGGTGCCGCAGCCCGTAGTCGCGCTCGTCGGCTATACCAACGCCGGCAAGTCGACGCTGTTCAACCGGCTGACCCGCTCAGACGTCTTTGCCAAGGACCTCTTGTTTGCGACCCTCGACCCGACGCTGCGCCGGGTAGCGCTGCCGCACGGCCGGGAAATCATCCTGTCCGATACGGTGGGCTTCATTTCCGACCTGCCGACGCATCTGATCGCGGCCTTCCGCGCGACGCTCGAAGAGGTCACCGAAGCCGACCTGGTGCTGCATGTGCGCGACATCGCGCATGAGGATACGCAGGCTCAGGCCGCGGATGTCACCACGACGCTGGAATTGCTCGGGCTGGGCGACGACCGGGATGTCACCATCGTCGAGGTCTGGAACAAGATCGACCTGCTGGCGCCCGAGCGGCGCGATGGCCTGCTTGCCGCGAATGGCGCCGCCAAGGACGCGGTCGCGGTTTCGGCGGTCACGGGCGCGGGCATGGACGACCTGCTGGCGCGGATCGAACTGGAGCTTTCCGCCGGCAGCGTGGTCTTCGATGTGTCTCTTCCCGCCGACGACGGCGAGGCGATCGCCTGGCTGCATCGCAACACCGACGTGTTGTCGCGCGAGGATGAGGAGATGCTGTGCCACTTCCGCATTCGCGTTGCGGAACGGCGCAAGGGCGAGGTGATGCAGCGGTTTCGGGGGCGGCTCGATCCGGTCGCCGAACCGGCCGCGACCTGATCGGCGGCAGGCGCGGAAGCGTCGGCCCGGGTCACTCCGCCCTGGGGTGCTTGGCCGCCTGCCAGGCAGCCTCCATCTCCTCGAGGGTCAGATCGTCCAGCGTGCGCTGCTGACGTTCGGCTTCGCGCTCGATGGCGGCGAACCGGCTGCGGAACTTGCGGTTGGTGCGCTTCAGGGCCTCCTCGGGGTCGATATCGAGATGACGCGCGAGATTGGCAACGGCAAAGATCAGGTCGCCGAGTTCATCCTCGATCCGATCCGTCCGACTGTCGCTTTCCGCTGATGCGACTTCTTCGGCCAGCTCGTCGATTTCCTCGCGGATCTTGTCGAGGACAGGGCCGGCTGCGCCCCAGTCGAAGCCGACGCGTGCGGCGCGCTTCTGCAGTTTCTCCGCTTCCGTCAGGGCCGGAAACACAGGCGGGACGCTGTCGAGATAGCCGGATTTCCGCGTGGCAAGTCCGAGCCGTTCCCGTGCCAGCGCGCGCGCGGCCTTTTCCTGATCCTTGATCCGTTCCCAGGCGCCCTTTGCCATTCCGGCGGTGCGGGCGATCTCGTCGCCGAAGACATGCGGATGGCGGCGGATCATCTTGGCCGTGATCTCCTCCACCACGTCGCCGAAGTCGAACTGGCCGTCCTCGCTTGCCATTTGCGTGTGATAGACGACCTGGAGCAGGAGGTCGCCCAGCTCCTCGCGCAGATCGACCGGATCCCCCCGGTGGATCGCGTCCGCCACCTCATAGGCCTCCTCGATCGTGTAGGGCGCGATCGTCGCGAAGGTCTGTTCAAGGTCCCAGGGACAGCCGGTTTCCGGCGTGCGCAGGGCGGCCATGATCTCGATCAGGCGCGTGATGTCGCGGGCAGGGGTCACAGGGATACCTTCGGCTCGTTGCGGGCGTGCTCCCGACGTAGCACTCACGCACCCGCGTGCAAAGCGGTTGCCGGGACGGGTGAAAATCTTCACGCGGCGATCTGGCGCCCCGGGCGCGCTCATGCGAAACAGGAAAAATGAGCGAAGGACGACAGGACGGGCTCGACGTCGGGCGCGGATACATCATTCCGGCCAGGGAGCTCTCGGAGAGTTTCATCCGGGCATCGGGGCCGGGCGGACAGAACGTCAACAAGGTCGCGAGCGCGGTGCAGTTGCGCTTTCACCTTGGCGACAACACCAACCTGCCTGAGGACGTGAAGCGCCGGCTCGCGCGGCTGGCCGGCAGCCGGCTGACGCTTTCCGGCGATATTCTCATCCAGTCCGACCGGTTCCGAAGCCAGGAGCGCAACCGCGAGGACGCGATGGAGCGGCTGGCGGAGCTGGTGCGCAAGGCGTTCGAACGGCCCAAGCCGCGCAAGGCGACACGGCCCACGAAGGGGTCGAAGGAGCGCCGGCTGAAGGCAAAGAAGCAACGCGGCGCCATGAAGAAGCTGAGATCCGGCCCCATCGATTGAGGCGACCGCTACGCGAAGGCCATCACCGGGGAGGGGGACGGCATGTACATCGGGATCGACATCGGCACCTCCGCCGTCAAGACCGTGCTCACGGACGACCGTGGCGCCGTCGTCGCCCATGAGAGCGAAGCGCTGAGCCTATCGCGCCCGAAGCCGGGATGGTCGGAACAGGACCCGCGCGCGTGGTGGGACGCCGTTTGCCGCACGCTCGACCGGCTGTCGGCCGCCGCACCGGCGGAGATGACCCGGGTCACCGGGATCGGGCTTTCCGGCCAGATGCACGGGGCAACTCTTCTTGATGCGCGGGACAAGGTCCTGCGGCCCGCGATCCTTTGGAACGACGCCCGCTCGGGGCGCGAATGCGCGGCGCTCGATGCGCGCGCAGACTTTCGTGGCATTGCCGGAAATCTCGTCATGCCGGGCTTCACCGCGCCCAAACTGGAATGGGTGCGCCGGCACGAGCCGGAGATTTTTTCGCAAGTCGCCCGGGTGCTGCTGCCCAAGGACTATGTCCGCCTCCTGCTGACCGGCGATGCCGTCTCCGACATGTCGGATGCGTCGGGTACGCTGTGGCTCGATGTCGGCAAGCGCACCTGGTCGGACGAGCTGCTTGCCGCCGGCGGGTTGACGCTGTCCCAAATGCCGGCGCTGGTCGAGGGAAGCGATCCGTCGGGGACGGTGCTTGGCGATCTCTGCAAGCGGTGGGGCTTCGCCGCTCCGCCGGTTGTGGCCGGCGGCGCCGGCGACAATGCCGCCAGCGCCTGCGCCCTCGGCGTCATGCGTGAGGGCGAGGCCTTCCTTTCGCTTGGCACCTCGGGGGTGTTGTTTGCAGCGACCGACGGCTTTCGGCCCTTTGTCGACGGTGCCGTTCACGCCTTTTGCCATGCATGCCCGCAGACCTGGCACCAGATGGGTGTCATGCTGGCGGCAACCGACAGTCTCGAATGGCTGGGCACGATCACCGGCGCCCCTGCGGCTACGCTTGTCGGCGAGGCCGGGGCGCTGCGGGACACAAGACCGGGGCCGTCTCCGGTTCTGTTCCTGCCGTATCTGTCCGGCGAACGCACCCCGCACAATGATCCCGCCGCACGCGGCGCCTTCATCGGGCTGGAACGCGGCGTCGGCCGGGGCGATCTGGCGCTTGCGGTGCTTGAAGGGGTCGCCTTTGCCCTGTGCGATTGCCGCGACGCGCTCGCTGATGCGGGAACGCGGGTGGACCGCCTGACGGCGGTTGGCGGCGGGGCACGCTCCGATCTGTGGCTTTCGATCCTTGCGGATGTTCTGGCGTGCGAGATCGCCCGACCGGTGCATGGGGATTTCGGTGCAGCCGTCGGAGCGGCACGGCTTGGCCGGGCAGCGGTCGCCGGCGGCTATGCACCGCATCTCTTTCCCGCACCTGACATTGGCACGCGGATTTTTCCGCAGAGCCGACGCGCGGAGGCTTACACGCATGCGCGGGAGCGGTTTCGCGCTGCCTATCCGGCCCTTGCCGCCCTGCCGGAGTGAGCCGCAGTGCGCCGGTTCAGGCGAACAAAGAGCAGGCAAACAAAAACCGCCGGGCGGCGCACAGCCCGGCGGTTCGAGATTTAGTTCGGCCCTTGAGGAGGGCTTGCTAGCGGCCGTTCACGCCGAGACGGGCGGCCTGCGAGGCGCCGGGCTCACCGACGCGGAATGCGCCGAAACGGGCGCGGCTGGCGTCGTCGCCGGCAAAGCCGAGATCGGACAGCGTGCGCGGATCGGAATCCGCGACATGAAGGGGGTGGACGCGGGAGGCAACGCCGAAGGCATTGCCGAGGACTTTGGTCAGATAGGACATTGCGCTCTCCTGAGTGCTCGTTTTTTCGGGCCACGCACCTGCCCTCGGCAAGTTGCGATAGGCTGGATATGTGCGTATTCGACCTATCAATCAAACCAAAAGATCTTATGTGTTAGATCAATCTGATTGACGTGACAGCGGGAGGGCGCGAGATGGAAGAAGTTCCGGGTAAAGGCACGCCCCTGATCGAGACCGATCTCTACCGGACCTTTCTGGTGATCTCGGAAACCGGCAGTTTTTCAAGGACTTCGGAGGCCATCGGCCGCACGCCATCGGCGGTTTCGATGCAGATCAAGAAACTGGAAACCCTTCTGGGCGTGTCGCTGTTCGCGCGCGAGGGGCGGGCGGTTCGCCTGACGGCGGAGGGCGAGGCCCTGGTCGGCTACGCCCGGCGGATCCTGATGCTCAATGCCGAGGCGGTGTCGCTGTTCCGCTCGCCCGCGATCGAGGGCGAGGTGCGCTTCGGCGCGCCGTCTGATTTCGGCACGCGCTTCCTGCCGAACATTCTCAAGCGGTTTGCCCGCTCTCATCCCGGCGTGAATGTCGACGTCCATCTCGATGGCAGCCCGAACCTTCTGCACAAGCTCAAGGAGCGGCAGCTCGACCTGATCCTCTACACCGTGCGCAACGACAGCGATCTCGCCCGCGGTGGCGAGATCGTCTACACCGAGCCGCTCGCCTGGGCGGGGCTTGAGGGCGGGGTGGCCTACAGCCGCGATCCTTTGCCACTGGCCCTGTCGGTGTCCGGCTGTCCCTGGCGCAAGGCTGCGCGGATCGCCCTCGACAAGGCCGAGCACCCCTACCGGATCGCCTATCAGAGCTTTCACAATGCCGGTCAGGAAGCGGCGTTGCTGGCGGACCTCGCCGTTGCGCCGTTCCCCGCCAGCGTCATCGTGCCGCCGCTACAGCGCCTGGACGCCCGTCACGGCCTGCCGGAGATCGGCGACTACCAGTTGATCCTCAAGGAGGGCAGCCGGGCTGGAAAAGCGACCGACGCCTTCGCGCAGCATGTCATTGAGTGTTTTCGGGAAATTTCATGATAGTGCAGCAATAACAGTTACATATTTAATTTTTCTTATGTGTGACTTTCACGGCGGACTCCGTCAGTCTGGTTTGCTGTGTGGTGCTCGGCCTGAATTTTCATAAGAAAATACAATTATAACAATAATATGCAGAGTATTTCTAAAGTTCTGCGCTGGAGCTGTTGCCGGTGCGCGCTGTGGTGTTCCGTTGCTCTCGATCCTCGATCCAGAAACCGCCGCGCGTCACGTCGATTCGGGTCCCGTTGCCGAGCCCGGGCCGGTCGGTTCGGGCCGTTTTTGGAAACAGAAACAATCGAACGGGAGTTTCGCCTGCGGCTTTGATGGCGCCGGAGCCCTGTCGATGCGGATTGCCAATACTGCTTAGGCCCAAGTCGGTTGCGCCGGCGGGTTGCGAGCGCCGCTCCTTGTTCGAGCAATCATCGGGCGGTCGGCTTTATTGAAAACCAAGGGTATGTCGCCTTCACCGGCTAAGCGGTTTGCTGTCACTGGCGCTTATCGGACAGGGCGTTTCAGGCGGTCTCCCGGTCGGAACGTCTGGAGAAGCGCAAGAATTTCCTGCGGAAATCCCGAGAAAGATAAATTTTGCAAAGTTACCCGTTTTTTCTTTCTCGATTTTTGAAATCTAGGAATTCTAAAATTAAGTATTTTTGAGACTTCGCGTTCGTAGAAATCTTCTCCTCTTGAAGTGGCGACATTCATTGTCCGGTTGCGGTGGGTCGCGTTTTTGGGTTGGTCATAAGGCGTTGCGGAGAAAGCCGGATTTGGCTTTGCATGACCATCCGCTTTCATTGTTAACTTGCGAGGATATTGTCAGGCGTTCGAAATGAACGCACTGGACATGGTTTGCGCAATGCCGTCCGGCGAATGCCGGATCTGGCGAACCCGGCGGGCGCACCCGTCTTGCGCTACCGGCACAAAGACGAAAATCGAGGGAAGACAGGGCCAATGTCGAACAAGGACACATCGAAAACACTTCATCCGAAAGTGGCGGAAGCGCGCCGCGACATGGAGGCTGGCAAGCTGAACCGCCGCGAGTTCGTTCGCTTCGCAGCGCTTCTCGGCGTCGGCGCCGGAGCGGCCTACGCCATGGCCGGGCTGCCAAGCCCGGCGGTCGCGCAGGATGCGGCCAACCTGCCGTTTCCCGCCGACGACCCGAACGCCAAGATGGGCGGTGCGCTGAATGTCGCGATGCAGGTCCAGAAGATGGAGGACCCGGCGACCTATTCGTGGATCGAGATGTCGAACCAGACGCGCCATATTCTCGAGCATCTGTCCTTCACCGGGCCGGACAATGTCACCCGCCCGATGCTGGCCGAGCGTTGGGAAGCATCAGAAGATCTCAAGTCCTGGACGTTTTACCTGCGCAAGGGCGTGAAGTGGCACAATGGCGACGACTTCACCACGGAAGACGTGCTGTTCAACTTCACGCGCTGGACCGATCCCGATCTGGGGTCGTCCAATGTGGGTCTTTCCTCCATTTCCGCCATGCTGGAGGAAAAGGACGGCAAGAAGGTGCTGCGCGAGGGCGCCATCGAAGTGATCGACGATCACACCATCCGCTTCAACCTCGCCAAGCCGGTGCTGTCCTTCCCCGAGGACATGTACAATTATCCGACCGCGCTGGTGCATCGCAGCTTCAAGCCGCCGTTTTCAGACAATCCGATCGGCACCGGGCCGTTCACGCTGGTGGAAAACGTCGTTGGCGACCGCTGCCTTCTCAAGCGCGTCGAAGGCATCGAGTATTGGGGCGGCAAGGTCTATCTCGATGAAATCCGCTACTACAATTTCGACGAGGACAACCAGCTGACCGCCTTCGCCAGCGGCGATGTCGACGCGATCTACGAGTTCGGCGTCGAACAGATGGAACTGGCCAAGGCGCTCGACGGCGACATCATTCCGGCGCGCACGGCACAGACCCTGTGTTGCCGGTTCCAGGTCACGCAAAAGCCGTTCGACGACAAGCGCGTGCGCCAGGCCATCGTCAAGGCCATCGACAATGCGCGGGTGAAGGAACTGGTGTATCCGGACGGCGGCGATGTCGGCGAGAACCACCATGTCGCGCCGATCCACCCGGAATATTACGCGCTGCCCAAGCTGGAGCGCGACGTGGAGGGGGCCAAGGCGCTGCTGGCGGAGGCCGGTTATCCGGACGGTCTGGAGATCACCATCGACGTCGGCAACACCGACGGTCCGTGGCACCAGACGGTTGCCGAGGCCATGCGCGACCAGCTGAAGGATGCCGGCATCACGCTCAACGTCAATGTCATGCCGCCGTCCAAATACTGGGAAATCTGGGACAAGACGCCGTTCGGCGCCACCGCCTGGACCCACCGTCCGCTCGGCACCATGGTCCTGTCGCTCGGCTATCGCTCCGGCGTGCCGTGGAACGAGACCAAATACGCCAACCCCGAGTGGGATGCCGCGCTGGATGAAGCGGAATCGACCCTCGATGTCGAGAAGCGCACGGCGCTGATGGAGAAGGTCGAGAAGATCCTCCAGGACGATGCCGTGATGGTGCAGCCGATCTTCCGACCGGTCTACACGATCGCCGCGAAATCGGTGCATGGCTATCCGGGGCACCCGACCCAGTGCCACCAGTTCAACAAGGTCTGGAAGGCGTAACGCTCCGACATGCGGGCAGCCGGCCTTTTGCCGGCCGCCCGTCACGGCCTGCCGGGGCATCGTGCCCTGGAAGGTGAGGGCGCCAGACCTGGGTGGGCATCATGCTGAAACTGATCCTGCGCCGGCTTGTTCAGATGGTTCTGATCATGGCCGTTGCATCCCTTCTTCTGTTTGCGATCTTCGACACGCCTGAATTCAAGAAACGGCTTGCGGTCCAGGAGCTTGGCGGCTTTGCCGTGTCGGCCCTGTCGGAGGACAGCTATCAGGCCTGGCTCTCCGAGAGAGGGCTCGATGCGCCCTTCTACATTCGCTATGCGAACTGGATCGGCAGCATTCTCCAGGGCGATCTCGGATTTTCCTACGAGAAGAACCGCGAGGTCGGGCCGCTGTTGCTGGACCGGCTCGCGAACACGGGCATTCTAGCCTTCTTCGTGTTCGCGCTGATGATCCCCCTGTCGCTCGTTCTGGGGGTGCTTGCGGGCATGAAGGAGGGGTCCGTCCAGGATCGCACGATTTCCTTCATATCGGTGTTCACCACCAGCATCCCGGAGATCGCGACGGCGATCCTGCTGACCGTCGTGCTGTCGCTCGGGCTCGGCTGGCTGCCGGCGAAATCCGCGATGATCCGCGGTTTCGAGTTCCAGCAGCTGATCCTGCCGGTGCTGACGCTTGTGATCTACGACTTCGGCTATGTGGCGCGCATGACGCGGGCCTCGATGGCGGAGGTGATGACCTCGCAATACATCCGCACCGCGATCCTGAAGGGCATTCCCTATCGCCGTGTGGTGATGCGCCACGCCCTGCGCAACGCGCTGATCGCGCCCTTCACGCTGATAGTGTTGCAGCTCAACTGGCTGCTTTCCGGCGTCGTGGTGGTGGAGGTGTTCTTCGAATACGACGGCTTCGGCAAGCTGTTGCTGGAAGCCGCGCTCTTCCCCGATGTCGAGGTCGTGCAGGCCTGCACGCTGGTGGCCGTTGCCGTGGCCGTCGTCTCGCAGATCATTTCCGACATCGGCTACACATTCCTCAATCCGCGCATTCGCTTCGCATGAGGCCGGGAGACAAACCGTTATGGCTGTGACCGAAATCGATGCCGGCCCGTCCGTCCTCGACCGCCTTTCGCGCCCGAAGCCGCTGATCGCGCTGGCGCTCCTGATGTGGGTGCCGCTGACTGCCTATGTGATGTTCGGCGGCCGGATGGACGGCTATGCCGACACGGTGCTGCTTCCGGCCGTGCCGGCAACCGTGTTGCTCTATGTGCTTGGCGTTCGGGCCTTTCGCGAAAGCTGGGTCGCGGTGATCGGCTTGAGCCTCGTCTTCTTCTGGCTGCTTGCAGCGGTCTCCGCGCCCTATCTGCCGTTGCTCGACCCCAACAAGCCGATCGCGCCCTTCGTCACGCCGTTCTCCGAAAAACGCGACGTGTTCTTCTGGCTCGGCACCGACTTCAAGGGCCGCGACATGCTCTCGCGCGTCATTTGGGGGTGCCAGCGGGTGATTGTCTGGGGCGTCAGCGCCACGATGGTCGCCTATGTCGTGGGGGCGCTGTTCGGCCTGATCTCGGGCTATCTCTCAGGCTGGTGGGACGAGGTGATCTCCTTCTTCGCCAATGTGTTGCTGTCCTTCCCCGTGATGGTGCTCTTCATCGTGATCCTGAACTACCTCGGACCGTCGGGGTTCAACATCGTGGTCGCGGTCACCTTCGCCTCGGCGCCGGCGATCATGCGCATCGTTCGCGGCCTCGCGCTCGACATCAAGACGCGCGACTATGTGTTCGCGGCGCAGACGCGCGGCGAGCATCCGCTCTACATCATGATCTTCGAGCTCCTGCCCAACGTGCGCGGGCCGATCATCGTCGATGCCTGCCTGCGCCTTGGCTACACCACCGTCGCCATCACGACGCTGACGTTCCTGGGGCTCGGACTTCAGCCGCCCGATCCCGACTGGGGACTGATGATCCGCGAAAGCGCCAAGACGGCGATGCTGTGGAAATTCTCCTACATGCTGCTCGTGCCCGCGCTCGCGGTCTCGAGCCTCATTCTGGGCTTCAACCTGATGGCTGACGGCCTTCGGGAAATGAGCCTGCGCGACTGAGGAAGGGACCGTCATGAGCGACCAGACCCCGGTTCTGGAGTGCCGGAACCTGTGCATTTCCTATTACACCCGCGCCGGCGAGATCCCGGCCGTGGTCGACTTCAACCTCAAACTGATGCCGGGCGAGGCCCATGGCATCGTCGGCGAGTCCGGCTGCGGCAAGTCGACCGTCGCGCTGGCGATCATGCAATACATGGGCAAGAACGGCGCCATCGTCGGCGGCGAGATCCTGTTCGAGGGGCGCGACATGCGCACCATGAGCGCGGAAGAGCTGCGGCATATTCGCGGCTCCAAGATCGCGATGGTCTATCAGGAGCCGATGGCCTCGCTCAATCCGTCGATGCTGATCGGCGAGCAACTCGCCGAAGTGCCGATCTATCACGACGGCATTTCGCAGGACGAGGCGATGGCACGTGCGGCCGAGATGCTCGCAAAGGTGCGGTTGCCCGACCCGGAACGCATCCTGAAGGCCTATCCGCACCAGATCTCCGGCGGCCAGCAGCAACGGGTGGTGATCGCCATGGCGCTGCTGTCGAACCCGCGCCTGCTGTTGCTGGACGAGCCGACCACCGCGCTCGACGTCACGGTCGAGGCCGGTATCGTCGATCTGATCAACGAGATTTCCGAAGAACTCGGCACCTCGATGATCTACATCTCGCACAATCTCGGCCTGATCCTGGAGACCTGCGACCGGCTGACGGTGATGTATTCCGGCGAAGCGGTCGAGGTCGGCGACATCCACGATGTCTTCGACGAGATGCGCCACCCATACACGCGCGGGCTGTTCGGCTCGATCCCGCTGCCGGGCGCCGACAAGAACGCGCAGCCGCTGGTCGCCATACCGGGCCAGCTTCCGCTGCCGCACGAGCGCCCCAAGGGCTGCAATTTCGGGCCGCGCTGCAGCTTCTTTCGCACCGGCACCTGCGATGCCGGCCGGTTGAAGATGCGACCCGTTCCCGGCGACGACGATCACAAGGTGCGGTGCGAGCGGTTCGAGGACATCGACTGGGACCGGGACCTGCCCAAGGGCGAGGCCAGAGAGCCGGTTCCCGCCGGCGACGTCGTGCTGTCCGTCGAGGAGATGACCAAGCACTATACCATCGACGATGGCGGCCTTGCCTTCATGAGCGGCCCGCCGCGGACGGTGAAGGCGAACGAAAAGCTGACCTTCACCGCCCGTGAGGCCGAGACCGTCGCCATTGTCGGGGAGTCCGGCTGCGGCAAGTCGACTTTCGCCAAGGTGCTGATGGGGCTGGAGGATGCGACCGACGGCAAGGTGATGCTGGGCAATGTCGAACTGGGCGACCTTCCGGTCGACAAGCGCGACAGCGAGACGATCTCCAAGCTGCAGATGGTGTTCCAGAACCCGTTCGACACGCTCAACCCGTCGCATACGATCGGCAGCCAGATCGGTCGCGTGATCCGCAAGTTCGGCGTCGCAAGAACCGACGAGGAGGTCGAGGAGATTATCTACCGGCTGCTCGACACGGTGAAGCTGCCGCGCGATTTCGCCAAGCGCAAGCCGCGCCAGCTCTCCGGCGGGCAGAAGCAGCGCGTGGGCATTGCCCGCGCCTTTGCCGGCAACCCCAGTGTCGTGATCGCCGACGAGCCGGTCTCGGCGCTCGATGTCTCCGTCCAGGCCGCCGTCACCGAGCTGCTGATGGACATCCAGCGGGAAAACCGCACGACCATGCTGTTCATCAGCCACGATCTTTCGGTCGTGCGCTATCTCGCCGACCGGATCGTGGTGATGTATCTCGGGCAGATCATGGAGCAGGGGACGACGGAGGAGATCTTCGCGCCGCCGTATCATCCCTATACGGAAGCGCTGCTGGCCGCCGTGCCGATCGCCGATACCCGTGTGGAAAAGCGCCACATTGTGCTCAAGGGCGAGATCCCGTCGCCGGCCAATCCGCCGAAGGGCTGCCCGTTCTCCACGCGCTGCGCCTATATGATTGCGGGCGTTTGCGACACGGATGCGCCGCCCCTGCGAACGTTCGAGAGCGGGCACAAGATCCTTTGCCATCTCGAGATGGCGGAGCTGGAGAAAATGGAGCCGGTGATCAAGGCGAAGGCCGCGCAGGCGGCCGAGTGACATCGCTCGCCCGGCCCGCCGGGATCGCTTATAGGTCGACCGGGGGCAGGCGCGATGGACCCGCTGACAGGACAACCGGGACTTGACAATGACGACAATAGACAGCATCGACCGGCTTGAGGCGATCTATGGCACGCCGGCGGCGGCCTCGACGGTCAAGGAGCTCGACCATATCAACGCGGCCTATGCCCGGCTGATCGAAGCGTCGCCCTTTGTCGCGCTGGCCACCAGCGGGCCGGAGGGGCTCGACTGCTCGCCGCGCGGCGATGCGGGAGCGGTCGTTCGCATCGACACACCCCGGCGCCTGTCGATCCCGGACCGGCGCGGTAACAACCGTATCGATTCACTGCGCAACATCGTGCGCGATCCGCGCGTCGCGCTTCTTTTCCTGATCCCCGGCAGCGGCACCACCTTGCGGGTCAACGGGCGGGCGCATATCAGCGTCGACCCCGATCTGCTCGCCTCCTTCGCGGTCGAGGGGAAAGCACCGCGGTCCGTCATTCTTGTGGATGTGGAACGGGTCTATTTCCAGTGCGCGCGCGCCATCGTCCGCTCCCGGCTGTGGGAGCCGGATGCGCGTCGCGATCCGGCCGGTCTTCCGACGCCCGGCGAGATCCTCTCCGAGGTGAGCAATGCGCGCGAAGGCGGCCCGGCCTATGACGCGGACTGGCCGGAACGGGCGCGCAAGACCCTGTGGTGAGGGGCCGTCATCCTTCCGGCTGGCAGATTTCGTCCCGCCGGATCGCGCCTGCGGTCTTGAGCACGAGGAGTGCGATCACCCCCAGGAGCACGACGTAGGACACCAGCATGACGACCTGCTGGAAGCCGTGACCGGTCTTCTCGGCGAAGAGCGAGGAGGCGATGGTGAAGGCGGCGACCGGGAAGGAATAGGCCCACCACGACATGGCGAAGGGCAAGCGCAGAAGTTTCCCGACTTGCGTCAGCGTGATCAGCACGAACATCAGTCCGCAGTAGTACAGCAGCCGGGCCACGGCATCGATCTCGCCGCCGTTGATCTGATACCAGGCGACAAAGCCGGCCGACGGCGGAGCGATCAGGATCACCAGCGTCGGCAGCAGGCGTTCGGGCAGCGGATTGTGGAAGATGAGCCGGTTGAACACCAGCGTCAGAAACACAAGCCAGAACAGCATTCCGACCGAAAAGAAGAACCACGACACCTCGAGATAACCGAGCCGGACGCCTGCAACCGGCACCAGAACGTTGCCAACGGCGGGAATGAACCAGGCCGGGGTCAGATGCGCCTGTTCAAAGGTGCGATGGCTGATCCAGGCTGACACCACGCCGAGGGTCACCACGAGATGGGCGACAGCTGCCGGAATCCAGATCGCGCGGGCGAGCGTTTCACTGACCGGAAGCAGTCCGGCGGCGATCAGGAGGGCACCGATGGTGATCGCCGGGAAGAAGGCGATCCGGACCGGGTGATTCCATTCCGCGCGCAGTTCCGCCGGATGGCGCAGGCCCTTGTGCACGAACAGCGCCGCGATGGTGCAGAACACCAGAGCGGTCAGCGCGATCAGGCCGATGCTGATGTGCGACCCGGCCCCCAGCCAGAGCTCCACCCGGTGCGTGGCGAGCGCCAGCCCCGCCAGTCCCATGACGACGGCGAAGAAGGTGACGGGGAAATAGGCGAGCCTTGGCAAGGCGCGCGGCGGATGTGAGGTTGGGGCGGACATGGGCTCTCGGACTGACGGCGGGAGGGACGCGGTGGCACTGCAATGCCTGATGCAAACATAGACCCGCTTTTGCGTCGGGGTTCAAGGTCGATGCCTGCTGTGCGGGGGCCTGTTCCGATGGGCCCAAATCGCGCGTGCCTTTGGTCCGGTGCTTGACGCGACGCCCGTGGCGAAGGATGACTTCAGCCAAAGCCATTCATTTCCGACACCGAGGGTTTCCATGTCATCCCGTTCCCGTCTTGCCATCGTTCTTGCGGCCGATCCCGGTACGCGCATGGCCTCGAAGTGGCCGTTGGCGCTTCACGAGGTCGGCAATCTGTCGCTTGTGGGGCATGTCCTTGCAAGTGTCGCCAGCGCGGGGATCGAGCGGACAGCGGTGATCGTCGGGCCGGACATGGAGGGGCTCGCCGCGGAGGTAGCCCGGTGGGCGCCCGACGCAAGCTGTCATGTTCAAACGGAGGAACAGGGAGGCGCACAGGCACTCGCCGCCGCCTTGGCCGCCCATGGCGAGGTGCCCGATCAGGTGTTCCTCCTGCCTGGCGACCGGCCGTTCATCATGGGCGAGACCCTGATGCGGCTGTCGTCGCGCCTGGGCGAGGGGGCTGATGTCGTAATGCTGGGATCGCGGGAGGGGCAGCCGGAAAACGTTCGTCCCAGCGGGATCATGGCGCTCGCCGGAGCCCTGTTCCCCGAAATCCTGTCCCGGATCGATGCCGAGCCCGGCCTGGGGACGGGCGATCTTTCGGATGTGACGCGCGCCGTCCAGGCGCTTGGACTGGCGGTGGTCAGCGAGATCGGAAGCGATGCGGAGGTTCGGCGCGTGGGGACGCGGGCCGACCTTGCGGCGGTTGAAGCCCATTTTCAGGCCACGATGCGGGCGGAGGCGATGGAGGCGGGCGCCACGTTGATCGCGCCCGATACCGTGTTCTTCTCCCACGATACGACACTCGGGCAGGATGCGGTGATCGAGCCGAATGTGGTGTTCGGCCCGGGGGTCACGGTCGCCGATGGCGCGCGCATCCGCGCCTTCTCCCATCTGGAGGCGGCAAGTGTCGGCCAGGACGCGACGGTTGGCCCCTATGCCCGCCTGCGGCCCGGTGCGGAGATTGGCTCCGCCGCCCACATCGGCAATTTCGTCGAGATCAAGAATGCGACGGTCGAGGCCGGCGCGAAGGTCAATCATCTCAGCTACATCGGCGATGCCCGCGTCGGCGAGAAGGCTAACATCGGCGCCGGTACGATCACCTGCAACTACGACGGCTTTCTCAAGCATCACACCGACATCGGGGCGGGGGCCTTCGTCGGGTCGAATTCCACGCTGGTTGCGCCGCTGTCCATCGGTGACGGTGCCTATCTGGCAGCCGGCGGCGTGATCACGGCCGATGTGCCGGATGACGGCCTGGCGATCGGCCGCGCCCGTCAGGTGGTGAAGGAAGGCCGCGGCGCGCAGCTGCGCGCCCGTTTCGCCCGCGCCAAAGCCGAAAAGACCAAGGGCTGATCGCCGCGCGCGATCCCTCCAGCACTCCTTTTTCGAACAATCTGTTATGAGGACGATTATGACCCAGCCCGTTTCCGGTGGCTGCGCCTGCGGCGCAGTCACATTCGAAATCACCGGATCCTTCGAGGCGTTCTTCCTGTGCCACTGTGCCAGATGTCGCAAGGACACCGGTTCGGCCCATGCCGCGAACCTGTTTTCCTCCTCCGCCACACTCGAATGGCTGAGCGGCGCGGATCGGGTGAAGACCTACCGGGTTCCCGATACCCGACATGAAAAGAGCTTTTGCCCGGATTGCGGCTCGGCGCTGCCGGGGTTTCAGATGGACGGCACGCTTCTGGTCGTGCCGGCCGGGAGCCTCGACAGCGCATTCGACATGCGCCCGACCGCGCATATCTGCTGCGCCAACCGGGCGGCGTGGGACGAGGATCTTGAGAGCGTGCCCCGCCTCGACGGCCTTCCCGGCTGAACGGGGGGCGCGTGGTGCCGGGCGCCGGTTACCCGCTGCGCCCGGCGCGCGCCAGTCCATGGGCCACCAACCGGTCGATGACCTCCGCATAGCCGACGCCGCTCGCCGCCATGACCTTGGAATACATGCTTATGTCGGTGAAGCCCGGGATGGTGTTGAGCTCGTTGACAAGGATGGCCTGCGTGTCGGTGACGAAGAAGTCGGCCCGGGCCATGCCGTCGCAGCCGAGCGCGCGAAAGGCCGCTTTCGCCATGTCGCGCATCCGGTTTTCCATCTCCTCCGGCATTTCGGCCGGGATCTTCAGCGCGGCGCCATCCGCATCGATGTATTTGGCGTCGTAGCTGTAGAAGCCGTGCTGCTCCGCCGGTACGATTTCGCCCGGACGGGTGACGAAGAGATCGCCGTCCGGGTTTTCCAGAATGGCGAACTCGATCTCGCGGGCCTTGACGAACGCCTCGACGACGAGCTTGCGGTCGTGCTTGAATCCCTCGGCGAGCGCCGCCTGGTAGTCCTGTTCACTCGCGACCTTGCTGACCCCGACCGAAGATCCCTGGCGCGCCGGCTTGACGAAGACCGGAAGACCCAGCCGGTCTTCGATCTCCGCGAAGGGCGGCGGGGCGGTGACATGGACCGTGACGGAGCGCGCGGTGGGAAGGCCCGCCTCGTTGAACAGCCGCTTGGCGATGTCCTTGTCGAGCGCCGTGGCGGATCCGAGCACGCCGCAGCCTGCGAGCGGAACGCGCGCCACCTCGCAAAGGCCCTGAACCGCTCCGTCCTCGCCATGAAGGCCGTGCAGCACCGGAAACAGGATGTCGATGCGCGGCACCTCATGCGCTGTGGCCCCGTCGGACACCGCCAGCATCCGGCCTTGTCCGCCCGGCAGGAGCGCGACCTCGGTGCCTTGTGAGGGCTTTGCCAGTGCTCCGTCCTGATAGCGGCTCAGCAGCCACTGGCCCGCCCGGGTGACATAGATCGGAACGGCTTCATATTTTTGCGGGTCGAGCGCGCGCATGACATTCGTTGCCGAGAGCACCGACACGTCATGTTCGGCGGAGCGTCCGCCGAAGAGCACCGCGATGCGGAGCCGGCCTGCAGGTGTTTTCACGAAAACCTCCAAAGTCTCGGGTCATGGAAACGGCCCCGGACCGAAACAGGCGTCGGCAGCGCGCGGCTTACACCTTGTAAAAGTCGCGGTACCAGTCGACGAAGGCCTTCACCCCGTCTTCGACCGCCGTCTTCGGACGGAACCCCGTCGCCTGGCTCAGGTCGTCCACATCGGCCCAGGTCTTCAGCACGTCGCCGGGCTGCAGCGGCATGAAGTTGCGGATGGCCTTCTTGCCGCAGGCCTTTTCGACCGCCTCGACGTAGCGCATCAGCTCCACCGGCTCGGAATTGCCGATGTTGTAGATGCGGTAGGGGGCGGAACTCGTGGCCGGGTCGGGCGTCTTCCCGGTCCATTCGGGATCGGGCGTTGCCGGGCGGTCGGCAATACGCAGGATGCCCTCGACGATGTCGTCCACATAGGTGAAGTCGCGCACCATCTGGCCGTTGTTGTAGATGTCGAGTGGCTCGCCGGCCAAGACCGCGCGGGTGAACTTGAACAGCGCCATGTCCGGCCGCGCCCAAGGGCCGTAGACGGTGAAGAAGCGCAGGCCCGTGAGCGGGATGCGGAAGAGATGCGCATAGCTGTGCGCCATCGCCTCATTGGCCTTCTTCGTCGCCGCATAGAGCGAGATCGGATGATCGCCGCCGCGATGGGGCGAAAGCGGCATGTCCTCGTCGAGCCCGTAGACCGAGGAGGTCGAGGCATAGACGACGTGGTCGACCGGGAAATGACGGGCGCATTCCAGGATCGTCAGAAAGCCGGTCACATTGGCATCGACATAGGCTTGCGGCTCGTCGAGCGAATAGCGCACGCCCGGCTG
>PARB01000039.1 GCA_002709505.1 Paracoccaceae bacterium | reverse complement strand
CCTCGACCTCCATGGTCGCCTTGTCGGTCTCCCCCTCCATCAGCGCATCGCCGGCCTTGACGGCGTCGCCGGGGCTCTTCAGCCAGGAGACGATCAGGCCTGAGTCCTGCGCCATGCCGAGAGCCGGCATGATGACGTCATGCGGCATGGATCATCTCCCCGGCGACCAGCCTGCGGGCCATGGCCGTCACCTTTTCGACCGTCGGGACGGTGAGATCCTCAAGCGCTGGCGAGAAGGGCACCGGCACATCCATCGCGCCCATGCGCACCACCGGCGCGTCGAGATGATAGAAGGCCTTTTCGTTCAGCCGGCTGGCGATCTCGCCGGTGATCCCGTAGCTCTGGTGGCCCTCGTCGATGACGATGGCCCGCGAGGTCTTCTTGACCGAGCGCAGCAGCGTCTCCTCGTCGAGCGGCACGATGGTGCGCGGGTCGATCACCTCCGCCTCGATCCCTTCCTTCGCCAGGATTTCGGCGGCGGCTTCCGCCACCTGCACCATGGAGGAGGTGCCGATCAGCGTGATGTCCTTGCCCTCGCGCTTCACGTTGGCCTCGCCGAAGGGGATCAGATACTCCTCCTCCGGCACGGGCGCCTTGTCCTGGTACATCAGCTTGTCTTCGAAGATGACGACCGGGTTGTTGTCGCGGATCGCGGTCTTCATCAGCCCCTTCGCCTCATAGGCGGAGGAGGGGAGCGCGACCTTGAGGCCCGGGATATGCGCGACCAGCGCATGGAGCGACTGCGAGTGTTGGGCGGCGGAGCGGCGCGTCGCGCCAAGATTGGTGCGCAGCACCATCGGCACGTTCAGCTTGCCGCCGGACATGTAATAGGCCTTGGCGGCCTGGTTGCAGAGCTGGTCCATGATCAGGAACAGGAAGTCGCCGAACATCAGGTCGACGATCGGGCGCGAACCGGTCAGTGCCGCGCCCACCGCAATGCCGGTGAAGCCCGGCTCGGAAATCGGCGTGTCGATCACGCGCTCGGTGCCGAATTCCTCCACGAGGCCCGACAGCACCTTGAAGGGCGTGCCCGCTTCCGCGACATCCTCGCCGAGCAGGAAAATGGTCTCGTCGCGGCGCATTTCCTCGGCGATGGCTTCGTTCACCGCCTTCGACAGGGTGATCTCTCTCATCTCGCGCCTCCTCAAGCAGCACTGGGCGCGTAGACATGCATGTCGACTTCGCGCGTATCGGGATAGGGGGCGGCTTCCGCATAGGCGACGGCCGCATCGGCGTCCGCCTCGACCTCGCTCTTCACCTTGTCGAGGTCGTCGGAGGACGAGATGCCCTGGTCAACCAGCCACTTGCCGAAATTGACGATCGGGTCGCGCTCGGACCTCCACAGCGCCTCCTCGTCCTTGGAACGGTAGTATTCGCGGTTGATGTCGCCGACGTGGTGACCGTGGTAGCGGTAGGTGTCGAGCTGGATGAAGAAGGGGCCTTCGCCCTTGCGCGCCCGCGCCACCAGCTTCTGCGTCAGGTCGTTGACGGCAAGCACGTCCTGTCCGTCGACGACATGCGCCTCGATGCCGAAGGCCTCGGCGCGCGCGGTGAGCGAGCCGGCGGCGATCTCGTCGGTCTTTGTGTATTCGGAGTAGCCGTTGTTCTCGCAGGCGTAGATCACCGGCAGACCCCACAGGGCGGCCATGTTCATCACCTCGTACCAGAGGCCCTGCGCGGTCGCGCCGTCGCCGAAGAAGCAGACCGCGACGTCGCCGGTGCCGAGACGCTTGGCGCTGAGCGCAGCACCCGTGGCGATGCCCATGGAGCCGCCGACGATGGCGTTTGCGCCGAGATTGCCGTTGCTCTGGTCGGCGATATGCATCGACCCGCCCTTGCCGCGGCAGTAGCCTTCCTCCTTGCCCAGAAGCTCGCAGAACATCTCCTTGAAGTTCGCGCCCTTGGCCACGCAGTGTCCGTGGCCGCGATGGGTCGAGGTGATCCTGTCGGTCGCCGTCAGGGCCTCGCAAATGCCCACCGCCACGGCCTCCTGGCCGGAATACATGTGGGTCAGGCCGGGCATCTTGGCGGAGAGATAGAGCTGGTTGGCCCTGTCCTCGAAGGCGCGAATGCGCACCATCTGCCGGTACATGCGCAGATAATCCTCGGCATTCGTCTTTTTCTTTCGTGCGGCACTCATGTCTGGCCTCCTCCCTGGCCGGCGCCGGCACGGGGCCGGCGCCTGTGGTCGTCAGTAGCGGTTGGCGATCGGAAGATCCTCGGCCGGGAACAGGCTGATCACCGTGCAGCCCTTGTCGGTGACGACGACCTCTTCCTCGATGCGGGCGGCCGAATAGCCGTCGGCCGCCGGGCAGTAGGTCTCCAGCGCGAAGACCATGCCGGTCTGGATTTCCATCGGATTGTCTAGCGAGACCGCACGGCTGATGATCGGACGCTCGTGCAGGGCAAGGCCGAGGCCGTGGCCGAACTGCAGGCCAAAAGCCGAGAGCTCGTCCGGGAAGCCGAACTCTTCTGCCTTGGGAAAGGCCTTGGCGACCGTATCGGTGGAGACGCCCGGCTTGATCAGCGCAATGGCATTGTCGAGCCACTCGCGGCAGCGGACGTAGGCGTCATTCTGCGCGGGCGTGGCGCGGCCGATGTTGAACGTGCGGTAGTAGCAGGTGCGGTAGCCCTGATAGCTCTGCAGAATGTCGAAGAAGGCCTGATCGCCGGGGCGGAACAGACGGTCCGTGAAGTTGTGCGGGTGCGGATTGCAGCGCTCGCCGGCAATCGCGTTGATCGCCTCCACATCGTCGGAGCCCATTTCGTAGAGCATCTTGTTGGCCATGGCGACGATGTCGTTCTCGCGAATGCCGGGCCTGAGCTCGTGCCAGATCATGTCGTAGACGCCGTCCACCATGCTGGCGGCCTGGTTGAGCAGCTGGATCTCGTCGATGTTCTTGATCTCGCGCGCGCCCAGCATGACCTGCTGGCCGTCGACAACGTTCAAGCCGGCTTCCTGAAGCGCGAAGAACATCGCGGTCTCGGCATAATCGACGCCCACCGGCATGCCGGCCATGCCTGCCTTCTTGATCAGCGAGGCGATTTCCTCCGCGTAGCGCTTCATCAGTCCGAAGCTCGGCGGGATGGTGCCGCGCATGCCGACGACGCCGGCGCGGCAGCGCTCCGGGTCGAGCCAGTCGCAATATTCCTTGTGGTGGACGGCAGCCGATCCGAAGTCCCAGACGTAGGGTTCCTCGTCGCCGGTGAGCAGCGCGAAGCGGCACATCTTGTCGCGCTCCCATTCGCCGATCTTGGTGCCGGTGATGTAGCGGATGTTGTTGACGTCGAAGGTCAGCAGCGAGCCGAGGCCGGATTTCTTCAGCGCGTCCTTGGTGCGCGACAGCCGGTAGCGGCGCAGCCGGTCGTGGTCGACGCGGCGCTCGAAGTCGACGGCGGTGTGGCCAAGGGCCGGAATATGCTTGTCCCAGCGCCAGTTGGGGTCGATGTCGCCCGGCTGCAGGATGCGCGGGTTTAGGGCATTGGTCATGGTTTGAAGCCTCCCTTGGCGGCGCACGCGATGACGCGCGGGCCGGCCGGTATGTCCTTGGAAAGAAAATCGAGCGGATGCGCGGGCGATACGGGGTGCCCGGACGCGCCAGGCGTCACTGCATGATCATGCCGCCGTCGATCATGATGAGCTGGCCGGTCATGTAGTCGCTCTCGTCAGAGCACAGGAACGCGGCGGTTCCCTTGACGTCGTCGGGATAGGAATAGCGCTTCATCGTGATCATGGTCTTGGCGAGATGGTCCATCGACTGGCCCTCTTCCTCGAACATGCCGATCTCGACGAGGTCCTTGTCGAGCTGCTCCCACAGCTCGGTGCGCACCACGCCCGGCCCGTAGCCGTTCACGGTGATATTGTGCTCCGCCAGCGCCTTGGCGCCGCCGATGATCAGCGCGAGCGTGCAGTATTTGGAGCAGGAATAGGGGATCACATCGAGAAAGGCGGTGCGCGACACGATGCTGCCGACGTTGACGATCTTGTAGGGGCCGTGCTCCTTGCTCTGGGCGATCATCTGCTTGGCGGCTTCCTGCATGCCGAAGAGCTGGCCCTTGGCATTGATGTTCATGATCATGTCCCAGTTTTCCTCGTCGATATCGAGGAACATCTTGGGCTTGTTCACGCCGGCATTCAGCAGCGCCACGTTGATCGAGCCGAAGGCCTCGACCGTCTTCGCCACGGCGGCGGTGTTGTCCTCGCGTTTCGTCACGTCGAGCTTCACTGCCACGGCCTTGCCGTTGCCGGCGGCGTTGATGCGCTCCGCGACCTCGCGGACCCCGTCGACATTGATGTCACCGATGCAGACATTCGCGCCCTGGGCTGCGAAATATTCCGCATTGGCCGCACCCATGCCCTGGGCCGCGCCGGTGATCATGATGTTCTTTCCCTTGAGACGATTGGGGTCCATTTTTCCCTCCCTTGAGTGGCTTATTGTCTCATCACCTGGGCGGCCCGTGCCTGGGCCCGCTCCAGCGCGTCGCGCGGGGGAATGACCCCTCGCAGCATGTCGTGCATCTCCTGTCCGCAGATGCTGATGATCTTCGAGATTTCCGGGATCGGAGGCCGCGGCCAGAACTGCAGTTCGTCGCGCCAGGACATGGCGTCCACGGCTTCGAAGATGGTCGAGAGCCGCCGGACCTCCGGGTCCGCGCCGACCGAATAGCGCGGTGCGGTGCGGCTGCCGTTGACGACATAGAGTTTCTGCGCTTCCGGCGAGGTGAAGGCGATCAGGGCCTCTACCGCCGCCGCCCGGCGCTCTTCGGGAAGGTTCGCGGGCACGGCAAGCACATAGCCGCCGACCGGTGCGACCGGAGATCCCTTCGGTCCGGGCGGATGGGGCAGATAGCCGGTCTGCCCGCAGGCGGGCGAACTCGGGNCCTGCTCGAAATAGGGGGCGAGCAGCGNGTAGCCATAGGCCATGGCAACCCGGCCCGACGCATAGGGCCGGACGCGCTCGTACCAGGACATCGACAGGATGTCGGGCGGCGAGAAGTCCAGGAGCGCCTTGAGATATTCCGCCGCCTCGAGCGCCCGGGGCGTGTCGATGGTGGGTTCGAGATCGCTCCGGTCGAGATGGTCGGCGTCATAGCCGCCGGCGATCCGCTTCATGTTGATGATCGGCTGGCCGAAGTCCGCGCAGGTCATGATGAAGGTGTGGCCAAGCGCTGTGCCGCGCGCGGCGTTCCAGGCGATGCCGTATCGTCCCTGCGCCGGGTCGTGCAGGGCGCGCGCCGCTTCCAGAACCGCGTCGGTCGTCGTCGGCGGCTCCAGGCCGGCTGCGGCGAACAGGTCGCGGCGGTAGAAGAACAGCTCCGGCGTGGTCTGGCTCGGAACGCCGTAGGGGCGCCCGTTCCAGTGGGCGGCGCGCCAGCCGGCGGTGTGGAAGTCGCTCGGATCGAGGCGCTCGACGTCCAGCACCTCGTCGAGCGGAAGCAGGACGCCCTTTTTCACGAATTCGCCGATCCAGGGCAGGTCGACGGCGATCAGATCGTAGCGGCTTGCTGCCCTTTCGGCATTGCGCAGGGCTTCCTCGTGCAGCCGGTCGATGGAGAAGGCGCGCTGGTTGATCTTGCTGCCGACAAGTTGCTCGAACTGGCGCTTCAGGTTCTCCATGACCATGAAGGTCGGATCGCCGTGAACCAGGATCCGCAATCCGCCGGGAAGCGCCAGCGGTTCGGGCAGGACCTGCGGTGGCTGGATCGAATGGCCGGCCATGTAGGACCCGCCGAAATAATAGTCGGCCTCCTCGGCCGTTGCGGGGCCGCCGCCGAAGGTCTGTTGCGCGATGCGCTGGAGGCGGTCGGACAGCTGGCTCCACTTCTGGATCAGCTCGGCGCTTGGATGGAGCGAGAAGCTGCGTCCGCTGCGGGTGCGCGGGCGCTGTTCGATCAGGCCGCTCTTCTGCATCTCGCCGAGCTTGCGCATGGCGGTGGCATAGGGCACGCCGGAAGCGGCCACGAGCGCGGAGGCGGTGACGATCCGTCCCTCGAGATGGCTGCGCATCAGATGCATCGCCATGTTGAAGTAGGGGTTTGGCGCGCTCGGCTCGATGCTGGTTTCCACTTCGCCCGCGAAGGCTTCGAGAAACCCGATCACGTCCAGCATTTCGGCACGGTTGTCGCCCGGCTGCCCCGCCGCGAGGGCGTCAGCTGAATATCCGCTTTGGATGTTCGTGGCGGGCTGGGCAGTCACTTTGAAGTCCGTTGTCGCGTTGAAGTGGGAGCGTGAACGTCTGGTCATGTCGAGCTTCCTTCAAAATGGTCATTTCGAGGGAGGGGGCGTTACCGCCAATTCATCCATTTTGGACATAAAAACATCCAGAATGGACAAAAATTGTGCGGTATGAGAACGACGTCGGGAGAATGATCTTGGTATCTGATTGCAGGGGATGAAAATCCCTGGCCCGGGAGGACGAGGCGCAATCAGCACGACAGATTTTCCAAGGGAGGAAACACCTTATGACGCTCAAGCTCGCAGCCGCGCTCGTCGCGACCACCGCTCTCATCGGCGCTTCCGGTGCCGCGCAGGCCGAGACCTACAAGATCGGCATCACGCAGAACAACGTCGGGGTCGACAGCTATCAGACGACCTACGAGAAGGCGTTCATCGCCGCCGCCGATGAAAACGAGAACGTCGAGGCGGTCGTACTCGATGCCGGCGGCGACGTCGCCCGCCAGATCGCCCAGATCCAGGACCTGATCCAGCAGAACGTCGACGCCATCATCATCTGGCCGACCAACGGCAAGGCCGTGGTTCCGGCGGTCCGCAAGGCGCATCAAGCCGGCATTCCGGTGATCGTCACCAACTCCAACATCGCCGAGGAAGGCCTTCAGTTCATCGCGTCCTTCTCCGGTCCCGACAACATCACGCAGGGCGCCCGTTCGGCCGAACTGATGTGCGAGGCGCTCGACGGCAAGGGCAAGATCGTCCAGATCTCCGGCCAGCCGGGCTATACGACCGCCATCGAGCGGGCCAAGGGCTTCGAGGACCGTCTCCCGGAGGTCTGCCCGGATGTCGAACTGATGGAAACGCAGCCGGGCGACTGGAACCGCGAGAAGTCCCAGCGCGTGATGGAAAGCTTCCTCGTGAAGTATGACCAGATCGACGGCGTCTATGCCGGCGACGACAACATGGGCGTCGGCGCGCTGAATGCGGCCAAGGCGGCGGGACGGGCCGGCGACATCGCCTTCGTGGGCGCGACCAACTTCGCCGTCGGCTACGAGGCGATGGCCCGTGGCGAATATTACGGCTCGATCTACCAGTCCCCGGTCGACGATGCGGAAGCCGCGCTGAAGACCGCGCTCGACGTGCTCGCCGGCAAGGACGTTCCGGCCCTCAACTACTTCGACACGCCGAAGATCACCAAGGCGAACATGGACGAGTTCGACAAGCCCGTCTTCTGACCCTCCCACCTTTGGCGCGGACCCCGTTCGGGTCCGCGCCTTTTCCTTTCGAGCGAACAAACGGGGGAGGCGTCATGGGACGTGTCTCGGGGCGCGCCTGTCTGGTGACGGGCGCAGCGCAGGGCATCGGCCGGGCGATCGGCGAGGCGCTGCTGGACGAAGGGGCGGATGTCTGTTTCGCCGACATCAACGGCGAAAAGGCCGCCCATGTGGCGGGTGAAAACGCCGAACGGGCGGCTGCAGGCGGCGGTAAGGTTATGGCCGCCGCAGTCGACGTGTCCAAGCGCGATCAGGTGCGCGACATGATCGCGCGCGTCGCCGATGCGTTCGGCCGCGTCGATGTGAAGTTCAACAATGCCGGCGTCAACCGGCCGATGAACTTCCTGGATGTGACCGAGGAGAACTGGCGGTTCATTATGGATGTGAACGGTCTCGGCGTTCTCATCGGCATGCAGGAGGCCGCGCGGCAGATGATCGCCCAGGGCGGTGGCGGCAAGATCGTCAACACCGCCTCGATCGCCAGCCGCCAGGGCTTCGACAATGTGGCGCCCTACTGCGCCTCCAAATGGGCGGTGGTCTCGCTGACCCAGTCGGGGGCCCGGGATCTTGCGCGACACGATATTACGGTGACGGGGTTTGCCCCCGGCGTGGTCGCGACCGAAATGTGGGAGGAGGTCGACCGCGATCTGATGGCGATCGGCGCATCGGAGCGCCCCGGACAGGCGATGGAGGAGTTTTCCTCCGAGATCCTCAAGGGGCGGGTCGCGACGCCGGCCGATATCACCGGAACGACAACATTTCTGGCGTCGCGTGACAGCGACTACATGACGGGCCAAATCGTCATGATTGACGGCGGCATGACATTGGTCTGACGCCGAAACCGCCGCAAAGACCGGCGGGACCTATGGGGAGGAAAACCGGATGGCGGACCCACGCCTGAAATCCATCGGCGATCTGCTCGCCCGGCAGGGCATTCTGATCGCCTTTGCCATATTCCTTGTCGGCTTCGCGGTGTTCAGCGATCGTTTCCTGACGCCTGAAAATCTCGAGACCGTCATCCGTCAGGCGGCCATCATCGGCGTCATGGCCATCGGCGTCACGGTGGTGGTGATCGGCGGAAACCTCGACCTGTCGGTCGGATCGATGCTGTCGTTCTCGACCGTTCTGGTCGTCGACCTGCACGACAAGATCGGCCCGGAACTGGCCATTATCGTGATGCTGGCCGCGACGCTCGTGCTCGGGGCGATCAACGGGTTTCTGGTCGGGGTGGCGCGGCTCAACTCGCTCATCGTCACGCTCGGCATGCTGTCGGCGATCCAGGGGCTCACCCTGATCTACACCGGCGGCAAGAACGTCGACATTCTCGATCAGGAGACGACGTGGTTCGCCATTTTCGGGCGCGGCCACATCCTCGGCATCGCAACCCCCATCCTGATGTTCCTGGGCCTTGCGCTCTTCATGCATGTGGTGATGGCCTATACGCCCTTCGGGCGCCGGGTCTATGCCGTCGGCGGCAATCCCACGGCGGCCGTCTTCTCCGGGATCCGCCGCTCCCGACTGGTGTTTTCCACCTATCTGATTTCCGCCTTCACCACCGGAATTGCCGCACTGATCCTGGGCAGCCGGGTGATGGGCAGCCAGAACAACGTCGGCCAGGGCTACGAACTGCTGGTGCTCGCCGGCGTGATCCTCGGTGGCACCTCGCTTCTCGGCGGGTCGGGCAACATCCTGAAGACCGTGATCGGCGTGCTCATTCTCGGTTTCATCCAGAATGGACTTCTGCTCATGGGCTTTCCCTACTACGCCCAGTGGCTCGTGACCTGGGTGGTCATCATTCTTGCGGTCTGGCTCGACATCGCGGCGAAACGCGGCCGGCTGCTGTCGCCGATCGCCTGAGGAGGAACCCATGGCCGATACCTCGAAAAACGCTTTCGCGACATGGCTGATGCGCAACCCGATCTGGGGGTTCATCGTCATCATCTTCGTGTTCTTCAGTGTCTCGAACGAGTATTTCTTCGACCTACAGAACTTCCGGAACATCCTCGTCCAGACATCGACCATCGGGCTGATCGCGCTGGGCATGACGCTCGTCATGATCAACGGCAACATCGACCTGAGCGTCGGGGCCGTCGTCGCGCTGGCCGCGAGCCTTGCCGTCGACCTGCAAAGCTGGGGCGTTTTCGCGACCTGGGGCGATTGGGCGATCCTTCCCGCCGTGGCGACGGCCTTGGCGGCGGGCATCGCGCTCGGCGCGCTCAACGGCTTCATCGTCTGGAAGACCGGCGTCGATGCCTTCATCGTCACGCTGGGGGCGATGATCGGCGTGCGCGGACTGGTCTTCATCTACACCCGCGAGGAATCCTTCTTCGCCTCGAATTTCGCCTATTCCGACTTCGGCTCAAGCTCGGTCGGTCCGTTGCCAACGCTCGCCGTGCTCTTTCTGCTTTTTACCGTGGTGACCCACCTGCTGCTGTCGCGCACGGTGCACGGGCGCAACACCTATGCGGTCGGCGGCAACCGGGAGGCGGCGGTCAATGCCGGCATCCGCGTCGGGCCGCACATGATGATCAATTTCATGATCGTCGGCTTCTTCGCCGCCCTTGCCGGGGTCACGCTGTCGTCGCAGATGGGCGCGGCGACGCCCAATCTCGGGCGCGACTACGAGCTTTGGGTGATTACCGCGACCGTGCTCGGCGGCACCAAGCTCACCGGCGGTGCCGGCAATATCATCGGCACCTTCGGCGGCGTGCTTGCCATCGGCATCCTGCGCAACGGCATGAACCTGATGCAGGTGCCGGCCTTCTACGTTCTCGTCATTCTCGGCGTGATCCTGATCGCGGTGCTGTTCCTCGACAAGCAGCTCAACCGTCGCGGCAAACAGGAGTTGAAGATATGATGGCGCCGATCCCGGCCCTGCGGCTCGAGGGCATCGTCAAGACGTTTCCCGGCGTGCGCGCGCTCGATGGCGTCAGCTTTGAGGTGCTGCCCGGCGAGGTTCACGCGCTTCTCGGCGAGAACGGCGCCGGCAAGTCGACCCTGATGAAAACGCTCGCCGGCATGCATCAGCCGAACGAGGGGCGTATCTTCATCGAGGAAAACGAGGTGGTGATGCGCACGCCGCTGGAGGCCAAGGCCAAGGGCGTCGTGCTGATCCACCAGGAGCTCAGTCTCGCGGAGGAAATGTCGGCGGCGGAAAACATCTACCTCGGCGAGCTGCCGACCAAGAGCTTCGGTCGCGTCGACTGGAAGACACTCTACGCTCAGGCCGGCGAGATCCTGAAGCGGCTCAATTGCAAGTTCGGTCCGCAAACCCGTGTCAGCGACCTGTCGATCGCCAACAAGCAGATGGTGGAGATCGCCCGCGCGCTGACCGTCAACGCCAAGGCGGTGATCTTCGACGAGCCGACCGCCTCGCTCACGGACGCGGAAAAGGTCGTGCTCTTCGACATCATCCGCGACCTCAAGGCGCGCGGCGTCGGCATTGTCTACATCTCACACCGGATGGAGGAGATCTTCACGATCTCCGACCGCATCAGCGTGCTGCGCGACGGCACCTATCGCGGAACGCTGGTGACGGCGGAAACCAACGAGGACGAGGTTACCCAGCTGATGATCGGGCGCAGCCTCGATCTCTCACGCAATGAAGCGCAGGTCGAGTTCGGCGATGTGGCGCTGGAGGTGCGCGGACTGTCCTGCGGGTCGCTCTACCGTGACATCACCTTCAACGTCCGCTCCGGGGAGGTGGTCGGCTTTTACGGCCTTGTCGGCGCGGGGCGGACGGAAATTGCCGAAACGCTGTTCGGCCTGCGCACGCCGAGTGCCGGAACGATCCTTCTGGAGGGCAAGGAGGTGCGCATTTCCTCGCCCGTCGATGCGATCGCCAACGGCATTTCGCTGGTCCCGGAAAGCCGCAAGGAGCAGGGGCTGGTGCTCGGCATGAACTGCCGCGACAACATCACCCTGCCGCAAGTCGATGATCTCACCGCCGGACCGTTCGTGTCGGACGGCGCGGAACTGGCGATCTTCGAGCAGTACCGCGACCGGCTGGAGATCAAGACGCCGAGCTGGCGCCAGGCGGTCGGCAATCTCTCCGGCGGCAACCAGCAGAAGATCGTCATCGGCAAGTGGCTGGCGATGCGGCCCAATGTGCTGATCGTCGACGAGCCGACGCGCGGCATCGATGTCGGCTCCAAGGCGGAGATCCACAACCTGATCCGCGAGCTGGCCCGCAGCGGCTATGCGGTGATCGTGATCTCGTCGGAAATGCCGGAGGTGCTGCATGTCTCCGACCGGGTGATCGCCATGTACAGCGGCGAGATCATCCGCGAATTCACTGCGGCCGAAGTGACAGAGGACAATCTCGTCCAGGCGATCTCGGGCATTCGCGCCGACAAGGTGGCGTGATGCGCGTCGGGATCGCCGGCCTCGGCCGGATGGGGGCGCATATGGCGCGCAATCTCGCGCGCGCCGGCCATGACGTGACGCTGTGGAACCGCTCGCGCGACAAGGCGGAGGCACTGGCAGCGGAGATCGGGTGCGCGATTGCGGCGACCCCGCGCGCGCTGACCGATGCAACGCAGGCTGTCGTGACGATGCTGGCCGACGATGTGGCCTCCCAGGTCGTGCATGCGGCGCCGGACGGGCTCTTCGCGGGACGAGGCGCACGCTGGTTCGTGGAAATGGGCACGATGAGCCCGACGCATATCGAAGCGCTGGGCGCCACGGCGCCGGAGGGGACGCGAGTGATCGATGCGCCGGTGTCCGGTGCGACGCAGGCCGCCGCCGATGCCACGCTGATGATCATGGCGGGATGCCGCGAGGCAGAGGCCGGCGATCTTCAGCCGCTGTTCGACGTGCTCGGCCGCAAGACCGTCTATCTGGGCCGGCCGGGGGCGGGGGCGGTGATGAAGCTTGCCGTCAATTCGCTCATTCACGGTCTCAACCAGACGCTCGCCGAGGCGCTGAGCCTCGCGGAAGCCTCCGGCATCGCACCGGAGCTTGCCTTCGACGCCATCGAGGCCTCGGCCGCCTGCGCACCGATGCTCACCTATCGCCGGCCGCTCTATCTCGATGAGGCGGCCCATGCGGTCACCTTCACCGTGGCGCTGGCGCGCAAGGACATGGAGGTGACGGCGACACTCGCCGAGACGCTTGGCGTTTCCATGCCGCAGGGGCGGGTCACGCTCGAGAAGCTGCGCGCGGCGGAGACGCAAGGCTATGCGGGTCGCGACATGGCGGCAATGGTGAGTTTCATGCGGGGGGAAAAATCATGAAGGCAGTCTTGTTCGTCGGCGGTTGGGAAGGGCACGCGCCCACGACGTTCTCCGACTGGTGCGAGGACCTGTTGCGCAAGGAGGGGTTCGAGGTCGCGGTCCACCAGACGCTTGCGCCGCTGGCCGATCCCGAAAGTCTCGCCGATGTCGACCTGATCATCCCGATCTGGTCGTCGGCGCGTTCGGCGCATCAGCCCGAGTTCGGCAATATGACCAAGGCGGAGGAGGACGGTCTCCTTCAACTCGTCGCCAATGGCTGCGGCATCGCCGGATGGCACGGGCACATGGGCGATGCCTTTCGCGACCGGCCGACCTATCACTTCCTGATCGGCGGGCAATTCGTGGCGCATCCCCCCGGCTGGCCCGACAATCCGGTGCCGTCGGACGATTTCGTCGACTATGACGTGACGATCACCCGTCCCGGCGATCCGATCGTTCAGGGCATCAAGAGCTTCCGCCTGCATTCGGAGCAATATTACATGCTGGTCGACCCCTCCAACGAGGTGTTGGCGACCACGACGTTTTCCGGCGATCACCTGTGGTGGATCGAGGGAACGGTGATCCCCGTCGTGTGGAAGCGACGCTGGGACAAGGGGCGGGTGTTTTACTGTTCCATCGGCCATACGCTGGACGACCTCAAGGTGCCGCAGGTGACCGAGATCATCCGCCGCGGCGCGGTGTGGGCGGCTGAGGGCAAGGCGCTCGCCAGTTAAACCGCCGGACGGGCATATTCTCGTCGCATTGAACATTCAGGTTTCGTGAAGTTTTCCGCTCCCGGCTCCGCCCGGGATGCGGAACTCCCACGGCCAGTCGTCCCTCGGGGGCGCTGGCCGACGCTTTTTCAAGCCTGAAAGGACTTGCGATATGAAATCCGAAACCGTCAATGGCGCCACGCTCGAGACCTGGGATGTGGACGAGGTGAGCAAAGCCTTGGCGCAGCGCGATATCGTCCTCGTCGACGTGCGCAGCCCGCAGGAATTCATGATCGAGCATATCGAGGGTGCGCTGCTTTCGCCCATCGCTTTCTTCGATCCGAGCTTCCTGCCGCGGGACACAAACCAGCGCATCGTCCTGCATTGCGGATCCGGGATGCGTTCGGAAAAGGCCGCGCGCGCCTGCCTGGAGGCCGGCTTCGAGCGGATCGCGCATCTGGGCGGCGGCATGGGCGCGTGGAAGGCTGCCGGGCAGCCCTACGTTGGAACGGACATGTCGACCGGCGCGCCCAAGCGCATGACGGCCGCCTGAGGCGCCGGCTTTCCTCTCGCGCCGCATGCAAGGCCGGGACGCGTCCCGGTTTTGCATGCGCGAGCGGCCATCTGCGGTTAGCTTGGCGACACGGGATCAATTGCCAAGGGGCTGTATCGCATCATGGACCGCTTGAGCTTCATGCGGGCGTTTTGCCGGATCGTCGAGTTGAACAGCTTCTCGCGCGCGGCGGAGGATCTCGGCCTGTCCACGGCGCTCCTGAGCCGCGAAACCAGGCTGCTGGAGGAAAGCCTCGGCTGCGTGCTGCTGTCGCGCACCACCCGCAGCATGACGCTCACCGACAATGGCAAGCTCTATTATGACGAATGCCGGCGCATCCTGGAGGATGTCGGGGCGCTTGATGCAGCACTTCGGGCCGGTGCGGGCGTCGTGCGCGGGCGCCTCAAGGTCAATGCACCGCTCTCCTTCGGTCTTTCCGTGCTCTCGCCGATGCTGCCGGCATTCCTCGCGCGCTATCCGGAAATCGACATCGCCCTGACCCTCGACGACCGGGTGATCGATATGGTGGAGGGCGGGCACGACGTCTCGATCCGTGTGCGGGCCGAACTGCCGGATTCCTCGCTGGTCGCGCGGCGGCTGGCAACGGTCGACCAGCGTCTTTACGCGTCTCCCGCCTATCTCGATGCGCAGGGGCGGCCGCAAACGCCCGAGGATCTCAAGAGCCACCGGATCTGCGCCTTCACGCTGGCCGACCACGCAACGGTCTGGGCGCTGTCCGGCGGGGCCGGGCAACAGCGGCTGGCGATCCAGCCGCGCCATACGGTGTCCAACAGTCTGTTTTTGAGAGACATGCTCGAGGCCGGGCAGGGGATCGGCGCGCTTCCCGGGTTTCTGGCCCGCGAGGCCGTCGCGGCGAAGCGGCTGGAGCGGGTTCTTCCCGATCACGCGTTGCCGGACCGGCATGTCTTTGCCGTGCTCGCCGCGCGCCTGGGTGCGGATGCGAAAACCCGCGCCTTCCTTTCCTTCGTCGAGGAAGCCCTTGCCGGCACCGGGCCGTCGCGCCCTTGATTTTTCAACCCACGTAAAAAATCAGTTGCGCGTGCGGCCCTGTTTCGGGGCGCCGGCGCGGCGCATCCTCCCGCTCGATACAACACACGAGCGGAGAGACCGTCATGACCCGAGTGCTTGTTCTCTACTATTCCAGCTACGGCCACATCCGAGAGATGGCCCGCGCGGTCGCCGAGGGCGCTCGAAGCGTCGACGGAGTGAGCGTCGATCTCAAGCGCGTACCGGAAACCGTTCCGGCCGAAATCCGCGATCAGGCCGGCTATATCGCCGACGCCGAGACGCCGGTTGCCGCTGTCGCCGATCTTCCCGCCTATGACGCGATCCTGTTCGGCACGCCGACACGCTTCGGCAACATGGCCGCGCAGATGAAGCAGTTCATCGATCAGGCCGGCGGGTTGTGGGCCACCAATGCGCTGGTCGGCAAGGTCGGGTCGGTCTTCACCTCGACAGGATCGCAGCACGGCGGCCACGAGGCAGCGATCCTCACCTTCCATGTGCCCCTGCTGCATTTCGGCATGGTCATCGCCGGGCTGCCCTACACTTTTGCCGGACAGACGCGGATGGATGCGCTGGTCGGCGGTTCGCCCTATGGCGCTGGCACCATCGCCGGCGGCGACGGTTCGCGGGTTCCGGGCGTGACCGATCTGGACGGCGCGCGGTTCCAGGGCGCGCATGTCGCGGCCCTTGCCAAGCGCCTGCATGGCCGGGCCGACGGCGGTCCTGCTGCCGACAGGGCGCAGGTTCTGGAGGGGGTCTGACATGGCGCGCCCCATCGATATACTCGCAACGGCGCTCGCCCCGGCCATCTGGGGCAGCACCTATGTCGTCACCACCGAGCTGCTGCCGCCCGGTCATCCGCTGACGCTCGCGGTCCTGCGGGCGCTGCCGGCGGGGCTGTTGCTGCTCGCGGTCGTCCGCCAACTGCCGCCGCCGGAATGGATCGGGCGGATCCTCGTGCTCGGCGCGCTCAACTTCGCGGTGTTCTGGTCGCTTCTCTTCGTCGCCGCCTATCGGCTTCCCGGCGGCGTGGCGGCGACGCTTGGCGCGGTTCAGCCCCTGCTGGTGCTCTTCCTCGCCCGCGCGGCCCTTGGCAGCCCGGTCACGCTCTTGTCGGTCGCGGCGGCGCTCGCCGGGCTTTGCGGCGTGGCGCTGCTCGTCGCCGGACCGGCGGCGTCGCTCGATCCGGTCGGCGTTCTCGCCGGTCTCGGCGGGGCGGCGGCCATGGCCGGCGGCTCCGTCTTCAGCCGCAAGTGGCAGCCGCCGGTGCCGCTTTTGACCTTCACTGCCTGGCAACTGACCGCCGGCGGGCTCTTGCTTTTGCCGGTGGCGCTTTGGGGCGAACCGCCCTTGCCGGCGTTGAGCGGGCAAAACCTGGCCGGTCTCGTCTATCTCGGTCTGATCGGCGCGGCTTTGACCTATTACCTCTGGTTTCGCGGCCTTGCCCGGCTGGAGCCGGGGCCGGCCTCGGCGCTGGGCTTCCTCAGCCCGGCGACGGCGGTGGTCCTGGGATGGGGCGTTCTGGGCGAGACGCTCTCGGGCGTGCAGATCGCCGGGGCGCTGGTGGTGCTTGCAAGCGTGTGGGCCGCCCAGAGCGCGGGTCGGCGCGCGGCCCTTCCACCGCGTCCGGCACGCGCGGTGTGACGCCTGGCGGCAAGGAGATGGGGATCAGTCCGAGACGGTGGCGTCGCCGACGCAGATCGCATGGCCTTCGTCATCGCGCACGCTGAGACGGACGATTGCCGAACGCTCGTCGAGCACCTTGGCGATCCGCCCCTCGACATGGATGGTCGCGCCGACCGGAAGCGGCCTCAGGAACCGGGTCTGCAGGGTGTGCAGCGTCAAACCGGGCCGCCAGGCGCGCAGCATGGCCTCGAATTGTCCCATCACCAGCATGCCATGCACGATCGTGCCGGGCAGGCCGACGCCGCGCGCGGCAGAATCATCGAGATGGATCGGGTTGCGGTCCCCCGATGCCTCGGCATAGGCGCTGATGTCGGAGGCGGGAAGGTGGCGCGGACGGCCATCCGGCAGCCGGTCGCCGACCGTGAAGGAAGACGGCGCGTCGCTCACGCGGTGTCCCCCTTGCGGTTCACATACAAGACGATGTCGGCGGTAAACTCCTGCAGGAGCGTGCCGTCGTCATCGCGAACCCGTCCGCGCAGAACCAGCCGGTCGTCGCGGTCGGGATTGGCATGCCAGTCGAGGGCGACCGGATAGCGGCGGTTGCGCTCAAGCGGCACGTGATAGGTAAAGGCCTGGGCCTGGTGCACGAGCATGGCGCCGCGTTCGCGTGCGATCCCCTCGATCAGCCCGCCCGATTCCGCGCCGGCGAAGACGGTGAACGCAAAGGTCGCCGGAACGTTTCCGTTCGCCTCCGTCCCGGTCCCTCCGCCGGCAAGTGCGCGCGCGAAAGCGTCGACCCTGTCGGCGGCGGTGTCGAGCACCGCGTCGGGCAGGGCGGTCCACTGCGGGGCACGCGCGTCGGACACGGGTGTTTCCTCAGGTGATGGCGCGCAACGCCAGGGTGGCATTGATGCCGCCGAAGGCGAAGGAGTTGCTGAGCGCTGCGGAAATCCGGTGCGCGCGCGCCTCGTTCGGAACGGGATCGAGATCGCACTTGGGATCGGGCGCCAGCCAGTTGATCGTCGGCGGGGCGATCTGGGCGCGCATCGCCTCGACGGTCACGACCAGTTCGATGGCCCCGGCCGCGCCGAGGGCGTGACCGTGGATCGGCTTGGTCGAGGAAACCGAAAGCGAGGACAGCCGGTCGCCGAACACCTGCCGGAGGGCGCGGGTCTCGGAAATGTCGTTGAGGATCGTGCCGGTGCCATGGGCATTGACGTAGTCGATCTCGTCCGGAGCAAGTCCGGCGTCCTGAAGCGCTGCGGTCATCGATCCGGCCGGGCCTTCGACCGTGGGACGCAAGAGGTCGGCCGCGTCGCTGGTCGTGCCATAGCCCGCGATCTCGGCAAGCGGCGTCGCGCCGCGGGCAAGCGCGTGTTCCAGTTCCTCGATCATCAGCACGGCGGCCCCTTCGCCTAGCACCATGCCGTTGCGCTTGTCGGAGAACGGCCGGCAGGCTTCGGGCGCCATCACCCGCAGGACTTCCCACGCGCGGAAGGTCGAGGGCGTGAGCAGCGCCTCGCTGCCACCGACGAGGGCCGCATCGATGATGCCGGCGCGAATCATCTGAAGGCCGTAGCCCACCGCCTGGGTGCCGGAGGCGCAGGCGCTGGAGATGGCAAGCGAGGGTCCGCGCACGCCGTAGCGCATGCTCACCTGCGAGGCGGCCGCGTTCGGCATGACCTTGGCGATGGTCATGAGGTCGGGGCGCTCGTTGGTGACGTAGAAGCTGTAATTGCCGTTGTCGGTCGTCCAGGCGCCGCCGATGCCCGAGCCGATGATCGCGCCGGTGCGCGGTCCGAGCGGCACGGCCGTGTCGATGCCGGCGTTTTTCAACGCTTCCTCGGCGGCGACAAGCGCAAGCTGAGCGAAACGGTCGGTGGTCTTGATCTCCTGGGCCGACAGGTGATCGGCGGGATCAAAGTCCTTGATGTGCGCGGTCTTGGTGATTCTCTGTCGCGGATAGCGCTCGAAAAGCTGCTCCGAGACCCCGCTGCGTCCATCGCGCGCGGCGCTCCAGAGGCTGTCCACACCACGTCCTGCAGCCGTAATCGCCCCCATGCCGGTGACGACGATGCGGCGTGTTTGATGTGTCACGCGGCGTCTTCCTTCATCCGAGCCGCGAGAACCTTCAGGAAGTCCCCAACCGTCTCCGCATCCGCCAGGTCGCCATCGACGGGGATATAGACGCCGAATTCCTCTTCGATCGCCATCAGGACGACGACCATGTCGGCGGACTGGATGCCGAGTTCCTCGAATGTCGCATCGGCCTTGAGCTTCTCGCGCTCGACCATGCCTTCCTTCGCGACGAGATCCAGCAAGCGATCAAGCGTCGCGGGATCAATCCCTTCGGCCATCTGTTCCATCTCGTGCCTTGTTCCCTGATGTTCCGAATTCTTGTCGGCTGTCATAAAAGGTCGCGCGCCCCGGTTCCAGAACGAATTTCCACAAAACCGCAGGTCGCCGGCGATTTTCCGAAGGCCGGCCCGCTGCCCGCCGCGCCGAGCGGTCTTGTCATTGCATTGTCTCGTCCGCTATTCACAATCAATCGAGCCGTCGTGCGCCCGGGACGGTGCGGCACGGTGTAGATCGGATGGTCGGTCGCGGGTTGCGGCATGTGCAGCAGGCTGTCTCGGATGCGGGGAAGGAGCGAGAATGTCACGACGTGGCGGAGCGGGCGAAGGTGTGCTTCTCGGATTGTTGCTCAGCGTGCCGGTCGTCGCCATTCCCCTGTTTCAAATTCCAATGATGTTTTGGGCTCGCTGGTCCTTTTATCAGCGCCACCCCGACTACGTCCAGCATAGCGCTCCAACCATTAGCCGCGCAATTTCCGATCCCGCAATCGGCGGGCCCTTCGCGATGATGATCCTGGCGGTCACGGCCGTGGTTCTGCTGGCGCTCGTTCCGATCTTCCACGGCTACCGGACGGCGATCGACACCCGCTTCGCGCAGGACCCGGCGCTAAGGCGCTCGCTCACCGCCCGCGTCTGGCTTGCGCTCGGTTTGCAGGTCGTGGGCAGCGCCGGGATGGTCGTGTGCACGCAATATACATTCGCCAACAATCACGACCTGCATATGCTCGGCAGCTACGTGTTTTTCGTCGGCCAGGGCGGTGCGATCGCGATGAGCGGCTTCCTCTGTGCCCGCATCGCCGGCGCCGCGCATATCGCGCCTGACGCCCCCTTCGCGCTCCTGCCGCATATGAGCCGCTTGCGCAAACGGGCGGCGCAGATCGTGGCCGGCATGGCGGCCCTCTACATGGTGCTGTTCGCCATCAAGGGCATCGAGCTGCCGGTCTCGGAGTATACGATCTACTACATCTACACGCTGCAGGAGATCCTCACGATCTCCGCCTTTATCGTCTATCTCGCGCTGTTTGCGCCCGATATCTTTGCCATCGGGCGCTCTCTCCAAGTGCAGCGCGTGTCGCCGCAGGCGGCCGGCCGGTAACGACGCTGTCAGGCGCCATGGAAAGGCGTCGTGTCAGCCGTTTGCGGTCGGCATGTCGGCGGCAAGGGCCAGCTCCGCACTGCGGCTTTCGATGGCGTCCTGCAACTGCGCCTCGAACGCCGCCGTCGTCAGGCCGGGCGCGATCGGCGGCAGGATCTCCACGACGATACGCCCCGGGTAGCGCCACAGGCTGCGGCGCGGCCAGAACACGCCGGAGTTCAGCGCCACGGGCACGCAAGCGACCTTGAGCGAGCGGTAGAGGGCGACGAGGCCGGGCTTGTAGTCCGGCGGCGCAAGCGGGGCGCGGCGGGTGCCTTCGGGAAAGATCACCACGCTGCGTCCGTCGCCAATCCGCTTTTTCGCGTCGCGCAAGAGGTTCATCAGCGCGGCCGCCCCGGCGGACCTGTTGATGCGGATATGGTCCAGCCGCCACATCGTCCACCCGGCGACCGGTATGAAGGTGAGTTCGCGTTTGAGCACGATCGCCGGGTCGTCGAGGATGACCTGCAGCGCGATCGTCTCGAAGGCGGACTGGTGCTTCGACGCGATGAGACAGGGGCCCTGCGGCAGGTTTTCGCGCCCGCGCACCTCGTAGGTTAGGCCGGTCAGGACCTTCAGCGCCCACAGCCAGAACTGCAGGATACGCCCGACGACGGCAAGGCACATGCGGCGCGGCAGGACCAGCAGCACGGTGAAGGGGGCGACCACTATCAGGGTCGCCAGCACGAGCGCGAGAAACGCCAGTGAGCGGATCATGACCGACAGGCTGGTGCGGCGCTTCCGCAGCACGGGAGCCGACAGGTCTGATGCCCCTCCAGGTGTCGTCATGGTGCTCCCGCTCCGCCGGTGTTCGTCCTTCGCCGATGCGCCTCAGGCGCGCGCCGCGATGGTGATGGCGATCTCCGCGATGCCGGCAATCGAGCCGGTCAGCCGGTCGCCCGGCACAATGGCGCCGACCCCGGCCGGCGTGCCGGTGAAGATCAGGTCGCCGGGCGCCAGCGTGACGGAGCGGCTGCAGATCGAGACCACGTCGCGGACCGGCCAGATCTGGTCTGCAAGGTCCGCGTCCTGGCGGATCTCGCCATTGACCGAAAGGGAAATCCGGCCGCTCGTCGGATGTCCGATCTTGTCTGCCGGGACAAGCGGCGATACGGGCGCCGAGAGGTCGAAGCCCTTTGCCCAGTCCCAGGGGCGTCCCATGTCCTTGGCCTGCTGCTGCAGGTCGCGGCGGGTCAGGTCGATGCCCGCGCCATAGCCCCAGATATGCGCCTCCGCAGCGTCCGGCGCGATGTCCTTGCCGCCCTGTCCGATGGCGACCACCAGTTCCATCTCGAAATGCAGGTCGTCCGTCAGCGGCGGGTAGGGGATCGCGCTGCCGGCATCGCAGACCGCATCTGCCGGTTTGGTGAAGAAGAACGGCGGCTCGCGGTCCGGGTCCTTGCCCATCTCGCGGGCGTGGGCGGCGTAGTTGCGGCCGACGCAGAACACGCGGCGCACCGGAAAGCGCTCGGTGCTGCCTGAAATGGCGACGCTGGGGCGAGGGGCCGGAGGGAAGACGAACGAGGTCACCGCAATCTCCATGAACGGGGGCCGGCGGTCCGCCGGAAGGAGGGTGGCGGACGCGAGGAAGGATGCCTGATTTCTTAGGTGAGATCGCTCTGCCGGTCCAGCGCCGTAAGGCCGTGCGACCCTCCGACGGCCCATTGTAATCGCGCTGTTGCGGTGCAACACTGGCGCTTCCAGCAGGGGTGGGTGGAATGAGCGGTTCTATTGTTTCCGTTGCACAGCAAAAGGGCGGATCCGGCAAGACGACGCTGGCGGCCCATCTTGCTGTTGCGCTTGCGCGGCGCGGCGATTTTCCCGTGGCGCTGATCGATGTCGACCCGCAGGGATCGCTCGGCACGTGGTTCGAGGCGCGCGAAGAGGCGCTCGGCGAGCGCCAGACCGGGCTGACCTTCCGCACCTCCAGCGGATGGGGCGCGCGGCGCGAAGCCCGCTCGCTCGCTCGCGACCATGGGGTGGTGATCGTCGACACGCCGCCAAAGACCGATTCCGACGTCCGTCCGGCCATCGAGGCGGCCAATCTCGTCGCCATCCCGGTTCAGCCGACGCCGGTCGACATCTGGGCGACGGGACAGACGGTGGAGATCGCGCGGCGCGAAGGGACCGACGCGCTGGTGGTGCTCAACCGGGTGCCGCCGCGCGCGGCGCTCACGTCCGAAATGCTGGATGCCATTGCCGAACATGGATTTCACACGGCCGTTGCCCGGCTCGGCAACCGGACGGCTTTTGCCGCGTCGATGGGGCGGGGGCTGACGGTTCTGGAAACGGACGTGCGCGGCAAGGGTGCTGAGGAAACCGCGGCCCTTGCGGCGGAAATCGCCGAAATCCTGGGCATCGGCTGAGCCGCTCTTTCGTGTCGGCTGCCGTGGAAAGATCAGGCGTGCCGGGCCGTGGCGTCCAGGACGGAGAGGGCCGTCTCGCCGTTTACTCGGTCGGGAAGCGCCAGGAAATCGGCATGCCGGTGAAGCGCCGATTCAAGCATGCGGTCGTAGCGGGCCTTGGGAACTTCGCGCGTGCCGAATTGCGACAGGTGACCGGTCACGAACTGCGTGTCGAGCAGCGTGTAGTGTCCGGCGATCAGGCGCGCCACCAGATGGACCAGTGCCACCTTTGAGGCGTCGCGTTCCCGCGAGAACATGCTTTCCCCGAAAAAGGCCGCGCCCAGCGATACGCCATACAGCCCGCCGACCAGCCGTCCCTCGCGCCAGACCTCGACGGTGTGGCAGTGGCCCATGTCGAAGAGCGCGCCGTAGAGCCGGCGGATTTCGGAATTGATCCAGGTCTTCTTCCGGTCGTCCTGCGGTTCGGCGCATCCGTCGATCACCTGCTGGAAGTCGGTGTCGATCCGCACCTCGAAGACATCCTGACGCACGGTCCGGCGCAGCCGCTTGGGCAGGTGGAACGCATCGAGCGGCAGGACGCCGCGGTGCTCCGGCTCGATCCAGAAGAGGTTCGGATCCTCCGCCGATTCCGCCATGGGGAAGATCCCGCAGGCATAGGCCTTCAACAGCACCTGCGGTGTGATGACCAGTTGATCGGACGTGTTGGCGGCCATTGGATCCTTCCCGGCGGCCGGCGCCGCCATGCAGATCTTCGCCCGGCCGTACGCGCGGGCAGCGCGCGTCGACCGGGAGGTTCGGGCCCGCCGGTCGCGTCAGGCGGTCCCGGGATCGCCCGGGTGAGCGGAATGGCTCCGGCCACCCGGACCCTTTCGCGACGGCCTCAGTTCGTGCCGTCTTCCGACAGGTATTTCTCGAGCCAATGGATATCATACATGCCGTTGGCGATGTCCTGATTGTCCACCAGATCGCGGAACAGCGGGATCGTGCTGTCGATCCCGTCCACCACGAACTCGTCGAGACAGCGGCGCAGGCGCATCATGCACTCCACGCGGTTGCGACCGTGCACGATCAGCTTGCCGATCAGGCTGTCGTAATGCGGCGGGATCTTGTAGCCCTGATAGACGCCCGAATCGACACGCACACCCAGACCGCCCGGCGGGTGATAATAGCTGATCCGGCCCGGCGACGGCGCGAAGGTGCGCGGGTTTTCCGCGTTGATCCGGCACTCGATCGCGTGACCTTCGAAGGTGACGTCTTCCTGGCGGATCTGCAGTTCGGCGCCCGAGGCGATGCGGATCTGCTCGTTGACCAGATCGATGCCGGTGATCATCTCGGTCACCGGATGCTCGACCTGGAGACGGGTGTTCATCTCGATGAAATAGAACTCGCCGTTTTCATACAGGAACTCGATGGTGCCGACGCCCCGGTACTTGAGCTTGCGCATCGCCGCAGCGACGACCTCGCCGATCTTCTTGCGGCTTTCGGCATTCAGGGCCGGGGAGGGAGCCTCCTCCCAGACCTTCTGGTGCCGGCGCTGCAGCGAACAGTCGCGCTCGCCCAGATGGATCGCATTGCCGCGCCCGTCGCCCAGCACCTGGATCTCGATGTGGCGGGGCTTGCCGAGGTATTTCTCCATGTAGAGCGCGTCGTCGCCAAAGGCGGCCTTGGCCTCGGACCGGGCCGTGGAGAGCGCCGTGTCGAGATCGGCTGCGCTCAGCGCCACCTTCATGCCGCGTCCGCCGCCGCCGGCGGCGGCCTTGACGAGAACCGGATATCCGATCTCCGCGGCGATGGCATGGGCGTCGTCGCTCGGCGTGACCGCGCCATCGGACCCCGGAACCACCGGAATGCCGAGGCTTTTCGCCGTCAGCTTGGCCTCGATCTTGTCGCCCATGATGCGGATGTGTTCGGCCGTCGGGCCGATGAAGGCGATCTTGTGCGCCTCCAGGATCTCCGCGAAACGGGCGTTTTCCGACAGGAAGCCGTAGCCGGGATGCACGGCATCGGCGCCGGTGATCTCGCAGGCGGCCAGCAACTGGGGAATGTTCAGATAGCTGTCGCGCGCGGCCGGCGGACCGATGCACACGCTTTCGTCGGCCAGGCGCACATGCATCGCATCGGCGTCGGCAGTTGAATGCACCGCGACCGTCTGGATGCCGAGCTCCTTGCAGGCGCGCAGCACGCGCAGCGCGATCTCGCCGCGGTTGGCAATCAGGATCTTTGAAAACATGGCCTGGCTCCCCGTCACTCGAGGATGACCAGCGGCTCGCCGTATTCCACCGGCTGCCCGTCCTCGACCAGAATGGCCGTGACGCGACCCGCACGCGGAGCAGGGATCTGGTTCATCGTCTTCATCGCCTCGACGATCAGCAGCGGATCGCCGGCGGCGACCGTGTCGCCGACCTCGATGAAGTTGCGCGCGCCGGGCTCGGGCGCCATATAGGCCGTCCCGACCATCGGCGAGGGCACGGCGCCCGGATGACCGGCCGGATCCGAGGTCGCCTCGGCGGGCGCGGCGGCTGCGGCGGGCGCCGGCGCTGCGGCGGCACGCGCGGCGACCGGAGCCTCGATGGTGATCTGACGGGCCACGCGGACGCGGAAATCGTCCCGCTCGAGCTCGATTTCACTCAGGTTGGTTTCGTCGAGCAGCACGGCGAGCTGGCGAATCAGGTCCTGATCGAATTTGTTTTTCTTGTCCGACATTGGCTTTCTTGAACTTTTCTCGGTTGGCGAACGCCGGTGTCACGGCCTGATGACTGTTGACAGCGCTTCCAGCGCGAGCCGGTAGCCCGTGGCGCCGAAACCGCAGATCACCCCCAGGGCGACCGGCGAGACGTAGGAATGGTGTCGAAATGCCTCGCGCGCGAAGACGTTGGACAGATGCACTTCGACGGTTGGTATTTCCGCCGCCCGGATCGCATCGTGAACCGCGACGGAGGTATGGGTGAAGGCGGCCGGATTGATCAGGAGGCCCTGGGCAAGGTCTCCGGCTTCCTGGATCCAGTCGACAAGCACTCCTTCATGGTTCGTCTGGCGGAAATCGATCTCGAGATCGAGATCCTCGCCGACATCGCGGCACAGGCGCTCGATATCGCCGAGCGTCGCCGAGCCGTAGGTCGACGGTTCGCGTGTGCCGAGCCTGTTGAGGTTCGGACCGTTGAGAACGAAGACTGAAGCGGACATGCCTTCTCCGCAAAGGGCCGCGCCGCAGTCGACGCGCCGCAAGGATCACGGCCCCTTATAGGCACTCCGCGTGGCAAGGAAAAGACCCGACATTGCCGGGAGAGCCATTCGCTCGCCGCCGATGCCGGGCCCTGACGCCTCAGCAGGTCGCTTCGCCGCAGTTGCGGGCGGCCTCGATGCCCTGCTTCAGCCGGTCGTATCCGACCGCGCCCATCAGCACCTCGTCGCCGACGACATAGGCCGGGGTGCCGTTGAGGCCGAGCCGGCGGGCCAGCGTGTAGACCTCCTCGATGGTCGCCCGGACCTCGGGGTCGTTCATTGCGGTTTCCACGGCGTCGGCCTCAAGGCCGGTGTTCACGGCGGCTTTCATCGCCGAGGCGCGGTTGGCCTGGCCGCGCGCGGCCATCAGCTCGCGGTGAAACTCCAGGTATTTCTCGGGCGCGATCGCGTTGACTGCAACCGCGACCTGCGCCGCCTGCACGGATCCCTCGCCCAGCACCGGGAACTCCTTGAGAACGACACGCAGCTTGTCGTCTTCTTGCAGCAGCTGCATCATGTCGGCCATGGCGCGCTTGCAGTAACCGCAGTTGTAGTCGAAGAACTCGACCAGCGTGACGTCGCCGTCCGGGTTGCCAAGCTCCACCTGCCGGGTGGAGTTGAACAGCACGTCGGAAACAGTGGAGACAGCCTCTGCGCGGGCTGCGTCCGCCGCTGCCAGTTCGCGTCGCTCGAGCTCCTCGAACGCCTGGCGGATGATCTCCGGGTTCTCCAGCAGATACTCCCGGACGATGGTTTCGACGTCGCCACGCTTCAGAACGCCGTCTTGCGCCTGCACAGGTGCCTGCAGCAGGACAACCGTCGCCAGCGACAGGATGGCAAGCCGCAGGGGCGCTGTCAGGGCGGTTGCGAAATTGGTCTTCATCTGCGTCTCCAGAAAACGGGCCCTTGGCCCGTGGGCCTCAAGGACCCGTTGTGTGATGCCGGACCGATGCAAAGGGCAGGGTCGGTCGGATGTCGGGCGCCGTGCCGGGCCGTTTGCGCGGACGCGGGCGCGATGGGGTGGTGCGCCTAGCGCTGTTTCGCGAAATCCGGCGGATTGTATGACACGATATCATCTGCCTGTAGCCATGCGGGCGTTCCGCGCTTCAAATTTTTTTGTGCACGCGCGGCGTAGCGCTTCGCCGCCCGGAAATCGCCGCGGGCCATCAACCCGCGGGCCGTCGACAGATCGGCCTCCGCGGTCTTGCCCTGCCGCCCCTGGGCGATGGCGAGCTGCGAATAGCCGATCGGCGAGTTCGGGTCCATCTGCAGGCCGGCCTTGAGAATGCGTTCCGCCTCCGGCAGCAGGCTGTTGCTGTTGGAGGCCACAAGCGCGAAGCCCAGCCAGATGTTGAGCTGGCCCTCGCGCGGGCGCAGCGCAACGGCCCGGCGGAAGGGCTCGACGGCCGCCTTGGGATTGCCCGATTCCAGCAGCGCCTGTCCCTTCAGCTCATGAAAATAGGGATTGTTCGGCTGGCGGCGGATGAGGGCGTCGATAGCCTCCACCGCCTCGCGCCGGCTGCTGGTGCGCATGGTCGCGACCGCACGGGCGTAGTCGGCGGCAAGCGAGCGGTCGGAGCGCGGATAGGCGCGCGCAACCACATTGGGGTGGCTGGTGAAGGCCAGGAGCTTTGCCCGCACCAGGTCATGGCGGGCCTGGAGCGCGGGATCGGCCGGCTTGTCGAAGTAGCGGCTCTGGCGCGCCAGCGTTTCCAGCGCGTTGAGGCGCTCGCGCGGCATCGGGTGGCTGATGGAATAGGGGTCGGTGTATTGCGCGGAGAACAGGCTTTGATCGGCAAAGCGGCTGAAGGTCTTCAGCATGCCCTTGGCCGACTGTCCGGTTTTTTCGAGGAATGTCAGCGCGGCACGGTCCGCAACCGCTTCCTCGCCTCGGCGATAGGCGAGAAGCGTGCGCTGCGCCAGTCCGGCACCGGCTGTCACCGCGCCGGCGCCACCGCCCGCCGATCCGGCTGCCGCCGCGCCCGCACCAAGGAGCACGCCGATGGCGGCCATGATCTGGGCATTCGCCAGCGCCTGGCGGAGGCGGACAAGGTGATTGCCGGTGATATGCCCGGTCTCATGCGCCAAGACGCCGATCACCTCGCCCGGGGTCTCGGCGTCGAGAATCACGCCGACGTTGATGAAGATGCGCCGCGCGTCGGCGACGAAGGCGTTGAAGTCGTTGCGGTTGACCAGGATGATTTCGACCTGCTGGCGCGAGATGCCGGCGGCGTCGAAGATCGGCGCGGCATAGTCGCGCATCAGCTCCTCGGTTTCCGCGTCGCGCACCAGCGGCAGCCCGCCTTGCGCCTGGGCCGGCTGCAGCGCGGAGGTGATGCCGATCAGCGCGGCCGCCGCGACAGTGGCGACGCGGCGCCCAAGCGACGGGCGCAGCGCCGGCCGGCGCGGCTGCGAGACGGTGTCCTGGTTGCTTGCGCGGAGGATGGCTGGTCCGGACGCGGGAGGGCAACGGGTCATCGATCGGGTATCCTCGTCTGCAACTGGCACAAAGTCCGGCCTGGCCTGTCCATGGCCGCCGTCGGCGGGGCCTGACGCCACCGTCTGGCGACGCGGCCGCATTCCCGCTCCGGTTCTGCCGGACTGCGGATCTGGACAGGATCGGTCCGGGAGGGTAGGGAGCCGGATCCCGGCGGTCAACCGAACCGCCGGCGCCCGCAACCGCCGTTGCGTCCCTTAGACGTCGGGAATGCGGCGTTACCTTGGCAATCGCACCCGGGTGAGGGCTTTGACGCGCCCTGCACCCTCGTTTCGAGAAAGGTCAATCAGGATGCCCCAGCCTTCCAGACGATCCGCCGTCGAGCCCTTTCTTGCAATGGATGTCCTGGCGCGCGCCAATGCGCTGGAGGCCGCGGGCCGGGAAATCCTGCATATGGAGGTCGGCCAGCCCGGCGCCAATGCGCCGGCGCGCGTGATCGAGGCGGCGCAGGCAGCGCTTGCCGGCGGGCGGCTTGGCTATACGGAAGCGCGGGGACTGCCGGTGCTGCGCACGGCGATCGCCGCCCATTACCGCGACACCTATGGCGTCGACGTGCCCGACGGGCACATCCTGGCGACGACGGGATCCTCCGCAGGGTTCAATCTCGCCTTTCTGGCGGCGTTCGATCCCGGCGACCGCATCGCCATCGCGGCCCCCGGTTATCCCGCCTATCGCAACATCCTGAAAGCGCTCGGCATCATTCCGGTCGAGATCGAGGTCGGCGCCGACACCCGCTGGGCGCTGACGCCCGAGCTGCTGGAGGCGGCGCACCGCGAGGCGCCGCTGAAGGGCGTGCTTGTCGCATCGCCCGCCAATCCGACCGGCACCATGATGACGCCCGATGCGCTCAAGGCGCTGGTTTCCGCCTGCGACGACATGGGGCTCTGGTTCCTCTCCGACGAGATCTACCACGGGCTGGTGTTCAACGGCCGGCAGGAAACCGCGCTCGCCTATAGCGACAAGGCGATCATCCTCAACAGTTTTTCCAAGTACTACTGCATGACCGGCTGGCGGATCGGCTGGATGGTGCTGCCGGAGGCGCTGGTGCGCCCGGTCGAGCGCATCGCCCAAAGCCTCTATATCTCGCCGCCCGAACTCTCCCAGCGTGCTGCGGCCGTCGCCTTCGAGGCAACCGAGGAGCTCGAAGCGATCAAGGCCGGCTATGCACGGAACAGGGAGCTTCTGCTGGAGCGGCTCCCGGCGCTCGGCTTCACCGAGATGCTGCCGGTCGACGGGGCCTTCTACTGCTATGCCAGCGTGCGGCCGTTTTCCAACGACAGCGTCGCCTTCGCCGAACGGATGCTCAATGAGGCCGGGATCGCCGCGACGCCTGGACCGGATTTCGATCCGGTCAACGGTCGCTCCTACATCCGGTTTTCCTTCGCCGGCGACACCCAGGTCATCGATAAGGCCATGACCCGGCTGGAAGACTGGTTGCCCGGCCTCAAGTAGGGCGGGCTGCGCCTGTCTGTTCTCGTGCTGGACTGAAAAGGGGCGGATCGATCGCGATCCGCCCCTTTTGCTGTTACTGCCGGTTGGTCTTACCTGCGGCTCTTGAAGAGACGCCGGATGCCCTTTCAGAAGAAGCTGCGGCGCTGCCACCAGCCCGAGCGCTTGGGCTCCGGGTCTTCGTCCTTTTCCGTGGATCCGTCACCGGCGATGGTCTCGCGAACGACGACCGGTTCCGCCGGTGCCACCGGCTGTGCCGGTTCCGCGGGCGCGCTTTCGGCGACGGCGGCGTCTTCCTTGTCCGTCTCCGCAGGCGCTGCCAGCTCTTCAGGCTCCGCGGCCGCTTCGTCGGCAGCCACCGCTTCGGGTTCTTCCGCCGCTGCCGCGACTTCGGTCGCCGCCGGCTCTTTCGCCGCTACAGGCTCCGCAGATGCTGCTTCGGGCATGTCTGCAGTGCCGGTGGAAGCCGCCTCGGCCGGCGCATCCTGCGATGCATCCTGCGTGTCTGCAGCCGGAGCCTCGTCGCTTGCCGCTGTCGCGGTGTCTTTTGCGTCGTTAGAGGCGTTTTCGTTGTCGGAGGCGTCCGAGGCTTCCGCATCTGCGGACGTCTCGTTGCCGTCTCCGTCGCGCCGGCTGCGGCGTCCGCCGCGACGGCCGCGACGACGCTTGCGGCGTGCACGATCCTCGTCGCTTTCGTCCTCGCCCGCGGCTTCGGAAGCAGGGCCGGCATCGCCGTTCGACTGCTCGTCGTCGCCATTCGCATCGGCATCGGCCTGCTGCGCGTCATCGCCCGAAGGCTTGCGACGCCGGCGCCGACGGCGGCGCTTGCGGTTGTTGCCGTCCTCGTCCTGCGTGTCGTCGCGGGCGGAACGCTCGCGCGGAGCCTCCTCCTGATCCTCGTCCTCGTCTTCGTGCTCGATCACGATCGGCTCGATGCTCGAGGGCTGGACCATCGGCGGGGCGTCGTCGGGACGCGCCTCGATCAGCTCGCCACGCTCCAGGGCGTAATGCTGGCCGTTGTCCATGGCGCCGGCCTGGACATCGATCTCCAGGCCGAAGCGGGCCTCGAGGTCCGACAGATGCGAGCGCTTCTGGTTGAGGATGTAGAGCGCGGCTTCCGTCGTCGTGCGGACGATGAGATTGTGCGTCGCGCCTTTCAGCAGCTGGTCCTCAAGCGAGCGCAGCACATGCAGCGCCACCGATTCCACCGACCGGATCATGCCCGTGCCGTGGCAATGCGGGCAGGGGGTCATGGAGCTTTCCAGCACGCCCGTGCGGATGCGCTGGCGCGACATTTCCAGAAGGCCGAAGTGCGAGATCCGTCCGACCTGGATGCGGGCCCGGTCGTTCTTCAGGCAGTCCTTCATCTTCCGTTCGACGGCGCGATTGTTCTTGTTCTCTTCCATGTCGATGAAATCGATCACGATGAGACCGGCAAGATCGCGCAGGCGCAGCTGGCGAGCGACTTCCTCGGCCGCCTCCAGATTGGTCTGGACGGCGGTGTCCTCGATGTTGTGCTCGCGCGTCGACTTGCCCGAGTTCACGTCGATGGCCACCAGCGCTTCCGTCTGGTTGATGACGATGTAGCCGCCGGATTTCAGCGTGACCTGCGGCGAGAACATCGCATCCAGCTGGGACTCGACCATGAAGCGCGAGAAGACCGGCGTCGCGTCCTTGTAGGGCTGGACGTTCTTGGCATGGCTCGGCATGAGCATGCGCATGAAGTCCTTCGCCTCGCGATAGCCCTCGTCGCCGGCCACAAGGACCTGGTCGATATCCTTGTTGTAGAGATCGCGGATCGAGCGCTTGATCAGCGACCCCTCCTCGTAGACGAGATAGGGGGCGGAGGATTGCAGCGTCAGGTCGCGCACATTCTCCCACAGCCGCATCAGATACTCGAAATCGCGCTTGATCTCGGCCTTGGTGCGGCTGGCGCCGGCGGTGCGCAGGATCACGCCCATGCCCTGCGGCACTTCCAGTTCCGAGGCAATCTTCTTCAGCCGCTTGCGGTCGGTCGGATTGGTGATCTTGCGGGAAATCCCGCCGCCGCGCGCGGTGTTCGGCATCAGCACTGAATAGCGACCGGCAAGCGACAGATAGGTCGTCAGCGCCGCGCCCTTGTTGCCGCGCTCTTCCTTCACCACCTGCACGAGAATGATCTGGCGGCGC
>PARB01000038.1 GCA_002709505.1 Paracoccaceae bacterium | reverse complement strand
TCTGGTCGGCGTGGGCACGGCGATCGCCGACAATCCGATCCTGAATTGCCGTCTGCCCGGCCTGGCGAACCGGTCGCCGGTGCGGGTTGTTCTCGACACCTCCGCCCGGCTTCCGCTTGACGGCCGCCTCGTCAGCACCGCTCGGGACGTGCCGGTCTGGGTGCTCGTGTCGGCGCAGGCCGACCCGGACCGCGTCTCGGCGCTGTCCGCGGCGGGATGTACGGTCGTTCGGCTTGCGACCCCCGTGGACGGGCGCATCGATCCGCATGCGGCCATGCGCGCGCTCGGTCAGCGCGGCCTGACCCGCCTGCTGGTCGAGGGCGGGGCGACGGTTGCCAATGCGCTTCTGGAGTCCGATCTTGCCGACGAGGTGATCATTTCGCGCGGCGACATGATCGTGGGCGAGGGGGGCATTCCCCCGTTCGCCGGCCGCGGTCTTGAAGCCCTGTGCGAGACCGGTCGCTATGCGGTGCAGACAACGGTGCCGGTCGGATCCGACACGATGACGCGTTATCTGCGAAGGATGGATTGAGCATGTTTACCGGCATCATCAGCGACATCGGACGCATCCTCGAGATTGCTCCGATTCCAGCGGGTCTGCGCACCCGCATCGCGACCGCCTATGATCCTGACGGCATCGACATCGGCGCCTCGATTGCCTGTGACGGCGTCTGCCACACGGTGACGGCCAAGGGCCGGGGGGCGGACGGAAACTGGTTCGACATCGAGTCGGCGGCCGAGACCCTGCGCCTGACCACCGTCGGCACCTGGACCGTCGGCGGGCGGGTCAACCTGGAGCGGTCGCTGAAGATCGGCGACGAGCTCGGCGGTCATATCGTCCAGGGGCATGTCGACGCCACGGCCGAGCTCATCGAGCGCACCGACCATCCGGATTCCGTCTATTTCCGCTTTCGCGTGCCGGCTGAATTCGCGCGTTTCATCGCGAAAAAGGGCGGCATCGCCCTCGACGGTACCTCGCTCACGGTGAACGAGGTCGAGGGCGACACCTTCTCTGTGTTCCTCATTCCGCACACGCTGACGGCCACCACATGGGGCGACCGCAAGGTCGGCGATCGGGTCAATCTGGAAGTCGACATGATGGCGCGTTATGCCGCGCGGCTTGCCGAGTACCGTTAGGACCCGCGTCCGGCGCAGGGCAGGCACCGGCAATCCGGGCTGGACAAAGGGGGCGAGGCGTGGTTCCTACCGGCACCCTGACAGCCGCCGTCGCGCGCGGCGGTTTGCCTCCGGCGGATCGTCCATCGGCTGACCGGCGACGGGGCTGAGCGGCAGGACACCGCGACATCAAAATTCGATCCCGCGCGCTGCTGACCGGCCTCAGGTTTTCGGTCTCGCGCGCTTTGAGAGTGGAAAAGGCGATATGGCAACCCCGAAAATCCTGGTTATCGATGCCCGTTTTTATGACGACATCGCCGATGCGCTCCTGGCCGGCGCCATGGATGTGCTCGACGCCAATGGCGCCGAGGTGACGCGCGTTTCCGTGCCCGGCGTTCTGGAAATTCCCGGCGCGCTCGCCATGGCCCTGGCGGCGATGGAAGGCGGCGTCGCCGACTTCGACGGCGCGGTCCTGCTCGGCTGCGTCATTCGCGGCGAGACCTCCCACTATGACATCGTGGCCAATGAATCGGCCCGCGCGGTGATGGAACTGGTCGTCGACGCTGCCTTGCCGGTGGGCAACGGCATTCTCACCGTCGAAAACAGCGACCAGGCCTGGGTGCGCGCCGATGTGAAGCAGAAGAACAAGGGCGGCTCGGCGGCGCAGGCGGCACTCGACATGATCGCCGTCCGGGACCAGCTCGGAGTTTGACGACGATGTCCGATCCCACGCCCGCACCCGCCGACACGCCGCGCCCCGCAAACAAGCGCGGTGCTGCGCGGCTGTCCGCCGTTCAGGCGCTGTATCAGATGGACGTCGGCGGGGCGAATCTCGCCGACGTGCTGGCCGAATTCGAGGCGTTTCGCCTCGGAGCGGAACTCGACGGCGAACAGTATCGTGAAGCCGATCCGGCCTGGTTCCGCGATCTGGTCGGCGGCGTTGTCGACCAGCAGCGCATTCTCGACCCGGTGATCAACCGCGCGCTCGTTGCCGGCTGGCCGCTGAAGCGGATCGACACCACCCTTCGGGCGATCCTGCGCGCCGGGGCGTTCGAACTGATGAAGCGCAAGGATGTTCCGGGGCGCGTCGTCATCAGCGAATATATCGACGTCGCCCGCGCGTTTTACGATGGCGACGAGCCGCGCATGGTCAATGGCGTGCTGGATCGGCTGGCACGGGAGTTCCGCGAGAAGGAATTCGGCGGCCAGCCTCCGGCGAAAGCGCCCGGCGAGCCGTCGGAGCCCGGCAGCGGCGACGCCTGATTTCCGCGCGGCTGCCGCTGGGGAAGCTCGCGCGCCCGGTCCGGGATCATCGACACGGCGATTTGCGCTTTTCGATTTTGCGTCCTAAACCGGGTGTCGACATCCCATCTCTGCCATGGGCTTGCGACCGTCGCACGGCCTGTTTTCCGGGCTGAAACCGGCCATGGCACCCCAGCCGGACCTGACGATGACTGCAGCCGCCAACGCAACCGATTTCCTTGTCGACGACCGCCTCGCGCGCCGCAATGCGGTCCTGCTGGCGATCGCCCAGGCCCTTGGCGGCGCGTCGGCCTCCATCGTCATCGCGTCGGCCTCGCTCGTCGGGGCCAGCCTGCTTGGCGCCGACAAGTCGCTTGCGACGCTCCCGGTCTCGAGTTTCGTGCTGGGCACGGCCTTCGGCACGCTGCCTGCCGGTGCGATCATGCATCGGTTCGGGCGCCGCGCCGGCTTTGTCGGCTCGGCGCTGCTGGGCATTCTCTCCGGGCTCGTCTCCGCCTATGCGATCTTCCAGGCGGATTTCCTGCTCTTCTGCTTCGGCGTGATGGCCAGCGGTTTCGTCAGCGCCTTCGTGCAGCAATACCGGTTTGCGGCCGCGGATACCGCAAGCGATGCGTTTCGCCCCAAGGCGATTTCCTTCGTGCTCGCCGGCGGTGTCGCCGCCGGGATCATCGGACCGCAAACCGTGATCAACACGGCCGATCTCTTCGACCCGATCATGTTTGCCGGCACCTATATCGCGCAGGCCGGGCTCGCCCTGATCAGCCTCGTCATCCTGTCCTTCATCTCCATTCCCCGTCCGGCGCGCGGACCGGTGGCAGCGGGCGCCAGCCGTCCGATGCGCCAGATCATGGCACAGCCCCGGTTCATCGTCGCGGCGGCCTGCGGGATCACCTCCTACGCCCTGATGAGTCTGGTCATGACGGCAACGCCGCTCGCCATGATCGGCTGCGGCTTGACCCAGACCGACGCGGCGCACGCCATCCAGTGGCATGTGCTGGCGATGTTCGGCCCGAGCTTCTTCACCGGCCACCTGATCGCCAGGTTCGGACGCGAGCGCATCGTCGTCGTCGGTCTGGCGCTTCTTGCCGGCTGCGCGGTCGTTGCCCTCGCGGGTGTGGATGTCGCCAATTTCTGGATCGCCCTCGTCCTGCTCGGTCTTGGCTGGAACTTCGGGTTCATCGGCGCGACGGCGATGCTCACCGATGTCTATCGTCCGGCCGAGCGCAACAAGGTCCAGGCCGTGAACGACTTCCTCGTCTTCGGCTTTGTCGCGGCCGCGTCCTTCTCGTCGGGAGCGCTGCTGCATGCCTTCGGATGGGCGACCGTCAACTGGCTCGTTTTCCCCTTCACGTTGCTTTGCGTGATTCTTCTCGTCTGGCTGGTCCTGTCCGAGCGCTCCGCCTCCCGGGTCTGACCGCAGCACTCCCCCGTCGGAAATGACAGGCGCGGGCATCTGATTCCCCCGATCGGCCGCTCTTGGCCAAACTGCGCCTTGACGGCAGGCGCAGGACGGCTACCGTCGAAATCCTCCGGGCCAGAAGCAAAACAAATACAGGCCCATCTCGCGTCCTTCATTGGGGGGAAGAATGCTCGAACTCACACTTGTCATCTTATGTGGTCTGCTTTCCATCGCTTACGGCATCTGGGCAGTCCAGTCCGTAATGGCGTCGGACGCCGGCAATGAACGCATGCAGGAAATCGCCGGCGCCATTCAGGAAGGCGCTCAGGCCTATCTCAACCGTCAGTACACCACGATCGCCATCGTCGGCGTCGTGATCTTCGCGCTTGTGGCCTGGCTGCTCGGGCTGCTTGTGGCCATCGGCTTTGCCATCGGGGCGGTCCTGTCGGCCGCGGCGGGCTATATCGGCATGCTTGTCTCCGTGCGGGCCAACGTGCGGACCGCGCAGGCGGCCAGCAACTCGCTCGCCGCCGGCCTCGAAATCGCGTTCAAGTCCGGCGCGGTCACCGGCATGCTCGTGGCCGGTCTCGCGCTTCTCGGCGTGACGGTCTATTACACCATCCTGACAGAGGGCATGGGCTTCGCGCCTCAAAGCCGCACGGTGATCGATGCGCTCGTCGCGCTCGGCTTCGGTGCCTCGCTGATCTCGATCTTCGCGCGACTGGGTGGCGGCATCTTCACCAAGGGCGCGGACGTCGGCGGCGATCTTGTCGGCAAGGTCGAGGCGGGTATTCCCGAAGACGACCCCCGCAACCCGGCGACGATCGCGGACAACGTCGGCGACAACGTCGGCGACTGTGCCGGCATGGCGGCCGACCTGTTCGAGACCTACGCGGTGACCGTCGTTGCAACGATGGTGCTTGCGTCGATCTTCTTCACCGGGGGGGCTGCCACCGACCTGATGCTGCTGCCGCTCGTGATCGGCGGTGCCTGCGTCGTGACCTCGATTATCGGCACCTTCTTCGTCAAGCTGGGTGCCAACAACTCGATCATGGGCGCGCTCTACAAGGGGTTCGTCGCAACCGCCGTGCTCTCCGCCGTGGCGCTTTTTGCCATCGTGTTCTTCTGGCTGGGCTTTTCCACCGAGTATACGACCTCGGGCGGCATCACCTTCACCGGACGGCACCTGTTCTACTGCGGCATCGTCGGCCTGATCGTGACGGGTCTGATCATCTGGGTGACCGAGTATTACACCGGAACCGACTATCGTCCGGTGCGCTCCATCGCCCAGGCATCGGTCACCGGTCATGGCACCAACGTGATCCAGGGGCTTGCGATCTCGCTTGAGGCCACCGCGCTCCCCGCGCTGATCATCATCGCGGGCATCCTGGCGGCGTTCAACCTGGCCGGCCTCTTCGGCATTGCCATCGCGGTCACCACGATGCTGGCGCTCGCCGGCATGGTTGTCGCGCTCGACGCCTTCGGTCCCGTCACCGACAATGCCGGCGGCATCGCCGAAATGGCAGGCCTTCCGGCGGAGGTGCGCGTCACCACCGATGCGCTGGATGCGGTCGGCAACACCACCAAGGCGGTGACCAAGGGCTATGCGATCGGCTCCGCCGGTCTCGGCGCGCTGGTGCTGTTTGCGGCCTACACGGAGGATCTCAAGTTCTTCGCGGCCAATGCGGCGCCCGGCAGCTACTTCGAGGGGGTGAGCGTCGACTTCTCCCTGTCGAACCCCTATGTCGTCGTCGGCCTGCTGTTCGGCGGCCTGCTTCCCTATCTCTTCGGCGGCATCTCGATGACCGCCGTGGGCCGCGCGGCCGGTGCCGTCGTGGAGGAGGTGCGCCGGCAGTTCAAGGAAAAGCCGGGCATCATGCAGGGGACGGAAAAGCCGGACTACGGCCGGGCCGTCGACATGCTGACCAAGGCGGCGATCCGCGAGATGATCGTGCCGTCGCTGATGCCGGTGCTGTCGCCGATCGTGATCTACTTCGCGATCACCGCGATTGCCGGCAAGTCGCAAGGCTTTGCCGCGCTTGGCGCGATGCTGCTCGGCGTGATCGTCACCGGCCTCTTCGTGGCGGTGTCCATGACCGCCGGCGGCGGCGCCTGGGACAACGCCAAGAAGTCCTTCGAGGACGGCTTCATCGACAAGGATGGCGTCAAGCATGAGAAGGGCTCGGAGGCGCACAAGGCCTCGGTGACCGGCGACACGGTGGGCGATCCCTACAAGGATACGGCAGGGCCCGCCGTGAACCCGATGATCAAGATCACCAACATCATGGCCCTGTTGCTGCTGGCGGTGCTGGCGCACAGCTAGGCCTCTTGTTCCCGCGCGCGTCGCGCGGGGGCTTTTGAACCGGAGAACGCCCGTCGCATCGCGCGGCGGGCGTTTTCTCGTTTTGCACGGGACTGAGTGTCTCGGGGGTGTTTCGTATTCCGCAATGGAATGTTTTGACGCCTTGGGGCATGTTTGCGGGGAATGGTAGGTAACCCCGGATCCGGAAGGCATACGCGCAGCCCATGACCTCGACCGTCACCCTGAAGCAGCTTGAGACGCTCTACTGGATCACCAAGCTCAGCACTTTCGAGCGGGCGGCGCGCAAGCTCTGCACCAGCCAGTCGGCGATTTCCAAGCGCATCCAGGACCTGGAAAAGGCAACCGGCATCGAGGTCTTCGACCGGTCCAACAGGGGCGCGCGCCTCACCAAGGAGGGGGAGGCGCTGTTTCTCACCGCGGCGCGGATGCTCGAGGTCTACGACGAGATCGAGCTGATCGGCTCCGGCCGGGATCGGCGCCCCCGGACCATAAAGATCGGGGTTACCGAACTCACCGCGATCACCTGGCTTCCGCGGTTCATCGGCCGCATCAAGGAGCGCATGTGGCCGGTGCGGGTCGAGCCGGTGGTCGCGACCAGCCGGGCGCTTTATCAGCGCCTGGAAGACCACTCCATCGATGTCATCATCGTTCCGGAGATGTTCAAGGCGCCGGAGATCGCCAGCGTATTTCTCGACGCGGTGGAGAACGAGTGGATGGCGAAGGCCGGCCTCGTCCGGGAAGACCAGCCGCTGTCGCTTCAGACGCTGTCGCGCTACCCCATTCTGACCCAGGGCGGTGGATCGGGTTCCGGCCTGTTTCTCAATCGTTGGCTTCAAAATGAGGGAATTTCTCTCGACGAGACGCATTCTTGCGACAATGTCATCGCGCTCATCGGTCTGGTCGTGGCCGGGCTGGGGGTGAGCTACATCCCCAAGGCGTGCTTTCAGTCGCTGGTGGACCAGGGAAAACTCTGCGTGCTGCAGTCCGTCACCCCGCTGCCGCCTGTTCCCTATGTCGCCATGTATCGCAGCGATCACCCCACCAGCAGCCATGCCGAGGTTGCGGCAATCGCGACCGAGGTTTGCGATTTTACCCAGCAATTCCAGATCTAACGCGCACGTGCGACGGGAAAGCGGACGTCGCCTGTAAACCGGGTCCCGTTCCGGCGCCCGAGGCATGCGCGGAGTTGTATCGATTTTTGGAATGATTGAATTTCACTTTAAATCGCTTTTTCTCAAATGGGAGAATTTGTAAGGTCCCCTTGCTGCGGATCTGGGTGGAGACAAACGTGGCGCAAATGCACGTTCCGCCGTGTAAACGATAAAAATGAGGGAGGACTGGCATGAAAACTATTATGAGCCTGATCGCAGGCGTGGCCGTTTCGGTGCTGGCTGTGACGCCGGTGTGGGCGGACTATCCGGAACGCCCGATCAAGATGATCGTGGCCTATAGCGCCGGCGGCGGCACCGACATCGCGGCGCGGACGCTGTCGCAATACATCGAGAAATACCTCGGCGGGACCATCGTCGTGGAGAACAAGGCCGGCGCGGGCGGCGAGATCGGCTTCGGTGCGCTGGCGAACGCGGACCCCGACGGATACACGATCGGCTTCATCAATTCGCCGAATGTTCTGACGATCCCGATCGAGCGCGAGACCAGCTACACACTGGACGATCTGGCACCGGTGGCGAATGTGATCTACGACCCGGGCGCCTTCTCGGTCCGGGCCGACAGCGAGATCGAGACGCTTGCCGATCTCGTCGAGTTCGCGAAGAAGAACCCCGGCGAAGTGACCTACGGCACCACCGGCGTCGGCTCCGACGATCATCTTGCAGCACTCGCATTCCAGCGTCAGGCCGGGATCGAGATGACGCATATTCCCTTCAAGGGGAATGTGGATGTCCGCGCGGCGGTTCTCGGCGGTCATGTGATGCTGGCGAGCATGAATGTCAGCCAGACCATTGCCGATCATCGGGAAGGCACGATGCGCCTGTTCGGACAGATGTCCAACAAGCGTTGGGACGGTGCGGACGAGATCCCGACCTTCAAGGAGCAGGGGTTCGATATCATCATGGGATCGGATCGGGGCATGGCCGCGCCGGCCGGGATCGATCCTGCCGTTCTGGCCAAGCTTTCGGACGCCGTCGGCAAGGCCATGGCGGATCCGGAGTTCCTCGCGAAGGCCAAGGCGCAGAATCTCCCGATCACCTTCATGAGCGCGGAAGAGTTCGCGGCGCATCTGGTCAAGCTGAACGCCAGTTACCAGAAGCTCTGGGACGAAAATCCCTGGTCCGGGGCAAAGTAAGCTCCGACGCCCTTGATGACGGAAACGGTCAGGCGCGATGCATTGCGCCTGACGCCGGGGATCTATCGCATGACAAAAAGACAGTTTGCGGAGGCGGGGGCCGCCGTGTTGCTTGCGGGGCTGTGCGTCTGGCTTCTCATCGAGGTCCGGACCTATCCCTCCGGATCGCAGTATCTGCCGGTCGGGGTTCTCGGTCTGGCAATCCTCCTGTGCCTTGCCTGGCTGATCGCGCTCCTTCGCAAAGGCGGTCCGCCGGTATCCGCCGAGGAGAACGCCGCCATACCGGCGGCAACGCCCGGCTCCGTGAAACGGCTTCTCGTTCTTGCTGGCCTGACCGGCGCCTATACCGTCTCAATTCCCTGGCTTGGGTTCTACACGGCGACCTTTCTCGCCATCCCCGTGATTTCCGGAGCGATCGGCTACCGAAACCTCCCGGCAATGCTGCTCTCCTCCTGCGTTTTCACGGTCGTTGTCTACGGCATCTTCAAGCTCTTTCTCGCGGTACCGCTTCCCGAAGAGCTTGTCGTGCGCCTGATGGGTGGGCTTTGAATGGTAGTCTTCAACGAAATCCTGGCTGCGGTCCCGCTCGTCTTCACGGTCGAGGTGTTCGTGGCGATGATCGTCGGCACGGCAATCGGTATCGCCATCGGGGCGCTTCCCGGGCTCTCCGCCACCATGGGCATCGCCGTGCTCATACCCGTGACCTTTTCCATGTCTCCGCTGACGGCGCTCGGCATGATCGCCGGGATCTACAACGGCGCCATGTACGGCGGCTCCATTCCCGCGATCCTATTGCGCATTCCCGGCACGCCCGCAGGCATCGCGACGGTCTTCGACGGATATCCCATGGCCCAGCAGGGCCGGGCCCGGCTGGCGCTCGACATTTCTCTCGCGTCGTCCTCCATCGGCAGCCTGTGCAGCGCGGTCGCGCTGCTTCTCCTGGCGCCGCCGCTTGCGATGGTCGCGCTCAAGTTCGGTCCGGCCGACTACTTCTGGCTTGCCGTCTTCGGCCTGACGACGATTGCCGTCCTGATGAGCGGCAGCCCCGTGAAAGGCCTCCTGAGCGCCTGTTTCGGCCTTGTGGTCGGAATGATCGGCATCGATGTGATCAACGGCCAACCGCGCTTCACCTTCGATATCCCGGAACTGCGCGGCGGTGTGCATATCATCGTCCTGCTGACCGGCCTTTATGCCATTCCCCCCGCAATCGACCTTGCACTCGGCAAGCTTGCCATCGACGGCAGCAAGCTGAACATTTCCGGCAAGCCGGAGAAATTTGCCTGGGCGAGCCTGATCCCCGTCTGGATGAAGTCCTCGGTGATCGGGATCGTCATCGGCATCATTCCCGCGCTCGGCGGCAATGTCGCGGCCTTGCTTGCGTGGAACGAGCAGCAGCGTTCGGCGAAGGACAGCTCGAGATACGGCAAGGGCGCGCCGGAAGGCGTTGCAGCGGCCGAATGCGCCAACAATGCCGACACGGCGGCAACGCTCATTCCCGCCCTGACGCTCGGCGTTCCGGGCAATGCGGTCGCAGCCGTCATTCTCGGCGCGCTGCTGGTTCACGGCTTGCGACCCGGACCGGAACTCTTCACCGCCAATTCGCAGATCGTCTACGGCTTCATGCTGACGATGCTTGTCACGGCCGGGTTGATGTTCGTCATCGGTCGGCTCGGCGCGCGCCTCTACGTGCATGTGCTGCGGCTTCCCTCCGCGCTGCTGGCGCCGATGATCATCTGCATGACGGTGATCGGCGTCTATTCCGTGCACAACAGCATGTTCGAGGTCGGGCTGATGCTGGGCTTCGGGTGTATCGGCTTTGCGATGGAGCGCATGAGCATTCCCACCGCGCCGGCCGTGCTCGCCGTGATCCTCGGTCCGATGGCCGAGGAGGCGCTGCGCCGCGCCCTTCTGATTTCGCGTGGAGACCTCTTCTATCTGGTGTCCAGCCCGATCTCCTGGGTGCTCCTGACCCTGATCGGGATCGCCATTGTCACTCCGGTCTGGCGCAGGCTTCGGCCCCAGGTCGCTTCCCCGTCGCAGCCCTGAACCCGCTGAGGTCGCCGTCTCGCTGCGGCATGCCTGACGCGACAGTTCGACCGCGCAAGATCCAAGACAGGTAACAGATATGGAACAGCTTCTCCTCGACACCCTGCGAAGCATGGCGACCTCGCTGATCTCCGACACCCGCCAGCGCCTGACCGGCATCGTCGGGCTTGAGCGTTTCGACCGCGGCGGGGTGGTCGTCGGTCGCGCCCTCACGGTCAAGACGCGCGCCACCGACAATCTCGCGGTCTACAAGGCGATGATCCAGGCGCAGCCTGGCGATTTCCTGGTGATCGAGGCAGGAGGCGAGGGCGGCAACGCCATCGTTGGCGGACTCATCGCGCTTCAGCTGGAGAAGCTCGGTTGCGTCGGCGTGATTGTCGATGGCGCGGTCCGCGACACCGACGAGCTGAAGCGCTCCGAGACGCTCGCCTGTTTCGCCAAGGCTGTTTCGCACAAGGGGCCGTTCAAGACCGGGCCGGGCATGGTCAACGTCCCGGTGTCGATTTGCGGGCAGATCGTCAATCCGGGCGATGTCGTGGTGGCCGACGACGATGGCATCGTCACTTTTCCGCCCGAGGAGGCGTCGGCGGTTGTTGCCGCGGTCGAGGAGCGGCGCCGCGTGGAAGCGGGCATCATGTCGGAAATCAACACCGCGCCGCGGGAAATGACCTGGGTAAAGCGGATCCTTGAGACCGCCGGCGAGACGATTTCCGATCCCTTTGAAAAAAGCTGCTGACCGGCCACGGCCACGCAGGATCCGGCACCTGGCACATGGCGCGCCGTCCCAACGAAACACGCCCGCTGCAGCATGCAGCGGGCGTTTTGCATGTCCGGGAACCGTTCGGGCGCCCTGCGTTCGATCAGAGGCCGAGGCTCGGGTTCTTCGCGCCGCGCAGGATCTGCGACAGGAAGCCGTAATCGGAACCGCCGGTGCGGGTCTTGCGCGTCAGGATGTCGACGATCTTGCCGTCCTCCTGACTGTAATAGCCGGTGTCGCGCACGAATCCGTCCTCGTCGAAATAGATGGCGACCACCCGCTGCTCGACCGTTTCGGGAGCCAGGAACGCGGTCGTCTCTTTCGTTTGCGAGATGTAGTAATATGCTTCGCCGTTCAGCCGGGACATGGTCGACGGCGATCCGAGCAGGAGTTCGACCTGTTCGCGCGACGAGCCGACCTGAATGTCCCGCACGCGCTCGGCCGGGATGACATGACCGTGATTGAGGGTCGTGGTGAAGCAACCGCCGAGCGGCAATCCCAACACGCCCACCACCAGTGCACCGCGAAGCCATTTCTTCATTGAAACTTGTCCTGTTGCTTTCCGTGCGGCAAAGCCCGACATAAGGGCAAACGCCGGTCAATATCCTGGACCGTGCATCCTAGGCAAAGTCCCTAACCTGCGATAGGCGACTTGGCAACCTCGCGCCAGACGAAGGCAAACCATGATATTCGGTCTGTTCCGCCGACGCACGCCCCCTCAAGTCATCGCGACCTACACCGCGATCGTGGCGCAGGCGCGGCAACCCCACTTTTATGCCAGCCTGGATGTGCCGGATACATTCGACGGCCGTTTCGAACTGGTGATCCTGCATGCCATCCTCGTTCTGGAGCGCTTGCGGGGCGGATCGGAGATCGAAACGGCGTTTTCGCAGGATCTCTTCGATCTGTTTTTCGAGGACATGGACGGCACCTTGCGCGAAATGGGTGTGGGTGACGTGACAGTGCCGAAGAAGGTGAAGAAGATGGCGGAGGCCTTCTACGGGCGCGCGGCCGTCTATTCGCAGGCGCTCGCCGAAGGCGGCACCCAGTCGCTTGCCGAGACCGTCGAGCGAAACCTCTTCGCCGACGATCCGCGACCGGCGGCGGCCTTCGCCATCGCCCGCTACATTCGCGCCGTGTCCGATGCGCTCGCTGCACAGCAGACGAAAGAGATCCTCGCCGGTCGCCTCGACTGGCCGGCGCCAACCGATTTTGTAAAGTGAGGGGAGACCGACCCATGATCGTGAAGACGTTTCCGGTAACCCGCCCGTTTGACGTCACCCGTCTTGGCAGCCAACCCAAGGAAGTGACTTTCGAGCCCGACGAAAAGGAACGCGCGCGTCTGATCGAGACCTACGATCTGCTCGATCTGCAGGACATGCGCTGCGTTTTCCGGCTTCGCCCCTGGCGCAAGGACGGCATCGCGGTCGACGGGCACCTGCGGGCGCGGGCGACTCAGCCCTGCGTGGTGACGCTCGCCCCGGTCGAGCAGGTGATCGACGAGACCTTCTCGCGCCGCTTCGATCCCCGCGCTGCGGAAGAGGAGGAGACCGCGGAAATCGAGGTCGAGGCCTTCAGCGACGATCCGCCGGATCCGCTGACCGGACGCGATCTCGATCTTGGCGCCGTGCTGTGCGAGCAGTTCGCCCTTGCGCTCGATCTGTACCCCCGCGCCCAGGCCGCCGAGGTGCCCGAGGCCTATCGTCCTCCCGAGGACGAGGATGACGGCAAAGGGGCCGGTGCGTCCCGCCCGTCACCTTTTGCGGTCCTTGCCGGGTTGAAGAAAAACGGCGAGTGAGGCGCGCATCGGCCGGCAATGACATTGCGGTGCGAAAGGAGAAAGCGGTTGTTTCGCGGTGGCAAACGGGTATGTTCGCCAACGCCTCGGCTTCCGTCGTGGGCCTGACGCGGACCATCAGCCGGTGGGCATCCCGCGCCGGAACCGGACAAGGTCGCGCCGGAGGGTGGCTTGGAGCGGTGGCCTATGCCACCAGCAGGACATGCCACCAGCGGGACATGTCGTCGACAGGACAAGAAACGGCCGGAAACAACGCGGACGATGGCTCAAACGGTTCGAATTTCACTTGATGCGATGGGCGGGGACAACGGGGCGAAGGTCGTCGTGGCCGGGGCCGCGCTTGCGCTCGAACGTCGCCCGGACATCGTTTTCTCGCTCTATGGCGACAAGGATGTGGTCGCCCCTTTGCTGGAGGCGCATCCGCGCCTGCGCGACACCGCCAGCCTGCATCACTGTGAAGTCTCGGTGGCGATGGATGCCAAGCCGAGCCAGGCGCTTCGCCAGGGGCGGTGGAAGTCCAGCATGTGGCGCTGCATCGACGCGGTGAAGACCGGGGAGGCCGATGTCGCCGTCTCCGCCGGAAACACCGGCGCTCTGATGGCCATGTCCAAGTTCTGCCTGCGCACGATGGCCAATATCGAGCGTCCGGCCATTGCCGCGATCTGGCCGACGGCCCGCGGCGAATCCATCGTGCTCGACGTCGGCGCGACCATCGGAGCGGATGCGCAGCAGCTTATCGACTTTGCCCTGCTTGGCGGCGCGATGGCGCGCGTGCTGTTTTCCATCGAGCGCCCGAGCGTCGGTCTGCTCAACATCGGCGTCGAGGAGGTCAAGGGCCTTGAGGAGGTCCGCACCGCCGGGCGCCTGTTGCGCGAGGCCGATCTGGACACGTTGACCTATGCCGGATTCGTGGAGGGCGACGACCTGGGCAAGGGAACGGTCGATGTGGTCGTCACAGAGGGATTTGCCGGCAACATCGCGCTGAAGACAGCCGAAGGCACCGCAAGACAGATTGGCGGCTATCTTCGCTCCGCGATGAACCGCAGCTGGCGCGCCCGGCTTGGCTACCTGCTGGCAAAGGATGCCTTCCAGGTGCTGCGCGAGAAGCTGGACCCGCGCAAGGTCAACGGCGGCGTCTTTCTCGGCCTCAACGGCATTGTCATCAAGAGTCACGGCGGCACGGATCCGGAAGGCTTTTCCTCCGCGATCGAACTGGCCTATGACATGGCCCGCAATGATCTGATGCACAAGATTTCAGACGATTTGAAGCACTACCATCGCGGCCGTTTCGGCACGCGAGACGGATCGGAAGGTGATAAGTGACAATAAAGCGTTCCATCGTCCTCGGCACGGGCAGCTATCTTCCGCAGCGCAGGCTGACAAATGCGGAACTGGCAGAGATGGTCGACACGTCCGACGAGTGGATCGTGCAACGCACCGGCATCCGGGCGCGACATATCGCGGCCGAGGGCGAATTCACCTCCGACCTGGCCGTGAAGGCGGCAACGCGTGCGCTCGAGGCGGCCGGTCTCACGGCCCAGGACATCGATCTGATCATTCTTGCGACCGCGACACCCGACAACACCTTTCCGGCGTCGGCCGTCACGGTGCAGCAGAAACTCGGCCTGACCAGCGGCTTCGCCTTCGACGTTCACGCGGTGTGTTCGGGTTTCGTCTACGCGATTTCCACGGCCGACGCCTATCTGCGCTGCGGCATGGCAAAGCGGGCGCTGGTGATCGGCGCGGAGACCTTCTCGCGCATCCTCGACTGGACCGACCGCACCACCTGCGTGCTGTTCGGCGACGGGGCTGGCGCAATGGTTCTGGAGGCGGTCGAGGGCGAGGGCACGACGGCCGACCGGGGTATCCTGACCTCGCACCTGCGCTCGGACGGAAACCACCGCGACAAGCTTTATGTCGATGGCGGGCCGTCCTCCACGCAGACCGTCGGCCACCTGCGCATGCAGGGCAAGGAAGTGTTCCGGCATGCGGTCTCGATGATCACCGATGTGGTCGAGGACGCGTTTTCCGCCACCGGCACGGATGCGGACGCGCTCGACTGGTTCATCCCGCATCAGGCCAACCGGCGCATCATCGATGCGAGTGCGAAGAAGCTCGGTATCGACCCGGCCAAGGTGGTGATCACCCTGGACGACCAGGGCAACACCTCGGCGGCGTCGATTCCGCTGGCCGTGGATGCGGCGGTGCGCGACGGGCGCATCAAGCGCGGCGATCTCATCATGCTGGAAGCGATGGGCGGCGGCTTTACCTGGGGCGCGTCGCTGCTTCGCTGGTAAGGTGTCAAACGCTTGTATGACGTGCGTTTTTCGTGTCGGACTTGTCCGACGCGGTTGACCGTCGGGGCGCAAGCAAATACGCTTGCGCATCGATAAAGAACATCCCTATTTCCGCTAGGGCATATGCCCGGCCAAGGAGGGACCATGGGCGGCAAGACAATCACACGGGCTGACTTGTGCGAAGCTGTATACCAGAAGGTCGGCCTCTCCAGGTCCGAGTCTTCGGAACTGGTTGAAAAGGTCCTGTCGGAGATTGCGGATTGTCTTGTTGACGGTGAATCTGTGAAGCTCTCGTCATTCGGGTCCTTCGTGGTGCGGTCCAAGGGCGAGCGCATCGGCCGCAATCCGAAAACCGGCGAGGAAGTGCCGATCCTTCCGCGCCGCGTCATGGTCTTCAAGCCGTCGAATGTTTTGAAGAAGAAGATCAACGAGACGATGATCGGGCCATCCGGCGACGATTGAATTCCGTTGCGACAATAGACTGGTAAGTCCGTGTCGACCGATAAAAGCCCAGACGCCTTCCGAACGATCAGCGAGGTCGCCGAAGACCTCGATCTTCCGCAACACGTCCTGAGATTCTGGGAAACCCGTTTCAGCCAGATTCGTCCGCTGAAGCGTGGCGGAGGGCGACGCTATTATCGTCCCGACGACATCGATCTCCTGCGCGGCATCCGCCATCTCCTCTATGGCGAGGGCTATACCATCAAGGGCGTGCAGCGCATCCTGAAGGAACAGGGCGCGCGCTTCGTCATGCAGGTCTGGCGCGAGGACGGCCTTCCGCTTGCCGCGCTCGCCGCCCAGGTGGCCGGAACCGACGACGCCCAGGCATCTCCGCCGTCGAAAGGGTCGTCGTCGTCCCCGTCGGCAGCACGGGGCGCGTCCGGCCGCGGCACGAAGACGCAGCAAACGGGTGCGGATGTCGCGAGCGCTGCCGCCTCGGTTGTCGAGCAAGACGCGGATCTTCCTCGCGGAATTCTCCCAGAAGCCGTGGAGGGCGGTGAGCCGGCCCAGGCGCGTGCCGGCCTTCGGTTGATGGAGCGCCTGCTCGGCGAACGGGTGGAAGCCGCGGCCGCGGGAAATCTCTCCAAGGACGATATTCGCCGCCTGCAGGCGACCCTGTTCGAACTGCTGGAATGCAAGCGTATCCTCGACCAGGCACGCTGATCCTTCGCCTCCCGCCACCGACGTGCATCCGCTCCCGACGGCTCCGGCGCGCAAGCGCGCCGCTGCCTGGTCAGGTCGCTCCCGCGTCGGTCACTCGGCCTGCGTGATCTTCAGCCTTATCGCCGCATACCAGTCGGCGTACTCGCGGATCTCGTCGTTGGTGAGATCGGCGGCAATCGCGCTCATGACCTCGTCGTTGCGCTTTCCAAGGCGAAACGCCTTCAGCTGGGTATCGATATAGATCGCGCTTTCGCCGGCGAGATTCGGAACGTTTTCAAGTTGTCCGATGCCGTCGGCTCCATGGCATGCGGCACAGGCCTCGGGCGCGGCGTCGGCGGAGACGCTCGCAGGAAGTGTTGTCTCGACCGAATGCGCGGAATACCAGGCCGCGAGATCGGCGATCGACTGGTCGTCGAGGCTTTTTGCAACAACGCTCATCATCTCGTGCGTGCGCGTGCCCTGGCGAAAGGCCTTCAGCTGTTTTTCCAGGTAGCTGGCCGGTTCGCCGCCGATATGGGGCGCGATGGGGATGCGCGCGAACCCGTCGAGACCGTGACAGGTACGGCACATGCCCGCCTTCTTGCGCCCCGCCTGCGGATCGCCGACAGGGCTCTGGGCGACCGCCGGCAGGGCGAGGGCGATCTGGGCGAGGAGAACCCCGCCCAGACCGATGAGTATTGCTCTTCGCATCAATTGCCCTCGTAGGAGATGCGGTAGAGGGCACCGGCGAGATCGTCGGAGACCAGGAGCGAGCCGTCGCGCAGCTGGGCGACGTCGACCGGCCGTCCGAGGTATTCGCCGTTCTCGTCGATCCAGCCTTCCGCGAAGGGCTCGATCTTGGCATTGCCCTCGTCGTCGATGAAGGTGACCATCACCCGGGCGCCGACCGGCGTCGTGCGGTTCCAGGAACCGTGCTGGGCGGAGAAGATCGCGTTCTTGTACTTCGCCGGGAACTGGTTGCCCGTATAGAAGTGCATGCCGAGATCGGCGGCATGGGCGATCGTTTCCACCGCCGGGAACACGACATCCGCGGGCGGTTCCTGATCCTTGTACTCGTTGGTGCGCACATCGCCGCCGCCATACCAGGGCGCGCCGAAATGCTGGCCCATCTCGGTCTGGCGGTTGATCTCGCCCGGCGGGATGTCGTCGCCCATGCCGTCCACCTGATTATCCGTGAACCAGAGCTCGCCGGTGACCGGATGGAAGTCATGACCGACGGAGTTGCGGATGCCGCGGGTATAGACCTCGCGGTCGGTCCCGTCGGTGTTCATGCGGATCATGCCGCCGATCCCGACCTCGTTGTAGAGCTCCAGCTTCTCCGGCGGCGCGACGTTGAAGGGCTGGCCGAGCGAGATGTAGATCTTGCCGTCCGGGCCGATCTTGCACACGCGCGCTGTGTGGTTGTAGCTCTCTTCCGCGGGCGGGATCAGTTCGCCCTGCTTGACCACGTTGAAGGCCGCGACATCGGGGCTTTCATAGAAGAACTCCGCCGCCGGATAGACCAGCACGCGGTTCTGTTCGGCGATATAGAGGAAGCCGTCCTTGGAGAAGCACGGTCCGTTCGGGATTGCGAACTTCAGCGAGGGCGCGAAATCCTTCACCTCGTCCGCGACACGGTCCTTGTTGCGGTCGGTGACCGACCAGACCTTGTCCTTGCGCGTGCCGACGAAGGTCACGATCCCCTGCGGTCCGACCGCCATGTGACGCGCGTCCGGCACCACCGCGTAGAGCTCGATCTTGAACCCGTCGGGCAGGGTGATCCGCTCCAGGGTCTTGCGGATACCGTCGGCGTAGTCGCCGGATTGCTCGATAAAGGTGAACTCGGTCGTGCCGGTGCTCTGGAAATTCGAGAGCTTCTCCAGATTGTCCGGCACCGGAGCCTGTGCTTGCGCCAGACCCGTCATTGCGAACAGGCAGACGCCTGCAAGAAGTGCGCGTTTCATGATGTCCTCCCAGACAGTTCGTTCTTGTTTTTCGATCGCGACCGGGTCCCGGCCGTGGATCATATTAAATCATACAAATAGCGACTGGTGTTGGCAAACCTCAAGAATCCTCTACGTCAGTTTTCCGCGCCGCAACCGGGATTGCGGCGCGGCACGGGTCACAGCGTGCCCTGGCTCATCTGCCCCGCGATGTGGTCCGCCTGCCGGATCGCCAGCGCGACGATGGTCAGCGTCGGGTTTTCCGCAGCCCCCGTGGTGAACTGGCTGCCGTCGGAGACGAACAGATTGGCGATGTCGTGGGTCTGGCCCCAGCGGTTGACCACGCCGTCGCGCGGGTTTTCCGACATGCGGTTGGTGCCCAGGTTGTGGGTGGACGGGTAGGGCGGTGTCGGGAAGGTGCGGGTGGCGCCGACCGCCTCGTAGATCGCGATGCCCTGCCGGTAGGCGTGGGCGCGCATGGCGACGTCATTGGGGTGGTCGTCGAAATGCACGTTCGGCGCCGGCAGACCGTATTGATCGAGCGCATCGTGATTGAGCGTGATCCGGTTGGTCTCCTGCGGCATGTCCTCGCCGACGATCCACATGCCGGCCATGTTCTCGTAGGAATCGAGGGCCGTGGTGAACTCCCGTCCCCATCCGCCCGGATCGAGGAAGGCCGCCATGAACGGCAGCCCGAGGGCCAGCGTTTCCAGTTCGTAGCCGCCGACAAAGCCGCGCGAGGGGTCGTGGCGCGCCTCGTCCTGGACGATCCCGGCCATGGTCGTGCCGCGCCACATGCGTACCGGCTTGTCGAACACCGCATAGACCGATCCGGTCATGTGGCGCATGTAGTTGCGTCCGACCTGTCCGGAGGAATTCGCCAGCCCGTCCGGGAACATCGCGCTTGCCGAGTTGAGCAGCAGCCGCGGGCTTTCGATGGAGTTGCCGGCGACACAGACGATCCGCGCCTTCTGCAGGTGCTGGTTGCCGTCCTTGTCGGCATAAAGCACGCCTGTCACCTTGCCGCTGGCGTCATGCTCGATCTTCAGAACATGCGCGCGCTCGCGCACCTCCAGATTGCCGGTGGCCTCGCCGCGCGGAATGTCCGTATAGGCGGCCGACCATTTGGCGCCCCACTTGCAGCCCTGAAAGCAGAAGCCGGTCTGCTGGCAGGCGAGGCGGTCGTCATAGTCGGCGGAGTTGATCGCCATGCGGCCGGTGTGCACTTCCTTGTAACCGAGCGCCTTGGCGCCGGCCTCGAGCACCTTGAAGTTGTTGTTGCCCGGCAGGCCGGCCCGGTCTCCCGTGCGGGTGACGCCGAGCTTGGCTTCCGCCTTCTCGTACCAGGGCTCCATCTCGGCCAGGTCGATCGGCCAGTCGAGCAGATTGGCGCCCTGGACATTGCCGTAGGTGGTTTTCGTCTTGAACTCATGCGGCTGGAAGCGCAGCGACGCGCCGGCCCAATGGGTGGTCGTGCCGCCGACCGCCTTCACGATCCACGCCGGCAGTCCGGAAAAATCCCGGGCGACCCGCCAGTCGCCGGAGGTGGTGCGCTTGTCGAGCCAGGCCAGTTGGCCGAAACTCTCCCATTCGTCGTTGACGTAGTCTTCGGGCAGGTAGCGTCCGCCTGCCTCCAGCGCCACCACGCTGACGCCCTTTTGCGCAAGCTCGTTGGCGAGAACGCCGCCGCCGGCGCCCGTTCCGATGACGACGACCACGCTGTCGTCGGTCAGCTCGAAAGGTGCTGTCATGACCGGTCCTCCCTCAGATCCAGTTGATGTCGTTGAAGCCCCGGTCGATGTAGCCACCCTTTGAGTAGCTCTCGCCCTCGTATCCGAAGAGCGGCCAGACGGCTTTCTGGTTGTAGAGTCCGGTCACGAGGCCGCCCCGGATCGTCTGGAAGAAGACGCTTTCCTCCATGCCGCGCAGAATGTCGACGCGGTCGCGCTCCCATCCGGTGCCGAGATAACTCGGGTGGCCCTTGCCGCGCGCGGCGGCGTCCAGCGCCGCGATGCCGGCTTCGATCCCGGGTGCGGCTTCCGCCGTGTCGTAGCCCTTGACCGCCGCCGCGTAATATTCGTCGGCCACGTGGTCGTGGGGATAGATGTCCCGCGCCATCTGGATCAGGGTTGCCATCGTGGCGGGCTGAAGGTGGCTCACCTCCATCGCCCAGGCGGCCGTCGGAGCTGCAACGAAGCCCGCCCCCACGACGAAGGCGGCCCCCGCCGCCACGGAGCCTGCCAGCAACTGCCGCCGGCTTATGCCTTTCTGCTTCAGTGTCATCGGTTTTCCTCCCTGCCGATCGTTCGAACGCCCGCCGCTCAGCGATAGCGTCCGTGGCGTTGCAGCACCTCGATCTGATAGCCGTCCGGGTCCTGGACGAAGAAGAAGCGGGCCATCAGCGCGCCGTCGCGGTTGAACGCGACGATCTTGCGCGGCGCCAGGCCGGCCGCCGTGAAGCGCGCGTGCTCCGCATCGAGGTCATCGACGCAAAACGCCATATGGCCGTAGCCGTCGCCGAGATCGTAAGGGTCGCTCCGGTCGTGGTTGACCGTCAGTTCGACCTCAACGTCGGCTTCGGAATTTCTCAAATAGATCAGGGTGAAATCGTCGAAAACGAAACGGTCCGCGATCTCGAGTCCGAAGGCGGTTCTATAGAATTCGACCGATCGCGCCTCGTCGAGGACGCGGATCATTGCGTGAATAAACTTCGCCACGATGGTCTCCCGGCATGATTGCTCCTCCGGGAGAAAGACTAGGCGCCTGAAATGAAGGCGGGTGGTATGTGTTTACTACAGGGGGAAATTCACTCCGCGGCTTCCATCTGTACGGATGGCAGCGTATGGCGCAGGCGAACGAGACAGGCGCAGCGCAAAAGCGACGTGAAATTGCGGGTCTCGCCGCGCAGCTCAAGCACTTCGGAATGGAGTTTCGAGACAAAGGCCGGTGTGCTGACGCCCTCGCTGCGGGCAATATCATCCAGGATGTCCCAGAACGAGCGTTCGAGGCGAATGCTGGTGCTTTGGCCGTTCAGCCTCAGGCTGCGGGTCTCGGGTTCATAGTCGGCCGGGTCCTGTCCGGCGAAAATGCGGCACATGACAACCTCCCTCTGATTTTTGTTTTTCTTGCCTCATGGTTTTACAAAAAGGCCGGGTCGGCAAGCGGCAATTTGTATGATCAATTCAGGCGCACGGCAGGGAGGCGCTTTGCTCACCGTTGCTGGCCTACATAGCGGGTTGCTGTGCGGGGCCATGGAAGGCTTCAGCCGGGGGGTCTGTCAGACAAACTTGCGGAGCAATTTGGGAGAAAACAATGGTTTCGGCTGGTCTAGCACTGTAAATTATTACAGTATTGCAGCTCGATGCGAAAACAGGCCCATGTGGATGCGTTTGAGTGAGTTTTATGTGGCCAGTTGGTTTTGCAGGAGTGATTTCTGGTGAACGATCGCGATATCGAGGAAATTGTGGTCGGTGAGGCGGTGCTGACCGCCTGTGAGAACAGTGAGCTTGCCGAGGAAAACAATCTTCAGGCCGTTGCGCTCGCCATGGCTGCCTATGCCAGGACCTACAATATTCCTGATAAGGCGGTGGAAGACATGGTGGCCCGGGCCATCGCGATCATGGGCAATATCAAGAAAACACAATGACTTGTGATTTGCAGGCGCCTCTCATCGCCCAAGGGTAGCTCTGTGCCGGATTGACATGCAGTATTTTTACTGCATTTTGATGTGGGATGGATGAGAAGCTCAATCTGGTCTTCAAGGCGCTGGCGCATACGGAAAGGCGCCGCATATTGACGTCGTTGCGCCTACGGCCAAACCAGTCGCTTTTCGAAATCTGCGTGTCCGCGACATCCGGAGATGGAGCGGGACTGACCCGTCAAACGGTTTCCCAGCACCTGTCGACGCTGGAACGGGCGGGGCTTCTGGAAATCGCCTGGGTTGGGCGCACCAAGACGCATGCCGTCAGGTTGGAGCCACTGCGTCGTGCAATCGATTTTCTCGGCGACACTTATCTCGATGAGGAGGCTTCATGAGGATCCACGTAACGAGCGTGTTTGTCGACGATCAGGCCCGGGCATTGGAATTCTACACTGCAAAACTCGGGTTCCGGATGAAGCGGGATATCCCGGTTGGAGATCACCGTTGGCTGACAGTGGTCTCGCCGGAGCAGCCGGACGGTGTGGAGCTCCTGCTGGAGCCGGACGACCATCCGGCAGTCGGTCCCTATCGGGATGCAATCGTTGCGGACGGGATACCGGCAGTGTCCTTTCAGGTCGACGACCTGAAGCGGGAACACGACAGACTGACCGGTCTAGGAGTTCGCTTCACGCAAGAGCCGATGGACGCCGGTCCGGTTCGAATGGCCATCCTGGACGACACATGCGGCAATCTGGTCCAGCTTGTCGAGCTGAAGGCCGCATAGAGCGCACATTTCGCAGGTGCCAAGACCAGAACCGGCGTCGGAAAGCGCCGCTTTGCCCGATGCCGGGTCGGTGAAACTGCCGGTCGGCACAGCCCGCCCGCAGGTGCCGGCATCCCCGGGCATTGACCGCCCGAATACGGCAAATGAGTTCCTCATTGGCTTTTCTGACAGGTTGCGCATTGACGCAAGCCGATTCCGGTCGTCGTAAAAGGTCCGTTACCACCAATGATTTAGGGATTGGATCATGACAATCGGACCGCTTAAAACCGACGTCTTCGCCCGGGCCCGGGACATTCTAGCCAGAAGGCTCCATGAAATGGACCTGGAGTACAGGGTCGACGTGGACTTTCGCGACATCGTTCAAAGTATCGAAAAGGCCGGAAAGCATGTAACGGAGCACTTCCAGTTTGAGCATTTCGAATTCAATCGCGAGAATGGATTTTGCCTGACCCTTCTTCACGACGGAAAGCCGGTTGTGTTCTATTGCACGCAAGTTCTGGAAACAGGAGACATGTCCTTTCTGGAACATCATCGCAACAAGTTGACCCGGCTGTACCGGTCCGTCGGGCAGGACCTTCTGGACGAGACCTGGTCTTGCCGGCCCATGCAGGAAATCCGGGGACGGGTTTGCTATTCCGGCGAAGCGCTGACGGTCGAGGAATTCCGCTCAACCGGGAAGTCGCGCCGGGCGCTCGCGCTCGGGGCGCAGATCGCGCTGTTCTTGTCGATGATGTCCTGGGCACCCGACTGGTCGGTCGGTCTGGCACGCGACAAGCATGTGCGGCTTGGGCTGGGATACATCTACGGCGCCTGTCGGCAGTATCCGCTTGCAACGATCTGGCATCACCCCGCGCCCGGGCGCCTGCAGGACGATGCCTTCCTGGTCAGTTCGCGCGAGGATGCCTTGTATCTGGCTGAATGTGTGTCACGCGCCAGTCGTCTCTTGGAAGCGTCAGATTGACGAGGGCGAAGGTCTCGGGTGCGAATTTGACCGGAACGATGATCCGGTAATAGGCGACGTGGAGCGGTGTGCTCATGCCGGGAGGGGTGACCTCCATCTCCACGTCCTCGCACACGGCGCGGCCGGTTGAGGCAATCGCGTAGCCGGCCGCGACGCTGGCCTCGAACCGAGGATCGGCCTGACGGATGGCGGCCGCCTGATCGTCGCCGAACCTGCCGCCCATGACTTCGTTGATGAAGGAACCTTGGCCCAGATAGCCGATGTCGGGGATCCGCTCGCCGTCCGCGTCCGGGCTGAGAAACACCTGCCGTGCGAAATGCGGCATGTCCGCGCGCATGGTGCCGTCGGTCTGGAGCCACCATTTGTGGAACTCGTCGATCGCCGCACCGGCCAGCCCCCGCAGGGCGGTCGGCGTCACCTGCTTGATCCGCATCGCTTCCTCCCCGCGCTGCGCTTGCTTCGCTCGTCGTTGGGATGGCGTTCGCTCTATCCTCAATCATCTAACGGCGGCACGACGAGACTGGCAATAAGGAATGCGAGGAAAAGCCTTTAAATACCAACCTTCAAGGGAAGATTGTTCGCATATTGCACGCAGTACGGGAGCGGCGGGCCGGCCAGCTCGCGACCAAGCGCGACGTCCGGAACCTTGCCGATGAAAAAAATCTACCGACGGCCTGTTCCAGGCGGTCGGGGCGAGTTTGCCGGGTTTCCTGGCTCCGCCGATCGGATGTATGGACCAAAAAGAGGGTGCCGAGTAACGTTCCGGCCGGAAAGCTGACCGGTCGACCTCGGATTTGCCTTATCGAACAGGTAGCTCCTTGCGGTGAATGTCGGTTGGGTGAGGCGTCGCCCTCGAACGGATGCTCGTGATCGAAAACGCCTGCAAACAGCAGGTATGATCCGGGCCGAGCTTCCGGCTGGGCGCTGACCTGTGCTTTGTTCCGGCAAGACCTGAAATAGGGACCCTGTTTAGGTGTGCATGTCTGACTATTTTCTATCCAGTCGTCTCGAATAAGACATTGATCAATCGATTTTCTTATTCTGTTTTGGGAAAAAACAATGGTTCATGTCAGTATCTCTCACCTCGAGAGGGTTCTTGAAGACAGTTATTTGGTGAGCTGTTTTCGCAGTGCCTGGGAGGATATGGGATGGACCGTATCTGTTGGTCGCCGCTTTCATGAGATGTCCGACCTTTGCATCCTCCACCACGATGTCACCCGCCTTGACCCGCTGCGACTGCCCGAGCCTCCCGTCGGCGTGCCCGTATTGAACGGCAAGGTGCTCGACATCTCCAAGCGTCGTTTGTCCGGTATCCTCTTGAAGGAAGGCGACGATTGGGACGGCCCCGTCATCGTCAAGACGGATTTGAACCATTTTGGCGGGCCGGAATTTCGCTACATGTCGAAGAGCGCGAGATTCATAAACAAAAGCCGGAAGCGGCTCGCAGGCTTGAACTGGAAGCTCGCCCGCTTCTTGCCGGAAAATGACTATCCGATCCTCAAGGATATGCGAAGCGTTCCGAAGTGGGTCTGGTCCCGCAACGACCTGATTGTCGAACGTTTCCTGCCGGAGCGTGATGGCGACCTGTATTGTTTGCGTGGATGGGTTTTTCTCGGGTCGGAAAATTATGGGTACCGGCTCTATGCAACCGACCCTTTGGTGAAGACCGGAACCATGGTTCGCTTCGATTATCTGGAAGAGGTTCCCGTGGAGCTGATGGAAATTCGCAAGGAGTGGCAGGTCGATTTCGGAAAATTCGATTATGTCCTGCATGATGGAAAGCCGGTGCTTCTGGACATAAACAAGACCCCGACGATTTCCGGGGACCGGGCAAGCCCGCGTGTGCTGAAGCTGGCTATGGCAATCAAGGAATTTCTTTGATGATTGCCTTGCCAAAGCTGTCTCCCCTGGTCGAGCCGGCGGGCTTGTGGCCTGAAAATGCGGCCTTCATGGCGCGGACGGATCTTGAACGCCTTCGGTTGCTTGGGGTCGGTCCTGCAAATCTCGATTCGATCACGATCCATATGCTGGGGGTCTTGGGGACCCGCCCGACCGTACGCCATCGCTCCGGTGTCACGAATGAAATCCTGATGTTTCTGCAGGATGCGGGACTGATGATCGCAGAAGACATCCGCATCTATGACAGCGCGGAGGATGCCGAAGCCATTGCGGACGCGTTGGTGGCCGAGGGGAGGCCCCTGTTTTGGCCGTATCCCCTTCGGCGGGGCCGGTTTCACGAGAGCGCGCATCTTGTGCGAACGGATCTGTGGGGGCGGTTGAACAGCAAGGCGTTTCTCGCCGAGATCGCTCCGGCACGGGCTCTGGCGCCGCGCCGCATCGTGCCGACCGCAACCCTCGGCGCGCGCCTTGACCATCCGGTTGTCGTGAAGGCCGGCGGCGAGGAGGCAACCGGTTGGGGCGGCACCGTGCGGTTTTGCGATACGCTCGAGAGCCTGCTGCACGTGAAAGCCGAGTTCCTCTCCCGGGAGATCTCGACTTGCGTCGTCGAACAGGAATTGCCGGTTGATCGGTGCTGGTGTGCCAATCTCGCGATTTCGGAAGCCGGCGTGGTCTATCTGGGCGCCGCCGAGCAGATGTTTTCCGCGCCGGGGCGCCAGTCGGGGAGCCTTGTCGATCCGCGCAATCCTCTTCCGCCAGAAGGCGTGGACCTTGCCATTGAAATCGGGGAGGCCGCGCGTGCGATGGGGTTTATCGGGGTGGCGGGGCTCGATATCGGCCGGATTGCCGATGGGCGACTGATCGTTTTTGATCCGAATTTCCGCTTCAACGCCTGCACGCAGCAGATCCTGCTTCACAATGCGGCGACGGAAAGGGCAGGGCTCACCGTCAGTCGTTCCGTTGTCGCCGATGTTTCGCTGTCGGTTCGCTCGTTGATCAAGCGGCTTCAAAGCGCGGTGGAAGACGGCTGGTTCGTTCCGACGCGGATTGTCGATCGCTCGATTCTTTCGAACGAAAAGGGAAAAAGCATCTTGAACGGGTTTGTGTTGGGGAGCGATCGCCTCGACGCAGACAGGAACGCCAGGCTGCTCGACCAATTCCTCAGCTGAAAAGAAGCGCGGATGTCCCTTGCCTGGAAAATGGCTCGCCCTGCCTCTCGGCATGCGAAAGGGCGTCGGTCTTGCGGGAAACGGCGGTGTCGCAGACTTGCGATGCAGGCGCGCGATGGAGGACGCGCCTCGGCCGGGCCGGCCTGATCGGTCGGTCTCGGGATGTCTCGATGCGTATGATTGGAAGAAACAGATACAGTAATGGTCGGGCAGGCCGGATTTGAACCGACGACCCCTTCACCCCCAGTGAAGTGCGCTACCAGGCTGCGCTACTGCCCGACTGTCCGGCACGCCGAACCCGCTCTTCCTAACCGCTTCGCGTTGGGGGCGCAAGCGCTTCTGGAGCGATGTCGAAGCGGCGTTGGGGATTGTCGCCTCACACCGCCGGAGCGGCCGGTTTGCGTGAGGCGTCGCGCCGGCGCGCGCGCAGACTGTATTCGGCCGCGATCAGGCCCCAGGCCAGGCCATAGAGCAGGTAGAGGTGCCGCCAGCGGTCGGTGTCGATGATGAACGACATCAGCATGTGCCCCAGGAGCACGACGAACACGCATTGCGCCGCGCCCTGCCAGGCGCGCGGCTGGAAGATCAGTCCCGAGAGCTGCTTTGCGGTGAAAAACACCAGCGCAAGATAGGCGACGCCGCCGAGCCAGCCGTATGTGGTGAAGGCCTTGAGGAAGGTGTTGTGCTCGTCCTCGGGGAAGAAGTTGCGGAACTGCAGGGGCCCGAGGCCGAGCGGATGGTCGACCACCATCTGGAACCCCAGCGCATAGCGCGCGAAGCGGCCGAGGCGCGCGGTGTCGTAATCCTGCACCAGCTTCGCNCGCTGCAGCAGCATTCCCGAGATGGACTCGACCGACAGGGCGACCACGATCATCGCGACCACGGCGAGCGCGGCCACGGCGCCGATTGCCAGAAGACGCGCGCGTTGCCGTCCGTCGGTCGCGGTGATGAAGACCAGCGCATAGATGCCGATGCCGGAAAAGGCGGCAAGGCCCCAGGCGGCGCGCGAGAAGCTGAGAAGGATCGCAAAGCTCAAAACGGCAAGGGCGAGGGCCGGCCAGAGCATCTCGCGGAACGGGCGCGTCAGCAGCCCGTGAAGCAGGAAGGCCCAGGGCAGGGCGAGAAAGGGGCCGAAGACATTGGGGTCCTGGAAGGTTCCCTTGGCGCGGCCGTACAGGGTGAAGACCTCGCCGGGCAGCAGGCCGAAATAGCCGCCGATCCCGGTCAGGGCGACGACGATCGCGCTCGCGGTATAGGCCTTTCGAACCGTATCGAGGCGCGCCGGGTCAGCGGCGACGACGCTGGCGTAGAACACGGTCGTGAGCGCGAGGAAGCCCGTTACCGCGATATAGAGGATCGCTTCGCTGAAATCGTCGGACATCAAGGTCGCGATCAGCCCGCCGGTGACGAACAGCGTCACCATCAGCAGGAGCGGGGCCAATGCCGTCGCGAAGCGCGGACCGCTCAACAGCCAGCCGCTGATGACGATCAGCATCGCCAGTTCGTAAGGTGCCGGCTCGTTCAGCACGAAACCGCCCAGGAACACCACGACCCACAGGGCGACGGTCGCAACGGAAGATGCGGCGAGGCCGGGGCCGTGCCGCATCGTCGCAGGTGTCGCGGGGAAGACCCCGGGGGGCATGGTCGTGGTCAATAGGCGTTCTCCGTCTTCAGAAGCGCGAAGGGCGTCTGGAGGAGGATGCGCAGATCGAACAGGATCGACCAGTTCTCGATGTAATAGACGTCGTATTCCACCCGCTTCTCGATCTTCTCGGGCGTGTCGACCTCGCCGCGCCAGCCGTTGATCTGCGCCCAGCCGGTAACACCGGGCTTGACCTTGTGGCGGGCGAAATAGCCGTCGACGACCTCGTCCCACAGCTTTTCGTTGGTATGGGCGTTGACCGCATGCGGCCGCGGTCCGACCAGCGAGAGATCGCCGCGCAACACGTTGAAGAGCTGTGGCAGTTCATCGATCGACGTGCGGCGGATGAAACGCCCGACCCTGGTCACCCGCGGGTCGTTCTTGGTCACGACCTTCTTGGCGAGCGGATCGGCCATCTCGTGATACATCGAGCGGAACTTCAGCACGTCGATGACTTCATTGTTGAAGCCGTAGCGCTTCTGGCGGAAGAGCACGGGGCCCTTGCTTTCCATGCGGATCGCGATGGCGGTGGCCACCATCACCGGCGCCAGCAGCACGATCATCAGGCTGGCGAACACCAGGTCGAACGCCCGCTTGGCGATGGAGTCCCAGTCCGCCATCGGCTTGTGGACCACATCGACGAAGGGCACCGTACCGATGAAGGACGACGCGCGGTCGCGGAAGCGCAGCTTGTCGGTGTGGGCCGACAGGCGGATGTCGACCGGCAGCACCCACAGCGTCTTGAGGAAATCCGCAAGGCGCTTTTCGGCACGCAGCGGGATCGTGACGATCAGCATGTCGATGCGCGCCACCCGAGCGAATTNGACGAGATCGCGCACCGTGCCGAGCTTGGGATAGCCGGCGACGACCTCCGGCGAGCGCGATCCCTTGCGATCNTCGAACAGNCCGCAGATGCGAATGTCGTTGTTCGGCTGGCGTTCCACCTCGTGGATGAACTCGGCCGCCGCCTCTCCGCCGCCGACGATGACCGCGCGGCGTTCAAGCCGGCCGTCCTTCGTCCATTTGCGCACGAACAGCGAGACCGTGAATCGCGCGGCAAGCAGGGTTGCAAGGCCAAGGCCGAACCAGATCGAATATTGCTCGTCGGCAATGCCGTCGAGCAGGCCGCCGAAGGTCTTGATCATGAAAAGGGCGGCGAAGACCAGCGTCCAGGCGATGGTCATGCGTGCCCCATGGGACACGATGTTGCGCATCACCGGGATCTGGTAGCAGTCGGCAGCCTGAAGGAAAGTCGCCGTGAGAATCAGCGCGATACCGAGCGTCGCAAGGACGTCGGTCATCGCGCTTTCCCCGCCGAACCCGCCCGTCAATGCAACGACGCCGATGGTTCCGACGATTGCCATGTCCGCGAGGCGGACGAAACCGCTCAGAACCGACGGCGAGATGACCGACTTCTGCAGGCTTTCGGCGACTTCGAGCGCGCGCGGGGAAAGGCCGCCCGAAGCCTTGGCGCCAGTTCCGGTGCCGGAGGTCGCATGCGCTTCGCCCGGAGCCGCGGCCGGCAGGACGTCCTTGAGCAATTGTGCGGAGTGGTTCTGTGTCATGCTTTTTCCTCCCCGCTCAATCCGCGTCGCCGGACGGCGATGTTTCGTTGCGGGCAAGCACCGCGGAGGAGCCCAGGGCAGGCGCCTCGGTGCTCCGGACGGGAGCGGACGGATCGCGCGCGCCGCGCGTGCTCATGTAGAGCGATGTGATGCGGTCGCTCATCAGTTCGACGTTGAAGGTTTCCGACAGGCATTTGCGCTGTCTCTCGGCCTGCCTTTGCATGCCATCCGGGTCGGCATGGGCAGCAGCCATGGCTGCGGCGAGTTCCGTCACGCATCCGGGCGTGACAAGGCGGTCCGCGTAGCGGCCGAAGATTTCCGGGATGCCGCCAACGCGGGTCGCGATCAGGGGAACCTGGGCGGCGACTGTTTCCAGCACGATATAGGGCATTGCCTCCGCGCGGGACGGCACCACGACGCAATGCGCCTTGCGGAAGGCCTCGCGCGCAGGAAGGGCGCCGGTAAATGTCACGTGGTCGGACAGGCCGAGGTCGGCCACCATCGCCTCATATCGCGGCCGGTCCTCGCCGTCGCCGACGATCCTTGCGCTCGCGGTGATGCCATAGATTGTCTTGAGGTCATGCAGGGCGCGGATGAAGAGATCCGGTCCCTTGAGGTCGCGCAACATGCCGATGAACAGGAAGTCGGCGGCGTCCGCGTCGGTGGGAACGGCGGAAAACTCCTCCGGCGACAAGCCGTTGTAGACGACGCGCGCGGGGATCGTCGGGTGCGCGACCTTCGATTCGTAGGCGGCATATTCATAGTCGGACACGAACACGAGGCCATCGGTGAAGCGCTGCTGCAGGCGCTCCAGCCGGAAATAGATCCGGCCCTCCAGCTTGGACGGGTCGTAGTGAAGGCTGCCGCCGTGCGGGCAATAGATCCGCGTCACCTTGCGTCCGCCCAGTCGAAGCGCCGAGCCGATGAGTCGCGCAAAGACGCCGCCCTTGGCCCCGTGGCCGTGCAGGACGTCCGGCGCCAGGTCGCGGACATGACGGTAAAGGCTGAGGACGGATCGCAGATCGCCGGGCGTGACCTGACGGCGCATCGGGAAGCGGGCGACGCCAAAGGCAAGCTGCGGGGCAAGGCGGGCGATGGCCTCGGCCTCGAATGCGCCGCCGGTGGAGGCGTCGCAGATGACACCCACCTGATGGCCGGCTCGGGTCTGTGCAAGGGCGAGATCCGCGATGTGGCGGAAGATCCCCCCGATCGGCGCTCGGACGATATGAACGATGCGCAAGGGCGCGGTAGCCATGAGAAACTCCCTGTCTCTAGCTCGTGCACGCCCGAATTATGGCTTCGGGTCATGCACGCTAGACGTTAGCAGGGAGCCGTGAGTCTCAGGTTAATTCATGGCAGGAACCGGGTTCGGCCCCGTTTGTCGCGAAATCAGAAGAATCGTTCGCGCACGTAGATCGTGTCGCCCGGCCGCACCGGATCGGTGATCGGCACCCGGCCGGAGAAGACCTCGCCGTTGATCTGCCGGGTGATGTCGACATTGCCCTGCTGGGCGCGCGGGGAAAAGCCGCCGGCCGTGGCGATCGCATTTTGTGCCGTCATGCCCGCCACATAGGGGTACTGGCCGGCGTTGGTAACCTCGCCCATGACGAAGACCGGGCGATAGACCGCCACTTCGACCGAGACGTCCGGATCGCGTAAGTACCCGTTTTTCAAGCGTTTTGTGATCGTCGCCTCGAGATCGCGCAGGGTCAGGCCGCGGGCCGCGACGCTGCCGATCAGGGGCATCGAAATATAGCCGGCCTGGTCGACGGTGTAGGTGTTGTTGAGCTCCGCCTGCCCGAACACGATGACGCGCAACTGGTCGCTTGAATCAAGCCGGTAGGGCTTGGTGAGGATCTCGTGGAATGCCGTCGGCGGCTGACGGTATCCGCCGCAGGCGGCAACCGTGAGGGCCAGACATATGGCAATGGCAAGGCGCGTGATCATGCTGAACTCCCGAAGAGGCTGCGCCAGTATTTCCCGCAACGTGGTTAACTTGCGGTGAATCCGGATGGATCATTTCAATCGAAGGTGTTCAGCATGTCTTGAAGGTCCGGTTAACGGTCCGCTTACCATAATCACGCAAACTCGGTTCATGGTTCCTGGGAGTACAGCGAATGACTGAGCCGCACGTACATGGCGCGGATGAAAGGGTCGAGATCGACCTGTCTGCTCTGGCCGGTGCCCTCAAGCGGGCGCTGCGATGGCTGTTGCCCTTGTGCATTGCCGTCGCCATCGCCACCGTTGTTGTTCTCCAGTTTGTCCCGTCCAAATACCGCGCCGAATCGAAAGTGCTGATCCAGACCTCGGATTCGGTCTACCCGGGAGATGTGCGCGGCGTCGAGGAAGAGCGCGCGCTGCTCGACAACGAAGGGGTTGCGAGCCAGGTCGAATTGCTGATGTCCCGGGACCTGCTGCGCCGGGTTGCCCAGCGGCTGGACCTCGCCTCCATCCCCGAATTCGAGGCCGGGCCGAAATCCAATCTGCTGCGCGAGGCGCTGGTCGCCCTTGGCCTGATGCGCGACCCCGGTCGCAATTCTCCTGAAGAACGCGTGCTCAAGGTGTTCTACGAGAATCTGGAGGTGTACCGGGTCGACGGCTCGCGTGTGATTTCCGTGCGCTTCACCTCCCGGGATCCCGAGCGCGCGGCGCGCATCGCCAATGCGCTGGTCGAGGAGTATCTCGATCTTCAGTCGTCGGTGAAGCGCGAGACCACCGATTTCGCCGCAACCGCCCTTGAGCCGCAGATCGAGCGGATGCGCCAGGAGGTCAAGGAAGCCCAGGAAAAGGTCGAGGCGTTCCGCTCCCAGGCCGGCCTGCTGCTTGGCGCCGACAACCAGACCCTGGACCAGCAGCAGCTTGGAGAACTCAGCACGGAACTCTCCGATGCCCGTGCCGCCCAGTCGCAGGCCGAGGCGCGCGCCAATCTCATTCGCCGCCAGCTCGACACCGGCGCTTCTCTCGATAGCGCGGCCGAGGTGCTGAATTCGCAGCTCGTCCAGCGGCTTCGCGAGCGCCAGGTCGAGCTGCAGTCGCGCATCGCCGAGCTGTCCACCACGCTGTTGCCCAACCACCCGCAGATCCGGGGCCTGCGCTCGCAGCTTGCCGACCTCGAACGCCAGATTCGCAACGAGGCGGAGAAGATTGCAGCCGGTCTGGAGAACGAGGCGCGCGTGCAGCAGGACCGCGTCGCATCGCTCACCGCGACGCTGGAACAGTTCAAGCAGCGCGCGTCGCGCTCGAACGAGGACCAGATCCGGCTGCGCGAGCTGGAACGCGAGGCGCAGGTCAAGGCAACCCAGCTCGACCAGCTGATGACCCGCTACCGCGAGGCCGATACCCGCCGCAACGCCCCGCAGCTTGGGGCCGATGCCCGCGTGATTTCCCGTGCGACGGTTCCGCTCGAGCCCTATTCGCCCAAGGTGGTGCCGATTGCCTCGATCCTGACCTTCGTCGTGTTCCTGCTGGGGAGCCTCTGGGCGATCCTGGGCCAGTTCCTCTCCGGCCGGGCCTTCCGTCATGTGCCGCTTGGCGCGTCGGCCACACCGAGTTCAACGCCGATGCCGTCGTCCGCAGCGCCCGGCTACCGCGCCGGTCAGGCCGGCTATGCATCGAGCGGCTTCGGCTACGACTGGCCGACGAACGGGCAGGGCGGGGCGACCGGTGCCGGTCCTTCCGGGAACGAGCCAGGCCCCGTCGGGGACGACGATGTCGCCCCGGTCGCGGTGGTACAGGAGGGCGATCAGCTTGCCGCGCCCGCGCCTCCTCCGGTTGCCGCGCCTGCGGTCGACCAGATGCGTCCGCGCCGGGTTGCCGTCTTGAGCGTCGACAGCGACGAGGTCGCCCAGGAAGTCACCTTCCGCCTGGTACGCGAGGCGGCGGAAGAGGGGATCATGCCGCTCTTCCTCGAGGTGCGCCCGGACCTCGGCGATCCCGAGGCCGTTCCGGGGTTCGCCGAATTGCTGGAAGGCTCGGCGTCCTTCGCCGGCGTCATCTACCGCGACGCCGCCTCACGCGCCCATGTGATTGAATCGGGACGCAGGGTAATCGATGACGAACTTGCCGAGGCCGGACGCTTTGAAATGCTGATGGATGCGATCGACCATACCTATGATCAGGTGTTCTTCGATCTCGGCCTGATCGACGATTCGCTCATCAGCGCCCAGATCCTGGCGATGGCCGATCAGGTCGTCGTTGCAACGGGCGGGTCGCCGGCGGGGCCGGAGCTGGAAGAAGCGCTGCGCATGCTGGAAGACCAGACGGGTGCTCCCGTCGCGGTGGAGTCGGTGCAGCGCAAGGGCGAGACCGCCAGGCGCCATTCCGATATGGCTGCTTGAAACCAATCCGAGGCACGAAAACGAGAAGGCCCGCCGCATCATCATGCGGCGGGCCTTTTGTAGTCTAAGCGGTTCGGGACCGGCGTGCGGATCAGGCCTTGAGCTGGCGGATCCTGCGCACGAGCGCCCAAAGCTTCGGCGAACTGCGCACGCGCCGCTTGATCTGCCGCAGCCGCTGGATGGCCGCCGAGGCCAGTTTGCCGCGCGGCGACACCGGTACCTCGACATCCATCAAGAGTTCCTTGTCGGCCCAGGCGGTCTTGTAGCGTTCGGCGCCGAGGCCGAAGTCGAAGCTCGACGCGCCCAGCGCACTGGCATCGGCGATCACGGCGTTCAGCAGCAGGTCGCCCGGACTGTGGCTGGCGATGCTGTCGCAGATGCTGTTGGTATAGGCATGAAACCGCCCGAACCTGAGGCCGGACAGATAGGTCGCGCGCACCTCGCCGTCGACCAGAAGCGCATGGATCATGAAGCGGTCGGATCCTTCGTCCATCGCCTGGAGCAGTTGATCCTGGAGAAAGGCATGCGCATCCGCGTGGTGAAACACGTTGGGGATGCCATGGGAGGCCTGGCGGGCGCTGCGCTGCTCGACCAGCGCGTTCAAGAACCGGATGGCCGTTGCGGCATCGCGCGCGCGTTCGAAATGCAGCTCGCCGGTCTCCGCCAGTTTGCGCTCCTTCGCGCGCAGCTTCTTGCGCGCGCTGCCGCTGCGCCGGGCGCGATAGACCGCCTGGAAGTCTGCTTCCAGCGGAAAGACATGGATGGAATTGAGGCTCTCGATCGCATGCTGGTCGATCAGCGGGTGAATGCGCTCGTCGATCGTTGCGGGAATATACTTCAGGTCGAAAAGGTCGACGCCATGGGTGTGCCCCAGCTCGATCAGTGCCTTGTGCAGCGACTGTGTGTGGATGCCGGCCAGAATGTCCTTGCGCCACAAACCGCTGTTCTGATTGCCGTGGAAGTCGCCGAGAAACCGCCCGATGGTCAACAGCCCTTTCGCCTTCTGCGTCAGCGCCAGCGGAAGCAGGAAGGCCGGTTCGCCACCAATCTGGCCGACCACGATGAGGGCGCGGTAGCCCCGTGGCCGTCCCACCAGCCGGTACCAGGACGACAGCCAGTCGTAGGTTGTGAACAGCGTTCCAAAGGCGTTTGTTTCAAGCGCCCGCCATTCCGTCTCGACTTCGGCGGGATCGGATGCCGTGCGGATGATGAACTCTCCCGATTCAAGCATGGCATCAAGTCTCATGGCTTCCAGGTCCATTTCCTCCCAGTCGTGAAACCGGAACAGTTCAGTGGACCGGGCGAGGGCATCGGACATGTGCTCAACCTTTTAAAAAAAACTGCCGGAGCATCGGCGGGCCTCAACTACAATCTTGAATAGCAAGGAGTTCTAAAGAAAACGTCGATAGGGTTCGATCGGTTGAATTTGGGGGTCGGTTTCAGGAATGGACATGCGGCGGCAAATGTTGGCAACGGGATGCCGGCTCCTGCATGCAAGCGGGCTGGGCCGGCTGCTGGCGCCGATCACCGGCCGGCGCGGGCTTGTGTTCACCTTGCACAGTGTCCGCCCGGCCGCCGAAACTCAAGGGTTCGCGCCCAACCGCCATCTCACCGTAACGCCGGAATTTCTCGAACAGACGATCCTTCAGGCCCGCGCGGCGGGCTTGCGCATCGTCTCGCTGGCGGAGGCGCTCGACCATGCGCAGACCGGCGATCCCGACGGGCCGCGCGTGTGCGCCTTCACCTTCGACGACGGCTACCGGGACAACCTGATCCATGCCTATCCGGTGCTGCGCAAGCACGAGGTGCCCTTCACGATCTTCGTGACCTCCGGCTTTGTCGATCGCAGCAGCGAGATCTGGTGGGAGGCGCTGGAGCGGATCGTACGCGACGCGCCCTCCATCGAAACGCCGATCGGCGAGCGCATGCGAACCCTGGATGTCAGCACCAGCGAGCGCAAGGTCCGCATCTACGACCGGCTGCTGCACTGGTTCACCCAGGAACTGGGCGAGGACTCGCAGCGCGTGGAGCTGCGCCGGCTGGCGGGGATCCACGGTCTGGATCTCGCCGCCCTGGCGGATGAACTCATCCTGGACTGGAGCGAGTTGCGGGCGCTGTGCCGGGATCCTCTGTTCACGGTCGGTGCGCATACGCACAATCACTTCGCGCTGGCGCGCCTGACCCGCGCCCGCATGCAGGACGACATCGCCGCCGGCATGGACCGGCTCGCCAGCGAACTTGGCGTGTCGCCGCAGGTTTTCGCCTACCCATACGGCTTCGAGGCGGCGGTCAATCACCAGTCGCTCGAGGTCGTCTCGCAGTTCGGCTTTCGCGCGGCCTTCACCACCCATCCGGGAATGCTCGACGGCACCTCGGATCGCTTTGCCATGCCGCGGGTGTCGCTCAACGGCTATTTTCAGGACGATGCGATCGTCTCGCAATATCTGAACGGCGCGCCGTTCCCGATCTACAACGCCCTGCGCAGGCTCCGCGACGGCGTCACTCCGCGTCGTTCCTGCGCCTGAGCGCCTCGGCTTCGGCCGACGCCCTTGCCCGTGCCTGCATCCGTTCCGGCTTGTCCATCCACCACATGATCGCTCCTGCCGGGATCGTCCAGACGAGGCCGGCGACGGCGAAATAGAGAAACTGCACGCCCGTCGGCCGGTTCTGCATCGTCATGTCGCCGATCACCATCGCCACGAAGGCGTAAACGATCACGAAGACGACCAGCATGACCATTCCAATGAATTTGCGCAGGCGAGGGGGCATCGAGTTCTCCGTTGCGGGGCGTCAGGCGTGGGGATGTGTCACATCGCAGGCATTCGTCAAGCCCTTGCAAAGCGCTCACGCCGCCTATAACCGACCCTAGTGTTCCGGTGTTCACTCCGCCGGACGGCCCGTTTTTCCCTGCGAGCAACCAAAGCATGAGCGACGTTCCCTTCGATACCTCCCTTCACGCCGGTCCTTCCAGTGAAAAGATCGCGCGCGACCGCCGCGCCATCCGCATCTGGCTCTATGCGGTGTGTCTGCTGATCTTCGCGATGATCGTGGTTGGCGGCGCGACGCGGCTGACCGATTCCGGCCTGTCGATCACCGAGTGGGAGCCGATCCACGGCGTGATCCCGCCGCTCTCCGTCGCGGAATGGGAGGAGGAGCTGGAGAAATACCGCCAGATCCCCGAATACCAGCTCGTCAACAAGGGCATGTCGCTCGCCGAATTTCAGTTCATTTACTGGTGGGAGTGGGGTCACCGCCTGCTCGGGCGGGTCATCGGTCTGGCCTTTCTTGTTCCGCTCGTCTGGTTCTGGGTGCGCGGGCGGATCGAACCCGGTCTTTTGCCCTGGCTCGTCGGCGGGTTCGCGCTCGGCGGCATGCAGGGCGTGATCGGCTGGTGGATGGTCGCTTCCGGTCTGGTCGATAGGATTGATGTCAGCCAGTACCGGCTGGCCACCCATCTGACCCTTGCCTGCCTGATCTTCGCCTATCTTTACGGACTGGCGCGCTATCTCGCGCTGATCCCGGCGACGCTCCCGAGACGTTCGCAAGCGAGCGGCCCCTATGCCGGCGCCGCGGCTGCGATCGTCGCGCTGCTCTTCGTGCAGATCTTTCTCGGCGGTCTGGTCGCCGGTCTTAAGGCGGGGCTTTCCTTCAACACCTGGCCGTTGATGGACGGTGCCTTCATCCCTTCCGGCCTTTGGACGATGACGCCGGTGTGGCTCAACCATTTCGAGAGCGTGCTCACCGTGCAGTTCCAGCACCGCATGACCGCCTATGCGCTCGCCATCGCCGCGGTCTGGCTTTGGGTGTCGGTGATGCGCAATCCGGCCGCGCGGCATCTGGCCGCCGTCGCGCCGGTGCTTGTCATCGTCATTGCGGTCCAGATGGTGATCGGGATCGCGACCCTGCTCGGTCACGTGCCCTTCTGGCTCGCACTGGCGCACCAGGGGTTCATCGTGGCCGTGATCGCGGCCTGTATCGAGCTTTGGGCCCGCGCCCGCTTCGCACCGCGCCCCGCCTAGGGCGCTTTTGCCATCCGAATACGAAACAGGCCGGGCAATGCCCGGCCTGTCTCAATTTTGGCGAAGCTTGTGTCGCTCAGCCGTCGATGGCAGCGAGCGCCTGATCGAGGTCGGCGATGATATCTTCCGCGTCCTCCAGGCCGATCGACAGCCGCACCACGTCGGAGGTCGCACCCGCCGCCGCACGCTGCTCTTCAGTGAGCTGGCGGTGGGTGGTCGAGGCCGGGTGGATGATCAGCGAGCGCGTGTCGCCGATATTGGCGAGATGCGACAGGATTTGGCAGTTGGTCACCACCGCAACGCCGGCTTCATAGCCGCCCTTGACGCCGAAGGTGAAGACCGCGCCGCCGCCCTTGGGCATGTATTTCTGCTGCCGCTCGTGGTTGGGGTCGTTCGGCAGGCCGGCGTAGGACACCCAGGCGACCTTGTCGTGGCCTTCCAGGAATTCCGCCACCTTCTGGGCGTTGTCGCAATGGCGCTGCATGCGCAGCGGCAGGGTCTCGATCCCGGTCAGCAGCATGAAGGCGTTCATCGGCGAGATCGCCGGGCCGAGATCGCGCAGGCCGAGCACGCGGCAGGCGATGGCGAAGGCGAAATTGCCGAAGGTCTCGTGCAGCACCATGCCGGAATACTCCGGGCGCGGCTTGGAGAGCATCGGGTAGTTTTCGGTGGACGACCAGTCGTAGGTGCCGCCGTCGACCAGCACGCCGCCCATGGAATTGCCGTGCCCGCCCATGAATTTCGTCAGCGAGTGCAGCACGATGTCGGCGCCATGTTCGATCGGCCGGCACAGGTAGGGCGTGGCCATCGTGTTGTCGACGACCAGCGGGATATTGTGCTTGCGCGCGACTTCCGAGATCGCGGCGATGTCTGTGACGACGCCGCCGGGATTGGCGAGGCTCTCGATGAAGATCGCGCGGGTCTTGTCGTTGATCAGCGCATCGAAGCTCGCCGGATCCGTGGCGTCCGCCCACTGGACCTCCCAGCCGAAGCTCTTGAACGAATGGTTCAGCTGGTTG
>PARB01000037.1 GCA_002709505.1 Paracoccaceae bacterium | reverse complement strand
CGGCTGCCGGTTGTCTGGCACCGCATGGCCTGCGCGCTCGTCGGCATTCGCGTCAGGGAGATCGGCCGGGCGGCGCGCGACCGGCCCCTGCTGATCACCGCCAACCATGTCTCCTGGCTCGACATCACCGTGCTCGGCAGCCGCATGCCGCTCAGTTTTGTCGCCAAGTCGGAAGTGGCCTCCTGGCCGGTGTTCGGGCTGTTCGCCAAGCTGCAGCGCTCGGTCTTCGTCGACCGCGAGCGGCGCAGCGCCACGGCGCGCACCGCAAGCGAGCTGGGCGCGCGCCTGGCCGAGGGCGATGCTATGGTGCTGTTTGCGGAAGGAACCTCGAACAGCGGCAACGAGGTGCTGCCGTTTCGCTCCGCCCTGATCGGCGCCGCGCGCCATGCGGTGGCGGGCGAGGGCGAGGACGTGTGGATCCAGCCGCTGGCGCTGGCCTATACGGACTTGCAGGGCGTGCCGATGGGGCGGCAGTTCCGCGCCCATGTCGCCTGGTACGGCGACATGGAGATGATCCCGCATTTCATGAATGTGGTGCGCAAGGGGGCCGTGGACGTGACCGTCGTCTGGGGCGGGCCGCTGCGCGTGTCGCCGGGCGACGACCGCAAGATGCTGACGCGCAGGCTCGAGCGCAGCGTCCGGGAGATGGCGGCCGTGGCACGCGCCGGCCGTGCGCTGCCGGCCGCGGGTACGGAATCGGATTCCGAGGCGGAAGCTGCTATTCTCAAAGCGGCAAAAAACGGGTAAAGCAGGCCCGATTTCATGATCGAGGATCCCTGATCCGAGATCCGCGACACACCACACGGCATCGGCCGAAAGGCCTGCCCGGGGATATGATGAGCGACGAACACACCAGCGTCACCCAGCCTGCCGACACGCCCGCCGACGCCGCCGTATCCGGCGCGCCGGGCGGCCGCCGCGTCTTCGTCAAGACCTATGGCTGCCAGATGAACGTCTATGACAGCGAGCGGATGACCGATGCGCTGGTGCCGGACGGCTTTACGCCGACCGAGACGCTCGATGAGGCGGATCTGATCATCCTCAACACCTGCCACATCCGCGAGAAGGCGGCGGAAAAGGTCTATTCCGAGCTCGGCCGGCTGCGCAAGCTGAAGCAGGAGCGCGCCGCGCGCGGCGTCGACACGATGATCGGCGTCGCCGGCTGCGTGGCGCAGGCGGAAGGCGAGGAGATCGCCCGCCGCGCGCCCGTCGTCGACCTCGTCTTCGGGCCGCAGACCTATCACCGCCTGCCGGATCTGGTGAAGCGCGCCGCCAGCGGCGAAAGCGTGGTCGAGACGGAGTTCGAGATCGAGGACAAGTTCCGCCACCTGGCCGAACCGTCCGCCGCGCAGGCTTCCAAGCGCACGGTCTCCGCGTTTCTCACCGTTCAGGAAGGCTGCGACAAGTTCTGCACCTTCTGCGTCGTGCCCTATACCCGTGGCGCGGAAGTGTCGCGCCCGGTCGAGCAGATCGTCGGCGAGGCGGAGCGTCTGGCCGCGCGCGGCGTGCGCGAGGTCACGCTTCTGGGGCAGAACGTCAACGCCTGGCACGGCGCCGGCGCCGACGGTCGCAGCTGGGGGCTGGGCGAACTGCTCTTCCGTCTGGCGGAGATCCCCGGTCTCGACCGGCTGCGCTACACGACGAGCCATCCGCGCGACATGGACGACGCGCTGATCGCCGCCCACCGCGACCTGCCGCAGCTGATGCCCTATCTGCACCTGCCGGTGCAGTCCGGCTCCGACCGCATTCTCAAGGCGATGAACCGCCGCCACACGCGCGACGATTATTTCCGCCTGATCGACCGCATCCGCGAGGCGCGGCCCGATCTGGCGCTGTCGGGCGACTTCATCGTCGGCTTTCCCGGCGAGAGCGACGCCGATTTCCGTGACACGATGGATCTGGTCGAGCGGGTCGGTTATGCCTCGGCGTTCTCGTTCAAGTACAGCCCGCGCCCCGGAACGCCCGGAGCCTCGCTGGACGAACAGGTGCCCGACGCCGTGATGGGCGAAAGGCTTGCCGAGCTTCAGGCGCTGATCGCGGACCAGCAGCGTGCGTTCAACCTGGCGATGGTCGGTCGCAGCTGCGACGTGCTGCTGGAGAAGCGCGGCCGCAATCCCGGACAGCTGACGGGGCGCTCGCCCTGGCTGCAACCGGTGCAGCTCGATCTGCCGGAAACGCGCATCGGCGAGATCGTTGCGGTGGAAATCACGGACACGGGCACAAATTCCCTGTTCGCGCGCCCGGTGAACGGGCAGGATGTTCAGGTCGCATGACCCGACAGGGACAGTCCGCGCAAGGCCACCAGGAGGCAGAATGCCAGGAGTAGCCGTTTGACCGGCGAGAGCCGGACCCAGAGCCGGGGCAGCAGCCGCGCTGCGGTCTCCGCCTCGGACATGACGCATGTCGTGCTCGCCTTCGATGACAATCGCCTTGTCGGCGACCTGTTCGGCCAGTTCGACCAGAACCTTGCCCTCATCGAACAACGTCTGGGCGTCGACGCCGTCGCGCGCGGCAATCAGGTGATCATCAAGGGCCGCCACGCGGCCTGTGAACAGGCGCGGCGCGCGCTCGAGGCACTCTATGCCCGGCTTCAGCAGGGGCAGGAGCTGCATCCGGGCGACGTGGACGGCGCGTTGCGCATGGCCATTGCCGAGGAGGCGCAGCTGGACCTTCCGACCATCGAGCCGCGCTCGCATCTGTCGTTCGCGCAGATCTCCACCCGCCGCAAGACCGTGCTGGCGCGCACGCCGGCGCAGGATGCCTATATCCGGGCGATGGACCGGGCGGACCTGATCTTTGGCGTCGGCCCCGCCGGCACCGGCAAGACCTTCCTGGCGGTCGCCTATGCGGCAGCGCTTCTGGAGCGCGGCGACGTGGCCCGGCTGATCCTTTCCCGTCCGGCGGTGGAGGCGGGCGAGCGTCTCGGCTTCCTGCCCGGCGACATGAAGGAGAAGGTCGACCCCTATCTGCGCCCGCTTTATGACGCGCTTTTCGAGATGATGCCGGCGGAAAAGGTCGACCGCGGGCTTCAGTCCGGCATGATCGAGGTTGCGCCGCTGGCCTTCATGCGCGGCCGCACGCTGTCAAATGCGATTGTCATCCTGGATGAATCGCAGAATACGACGGCCATGCAGATGAAGATGTTCCTCACCCGGCTCGGCGAGAATTCGCGCATGATCGTGACCGGCGATCCGACCCAGGTCGATCTGCCGCCTGGCCAGAAGTCGGGCCTGCGCGACGCGCTGTCGCTGCTGACCGGTATCGAGGGCGTGGCCCGCGTCGATTTCACCGAGGTCGACGTGGTGCGTCACGAACTGGTCGCGCGTATCGTGCGGGCCTATGACGCGGCCGGCCGGGAAGCCTCGCTTGCGGCCGAGGAAGCGGCGAAATCCGCGCCGGGGCCGCGCAAATGAGCGATGCCGCAGTGCCGTCGATCGATCTCGCCGTCGAGGCCGACGGATGGGGAAACGAGGACGATCTGGAGGCGCTTGTCGCGCGCGTGGTCGCCACCACCTGCCGGATGGCGCGGCTCGAGCTGGTGCCGGGCTCGGAATTGTCCGTGCTCTTGAGCGACGATGCCCGGGTGCGGGTGCTGAACCGGGAGTGGCGTGGAAAGGACACGCCGACCAATGTCCTGTCCTTCCCCGGCGGCGACGAGCACGAGCCGCCCTTCGGGCCGCTGCTGGGCGATCTGGCGCTTGCGCGCGAGACGGTGGCGCGCGAAGCCGACGAGATGGGTATTCCCTTTTGCGATCACCTTACCCATCTTGTGGCGCACGGATTTCTTCATCTTTTCGGCTATGATCACATGGATGATCGCGAAGCCGAGGAGATGGAAAGCCTGGAACGGCAGATACTGGCCGAACTGGGAATTGCCGACCCCTATGGGGATGACCTGGCGATACCCGCCGATATGGAGAGCGAGACGTCCCGTTGATCGGGGCGCATAAACCACATGAATGATGCAGAGGCCCGAAGTACCGACAAGCCGGCGCCGTCCGGAGACGAAGCCAGCTCCAAACGGAGCGATGACACCGCCGAGCAACGGTGGTCGCCGTTCGCCTGGGCTGCCGAGCAACTGAAGCGGCTTGCCGCGCTCAGGACCAACGGGTCCGTGTCGCTCCGGCAGAACCTTCAGGACGAGCTTGCCCGCGAAGCCGATTCCGGAACCAATTTCACCCCCGAGGAACGCATCCTCCTGTCGAACATCCTGCGCCTGCGCGAGGTCAGGGTCGATGACGTGATGATCCCGCGGGCCGATATCGACTCCGTCGAGGACAGCGTTCCGCTGGCGCGGCTGATGGAGATCTTCCGGGAATCCGGCCATTCCCGCATGCCCGTCTACCATGACGGTCTGGATGACCCGCGCGGCATGGTGCACATCAAGGACCTGATGGCCTATTTCGCCGCCCGCGCCACCGAGGCGGCGGACAGCCGGGCCTGCGATGCCGCGGATGCGGCCGCGGCTGCCGAAACCACTGCGCAAGCCGCGCCGCCGGCGAAGACCGCCGGCAGCGACGAAGACGCGCAGGCACCCGGCGGTCCCGCGACGGCGGACACGCCGTCGGGCGACGCGGAGGCGACGGACGGCCGGTCGAACCGTTCGGTCGGCTTCGACCTGTCGTCAGTCGATCTCTCCCTGCCGTTGAGCGATACCGGGCTCATTCGCCCGGTTCTCTTCGTGCCGCCGTCGATGCCGGCGACCGACCTGATGGCCAAGATGCAGGCGGATCGCGTGCAGATGGCGCTGGTGATCGACGAATATGGCGGCACCGACGGCCTCGTGTCGCTGGAGGACGTCGTCGAGACCGTCGTCGGCGACATCGAGGACGAACACGACGAGGACGAGGACGCGATGATCGAGAAGGTCGCCGAAGGCGTCTGGGTCGCCGATCCGCGTGTTCCGGTCGAGGAGATGGAAGCGGCGATCGGTGCCGATTTCGAGCTCGGCGATCTCGGCGAGGAAATCGACACGCTGGGCGGGCTGGTGTTCACACTGGTCGGCCGCGTGCCGGTGCGCGGCGAGCTGATCACCTCCCGCGAGCTCCCGCGTCTGGAGTTCGAGGTGCTGGACGCCGATCCGCGACGGATCAAGCGCCTGCGCATCCGCACGAAACGGCCCGACGCACGCCTCGTGGAGGCCCGGCGCCGGATGCGTCGTCCCGACACCGCGGCGTGATGCGCCGACCCGACCCGATCCGATAGACGATGAGACGGCCCGCGCGGCCAGCCGCTGCGCGGGCGCGCCCTTGACCGCGCGCCCGCCTGCGCGGATCGTCAAACGAAATCCGTGTGATTCGCCGGAAAACCCGGTGCCGGGGCGCATGCTGCGCCGCGCGGTCAGGCAGGAGCGGTTGCGGTGCTGCGCTTAGCGCAAGTTTTTCTTCTCGCATTCGGCTGGCGTCGTATGCTTCTGGCCACCGGCTGTGGTGCGCTTGCCGCACTCGCCATGCCGCCCTTCGGGGTGTTTCCCGTCCTTGCGATCAGCTTTCCAGGCCTTGTGTGGTTGCTGGACGGCGCGATCGGCGAAGGCCGGGGCGCGGTTGCGCGCTTCCGCGCCGCCTTCCTGCCCGGCTGGCTCTTCGGCTTCGGTTTCTTTCTCGCCGGGCTCTGGTGGGTCGGGCGCGCCTTTCTGGTCGAAGCGGATGTCTATGCCTGGATGATCCCCTTCGCCGTATTGCTGCTGCCGGCCGGGCTTGCCCTTTTCACCGCGTTGGGCGTCGGGGTGGCGGGAGTGTTCTGGAGCGATGGCTGGCAGCGCGCCGGCTTTCTCGCCCTCGGTCTTGCCGGTGCCGACGCTGTGCGCGGGCATGTGCTGACGGGGTTTCCCTGGAACACCTGGGCCTATGCCTTCGCCGCCATTCCCGAACTGGGCCAGGCGGCCTCGCTGGTCGGCATCTACGGTCTGGGCCTTCTGGTCGCGTTGATCTTTTGCGGGCTGGCCGGCTTTGTCGACCAGACCACCGGTGGCCGCCGGCTGACCGTGATGTCCGTCGTGCTCTTTGCCGGGCTTGCAGTCTTCGGCATCGCGCGGCTGTCGCTGGCCGGCGATCCGAAGTTCGAAGCCGTCGCGCTCAGGGTCGTGCAGCCCTCCATCGCGCAGGAGGAAAAATGGAAGCCGGAGAACCGCTCGCGCGTCTTTGCCTCCTATCTGGAAATGAGCAAACGCCCCTGGACGGGCATCGACCCGTCCGCGGCGAGCGACGCGGCGGCGGATAGCGACAATCTGCCGCGGATCGTCATCTGGCCGGAATCGGCCGTTCCCTTCTTGCTCACGGATGCGCCGGAAGCGCTGTCGGCGATTGCCGCGCTGCTTGGCCCCGCCGACACGCTGGTCACCGGCGCGGTGCGTGCCGATGCGGAAGGTGCCGAGCGGGTCTTCTACAACTCGGTCTATGTGATCGATGGCGACGGGGCGGTGCGGGACGCCTACGACAAGGTTCGCCTTGTCCCCTTCGGCGAGTATCTTCCCTTCAAGCCGCTGCTGGAGCGCATCGGGCTGACAAAGCTCGTGACCCTGCCCGGCGTGTTTCGCGCGGGCTTCCGCCACCGCACGCTCGAACCGCTCTCCGGGCCCGCGTTCCTGCCGCTGATCTGCTACGAGGCGATCTTTCCCGGCGCCGCCACGACCCGTGATGCCCGCCCCGGGTGGATCCTCAACGTCACCAACGACGCATGGTTCGGAGATACGCCCGGACCCCGGCAGCACTTCGCGCAAGCACGGATGCGGGCGATCGAGCAGGGACTGCCGCTGGTGCGCGCGGCCAACACCGGGATCTCGGGCGTGGTCGATCCCTACGGCCGCACTCTTGCCCGCAGCGACCTTGCGGCCGCGGTCGTAATCGACACCCGTCTTCCCGCCGCGATCCTGCCACCGCTCTATGCCCGTCTGGGTACTTTCGCGCCGGTTACGCTATTTTTGGTAAGTTTTGGCGTCCTTTTTGTAACGGGGTACTTGCGGAATGCGCGTAATGATTGACGACAGCCACCTTCGCGCTGCATCATAACAACCGTTCCCGTTGTCCTCGCCAAACGGGTTGTAATTGGCAATAATGACGAGGCGACGACCCCGGCGCCGGAGGTGCCTGCCGCGAAATGCGGGGCCCGACGGCACTGCCGGACAAAAAGTGAAAAACAAAGAAAAGCGGTCACAGCAACCGAACGAGCCAGAAAGAAGACCAAAAATGAACAGCAAGAAAGCACCGAATCCCATCGACGTGCATGTTGGCAGCCGGGTCCGGTTGCGTCGGATGATGCTTGGCATGAGCCAGGAGAAGCTGGGTGAGGCTCTCGGGATCACGTTCCAGCAGATTCAGAAATATGAAAAGGGCACGAACCGCATCGGCGCCAGCCGCTTGCAGCATATCGCGACCGTTCTCAAGGTTCCGGTTGCCTTTTTCTTCGAGGATGCGCCGGGAACGCCGGACGAGGCCAGCGGCTTCGGCGAGGCGAAACCCGCATCCTATGTCGTCGACTTCCTGTCGTCTTCGGAAGGCCTGTCCCTGAACAAGGCCTTCGTCCGCATCGAGGATGCCAAGGTGCGCCGCCGCGTCGTGGATCTCGTCCGCGCGCTTGCCGGCGACGAAGTGTAACGCAGCTGCCGCGTTCGGCTTGACGAACGCTTGCGTCCGCTGGCATGTGTCTTCGGCGGCGGCGAGGCTCCTCGCCGCCGCTTGTTGTACTCTTCCCAGAAGGACGGTTGATCGTGGCGCGTCAAGAATATCTCTTTACCTCCGAATCCGTTTCCGAAGGTCACCCCGACAAGGTGTGTGACCGCATTTCCGATACGGTCGTCGATGCCTTTCTCGGCGAGATGCCGGAAGCACGCGTTGCCTGCGAAACGCTGGCAACGACGAACAAGGTCGTGATCGCGGGCGAGACCCGCGGCCCGGCGACAATCACCAACGAATATATTGCCCACCTTGCACGCATGGCGATCAAGGACATCGGCTATGAGCAGGAAGGTTTCCATTGGGAGACCTGCGATGTCGACGTTCACCTGCATGCCCAGTCCCCGCATATCGCGCAAGGCGTCGACGCGTCGGACAACAAGGACGAGGGCGCGGGCGACCAGGGCATCATGTTCGGCTACGCCTGCCGCGAGACCCCGGCCCTGATGCCGGCGCCGATCTTCTACTCGCACAAGATCCTCGAGCTGCTGGCCGAGGCGCGCAAGTCCGGCAAGGAGCCGGCGCTCGGTCCCGATGCCAAGAGCCAGGTCACCGTGCGCTACGAGAACGGCGTGCCGGTCGGCATCACCTCGGTGGTGCTGTCGACGCAGCATCTCGATCCGAAGCTTTCCTCCGACGACATCCGGTCCATCGTCGAGCCCTATATCGTCACCGCGGTTCCCGGCGGCTGGATCTCCAAGGACACCGTCTGGCACGTCAATCCGACCGGCGCCTTCGTGGTCGGCGGCCCGGACGGCGACTGCGGCCTGACCGGGCGCAAGATCATCGTCGACACCTATGGCGGCGCAGCCCCGCACGGCGGTGGCGCCTTCTCCGGCAAGGATCCGACCAAGGTCGACCGCTCGGCCGCCTACGCCGCGCGCTACCTCGCCAAGAACGTGGTCGCGGCAAATCTCGCGGACCGCTGCTCCATCCAGCTCTCCTACGCCATCGGCGTCGCCGAGCCGCTGTCGGTCTATGTTGACCTCTATGGCACCGGCAAGGTCGACGAGGCCAAGCTGGAAACGGCGATCCGCCAGGTCATGAACCTGACGCCGCGCGGCATCCGCCAGCACCTGGGCCTCAACCGTCCGATCTACGCGCGCACCGCGGCTTATGGCCACTTCGGCCGCGATCCGGAAGACGACGGCGGCTTCTCCTGGGAGAAGATCGATCTGGTCCATGCGCTGCGTGATGCGGCGGGCTGACCCTTCGTCGTCACTTCACACATGAAAGACGAGGCGCGCGCCCGGTTGCGACCGCGGCGCGCGCCCCGCGGACAGTCATGATAGATCACACCAAGGGTTCCTTTTTCGGCCGTCGTGTCGGCAAGCCGCTGCGCCCGGCCCGGCGCGAGATCTTCGAGGCCGGCCTCGCCCGCCTGCAGCCGGATCTGTCGCAGGCCCCGCCCGAAGACCTGCGCGCCCTGTTTCCCCATACAGTCTCCGATGTCTGGCTTGAGGTCGGCTTCGGCGGCGGCGAGCACCTGCTGCATGAGGCCCGCCGCCTGCCGCAGACGGGCTTCATCGGCGTCGAGCCCTTCGTCAGCAGCCTGGCGAAGGCGGTGGCCGACATCGAGGAAGAGGGGCTGGAGAACCTGCGCGTCTATGGCGACGATGCGATCAAGCTGCTCGACTGGTTGCCGGATGCCTCGCTCGACGGTGCCTATCAGCTTTATCCCGACCCCTGGCCGAAACGGCGCCACTGGAAACGGCGGTTCATCAATCCGGTCAACCTCGACCGCTACGCCCGCGTGCTGAAGCCCGGCGCGACCTTACGCTTTGCCAGCGACATCGAGACTTATGTCGAGTGGACGCTGGCGCATCTGCGCGATCACCCGGCCTTCGAGTGGACGGCCCAAACGGCGGACGACTGGCGCAGGCCCTGGCAGCCCTGGTCGGGGACCCGCTACGAGCAAAAGGCCTTCAGGGAAGGCCGTCGCGGGTGCTACCTGGAATTCCGCCGCCTGTGAATTTGCTTGCTTTCGGCGCCGCCAGGCGTATTATGCAGGCACTAAATTCTCTAGCGGCTCGCATGAGCAGTCTGAGAGTGGGCCCCGCCAGGGACCCGCTCTTTTTGTTTTGGCCAAGGCCCATCGGGTGCCGGGGATCAGCGGACGAACCGGTCCGCGACCCGCGCGGTCGTTGATGTCGGATGCCGCTGATGGAACACCGTCGTCGCGCCGGGCGCGGACGGAACGAGACGAGGCCTCTTTGCAGGATCAAAACCAGGTGCAGGATCAGGACCAGGTGCAGGACCAGAACAAGGTGCAGGATCTACATGAGCCGCGGTTCGTCCGTGAGAACGGACTGGAAGCGCGGATTTCCGCGATGGTCGAGCCGGCGATCCTGGACCTCGGCTTTCGTCTCGTGCGGGTCAAGCTGTCGGGCCTGAACGGGCTGACGCTGCAGATCATGGCCGAGCGTCCCGACGGCACCATGTCGGTCGAGGATTGCGAGAAGGTCAGCCGGGCGATCGCGCCCGTGCTCGATGTCGAGGATCCGATCAACCAGGAGTACAATCTGGAGATCTCCTCGCCGGGCGTGGACCGTCCGCTGGTGCGGGCGAGCGATTTCGCCAGGTGGGTCGGCCATCTGGTCAAGCTGGAACTGGCCGAGCCGCTCGACGGCCGGCGCCGGTTCCGCGGCGAGATCCGCGGCGTCGACGGTGGCGATCTCATCCTTCGGCTTGAAGATCTTCCCGACGACGGCGTGCCGGATATTCCGCTGCCTCTGGCCAATATGGGCGAGGCGCGGCTGGTCATGACGGATGCGCTGGTCGAGGCCGCGCTGAAGGCTGAAAAGGCCGCGCGCCGCAAGGCGGCGAAGGCGGCTGCGAAATCCGATTGAGGTGTGGGCGGCTCCGGTGAGCGGGGAAGCCTGAACAATGCGACGTGTCTGCAGGCGGCAGGCGTGGTGAGTGGAGACAGCGCCGGAGTGAACCGGCGCGAGAGGAGTGGACTGAGATGGCAATCAGTGCGAACCGGCTTGAGCTGTTGCAGATCGCGGATGCGGTCGCGCGGGAAAAGTCGATCGACCGCGGCATCGTGATCGCCGCGATGGAAGATGCGATCCAGAAGGCGGCCCGGTCCCGCTATGGCTCCGAAACCGAAGTGCGCGCCGAGATCAACGGCCGCACCGGCGAGATCAAGCTTCAGCGCCTGCTGCTGGTGGTCGAGGAGCTCGACAATCCCGCCACCGAGATCGCTCTTGAGGACGCGCTTCGCCGCAACCCGGCAGCCCAGGTCGGCGACTATATCGCCGAGCCGCTGCCGCCGCTCGACTTCGGCCGCATCGCTGCCCAGTCGGCCAAGCAGGTGATCGTCCAGAAGGTCCGCGAAGCCGAGCGCGATCATCAGTACGACGAATTCAAGGACCGCATCGGCGAGGTCGTCAACGGCGTGGTCAAGCGGGTCGAATACGGCAATGTCGTCGTCGATCTCGGCCGCGGCGAAGCCGTGGTGCGCCGCGACGAATTGATCCCGCGCGAGTTGTTCCGCACCGGCGATCGCATTCGCGCCTACATCTATGACGTGCGCCGCGAGCAGCGCGGACCCCAGGTCTTCCTGTCGCGCACCCACCCGCAGTTCATGGCGAAGCTCTTCGCCCAGGAAGTGCCGGAAATCTACGACGGCGTCATCGAGATCAAGTCGGTCGCCCGCGACCCCGGATCGCGCGCCAAGATCGCCGTGATCTCCAAGGACAGCTCGATCGATCCGGTCGGCGCCTGCGTCGGCATGCGCGGCAGCCGCGTTCAGGCGGTCGTCGGCGAATTGCAGGGCGAGAAGATCGACATCATTCCGTGGAACCCGGATGCGGCGACCTTCATCGTCAACGCGCTCCAGCCGGCGGAAGTCTCCAAGGTCGTGCTCGACGAGGATGCGCAGCGCATCGAGGTTGTCGTGCCGGACGAGCAGCTGTCGCTCGCCATCGGCCGCCGCGGCCAGAACGTGCGCCTCGCCTCGCAGCTGACGGGCTGGGCCATCGACATCATGACGGAGCATGACGAGTCCGAACGGCGCCAGAAGGAGTTCGCTGATCGCACCCAGCTCTTCATGGACGCGCTCAACGTCGACGAGGTCGTCGGCCAGCTGCTGGCGTCGGAAGGGTTTGCCTCGGTTGAGGAAGTGGCGTATGTCGAGCGCGACGAGATCGCGACGATCGAGGGTTTCGATGAAGAGACCGCCGACGAGATCCAGGCCCGCGCTCGCGAGTATCTGGACGAGGTCGAGGCGAAACTCGACGAGGAGCGCAAGGCGCTCGGTGTTTCCGACGACCTGCGCGCGATCAACGGGCTGACGACCGCGATGATGGTCGCGCTCGGCAAGGACGAGGTTCGCAGTGTCGAGGATCTCGCCGGCTGCGCGACCGACGATCTGGTCGGCTGGACCGAACGCGCCAATGGCGAGACGGTTCGTCACGACGGCGCGCTGAGCGGGTTCGAGGTGTCTCGTGCCGAGGCCGAGGAGATGATCATGGCGGCCCGTCTGGCGGCCGGATGGATCACCGAAGACGATCTTCGCGCCGATGACGAGGCGTCCGCGGATGCCGAAGACGAGGACGAAGCCGAAGAGAACGCGGTCAGCGGCGTGGTCGCGACCGGGGTCGTTCACGAGGCTTGAGAACGAGCGCATCCTTCGCGGATGCGCGACTGGGAGACGGGAGTGCCGAGACAGAACGAACCTTTGGAGCGATGCTGTGCGTTGACCCGTGAGGTTCGTCCCGTCTCGCAACTGATCCGTTTCGTGGCGGGACCCGACGGACGTGTCGTCGCCGATCTGCGGCGCCGGCTTCCCGGTCGGGGCGTCTGGGTAACGGCGACACGCGACTGTGTGGCCGAGGCCCAGAAGAGAAAGGTTTTCGCGCGCGGCTTCAAGGATGCGGCCGTGCGCGTGGAAGGCGATCTCGCCGCCGAGGTCGATGCGCTGCTGGAACGTGCGGCTCTCAATGCCGTTTCCTTAGCGCGCAAGGCCGGCGAGGTCGTATCCGGCTTTGCCAAGGTGGAAGCGGCCCTGCGGGGCGGCGATCCGGTCATTGGGCTGATCCAGGCCAGCGACGGCGGAGACGATGGAACAGGAAAGCTCGCGGCAATCGCGCGGGCGCGATTTGCCGACGCCGGTGGATGCCGGATTGTTCGGACTTTCGAGTCGACTCAATTGGATTTGGCATTGGGTCGGTCAAATGTGATACATGCTGCACTGCTTGCAGGCCGCGCAGCCAAAAACGCCCTGGACCGGATCGCGGATCTGGAGCGTTTTCGGGCCGGCTTTAATGAGGCTTCACATGGCGGTGTAAGCGATGCGGTGATCCAGGACTGAAGGCGATATGAGCGAAACGAAGAATCCCGGCGACAAGACGATTAGCGTGGAACGCAAGACCCTGGGCCTGAAGCGCTCCGGCGTGGAACAGGGAACGGTGCGTCAGAGCTTTTCCCATGGCCGCACGAAGGCGGTCGTGGTCGAGAAGAAGAAGCGTCGTGTCGTCCTGCCGGGGCAGGAGGGCAAGCCCGAGGCCGAGCAGGACGCTCCGGACGCCGGTGCCGCGCGCGCCGCTGCGCCGCGTGCCGAGGTCGAGCGCCGTCCAGACATCGAGCGCGGATCCGACAAGGCCGACGTTGCGGCTGCCCGCCGCTCCGCGTCCGGCCAGCGTCCGCGCGGCGGCAACATCCTGCGCACCCTGACCAACGACGAGGCCGCTGCCCGACAGGCCGCCCTGCGCGAGGCGCAGGAGCGTGAGGTCGAGGACCGCAAGCGCCGCGAAGAGGAAGAGCGCCGTCGCGCCGAAGAGGATGCCCGCCGCAAGGCCGAGGCAGCCGAACGCGCCAAGCGTGAAGCCGAGGAAGAAAAGCTGCGCGCCGAAGAGGCCGCAAAGCGTGCCGCCGAGGCTCCGGCCGACGAAGGCAAGGAAAAGGTCAGCGCCGCCGATGCCGCCGCCGCGATCGGCGCGGTTGCACCGGCCGCCGATCTCTCGGCTCCGGCCGTGGACGAGCCGGCCCGTGCCGCCCGCAAGGCGCCTGCCGCTGCACGTGGCGACGACGATGCCGACGCCCGCAAGACCGTGAAGGCGGTGAAGCGCGCGAAGCCCGCTCCGGTGCGCACGCCGAGCCGGACCGGCGACGACCGCCGCAAGTCCAAGCTGACGATCACCTCCGCGACCGGCGACGGCGAAGGCCGCAACCGCTCGCTTGCCTCGCTGCGCCGTCGCCGCGAGAAGGAAAAGCGCGCCGGCCAGCAGGTCGTGCGCGAGAAGATCTCGCGCGAGGTCGTGCTGCCCGAGGCGATCACCATCCAGGATCTCGCGAACCGCATGGCGGAACGCGCCGTGGATGTGATCAAGCTGCTGATGAAGCAGGGGCAGATGCTCAAGATCAACGACGTCATCGACGCCGACACGGCCGAGCTGATCGCCGAGGAAATGGGCCACACCGTCAAGCGCGTGTCGGAATCCGATGTCGAGGACGGCCTGTTCTCCGAGGCGGATGCCGAAGACACGCTGCAGCCCCGTCCGCCGGTGGTGACCATCATGGGTCACGTCGACCACGGCAAGACGTCGCTGCTCGACGCGCTGCGCCGTTCCAAGGTCGTGCAGGGCGAGGCCGGTGGCATCACCCAGCACATCGGCGCCTATCAGGTCGATCTCAACGGCAACAAGATCACCTTCATCGATACGCCCGGCCACGCGGCGTTCACGCAGATGCGTGCCCGTGGCGCCAAGGCGACGGATATCGTGATTCTGGTGGTGGCGGCCGACGACGGCGTCATGCCGCAGACCAAGGAAGCCATTGCCCACGCGAAGGCGGCCGGCGTGCCGATCATCGTGGCGATCAACAAGATGGACAAGCCGTCGGCGGATCCGACCCGGGTGCGCACCGAGCTGCTCCAGGACGAGATCGTCGTGGAATCGATGGGCGGCGACGTCATCGAGGTCGAGGTCTCGGCGCTCAAGGGCACCAATCTCGACAAGCTGCTGGAAATGATCCTGCTGCAGTCGGAAGTCCTTGAGCTCAAGGCCAATCCCGACCGCACCGCGGAAGGCACGGTCATCGAGGCGCAGCTCGACAAGGGCCGCGGTCCGGTGGCGACGGTTCTCGTCCAGAAGGGCACCCTCAAGGTCGGCGACATTCTCGTTGCCGGTGCCGAGTGGGGCCGCGTGCGCGCCATGCTCGACGAGGACAGCCAGCAGGTGAAGGAAGCCGGGCCGTCCAAGCCGGTCGAGGTCCTGGGCTTCCAGGGCACGCCGGAGGCCGGCGACATGGTCGCGGTCGTCGAGAACGAGGCCCGCGCCCGCGAGATCGTCGAATACCGTCAGCGCCAGAAGCGCGAGAAGGCCTCCGTCGTGGCGACCGGATCGCGCGGCTCGCTCGAGCAGATGATGAACCGTCTGCAGGAATCCGGCCACCAGGAGTTTCCGCTGCTGGTCAAGGGTGACGTGCAGGGCTCCGTCGAGGCGATCGCCGGCGCGCTGGACAAGCTCGGCACGGACGAGGTCAAGGCGCGCATCCTGCATGCCGGCGTCGGCGGCATCACCGAAAGCGACGTCACCCTCGCGGCGGCGTCCGGCGCCCCGATCATCGGCTTCAACGTGCGTGCCAACAAGCAGGCCCGCGACGCGGCCGAGCGCGAAGGCATCGAGATCCGCTACTACAACATCATCTACAACCTGGTGGATGACGTGAAGGCGGCGATGTCCGGCCTGCTGTCGCCGGAACGCCGCGAGACGTTCCTCGGCAACGCCGAGATCCTGGAGATCTTCAACATCACCAAGGTCGGCAAGGTGGCCGGTTGCCGTGTGACCGAGGGCACCGTCGAGCGTGGCGCGGAAGTCCGCCTCATCCGCGACGACGTCGTCATTCACGAGGGCAAGCTCGGCACGCTGAAGCGCTTCAAGGACGAGGTGAAGGTGGTTCAGTCGGGCCAGGAGTGCGGCATGAACTTCGAGAACTACCAGGACATGCGCCCGGGCGACGTGATCGAATGTTACCGGGTCGAAGAGGTCGCCCGCACGCTGTAAGGCCAGGCGAAGACACATGCGATCGCCGGCGGGTCCGCTCGCCGGCGCTTCGCGTTTCCGTTTCGCTCACGCGCACCCACGTTTGGACACGATCATGGCATCATCAAACAGGACACCCGCCGGGATGCCGTCGCAGCGCCAGCTGCGCGTCGGCGAGCTCGTGCGCAAGGAGGTCTCAGACATCCTGACGCGCGGGACCATGGCCGATCCCGACCTCGACGGTACGATCATTTCCGTCCCGGAGGTGCGCATGACCCCGGACCTGCGCCTCGCCAGCTGTCTCGTCATGCCGCTGGGCGGTCGCGACGCCGACAAGGTGGTGGAGGCGCTGAACCGCGCCGCCAAGACCATCCGCCGCGATCTCGCCCGGCGCATGACCATGAAGTATCTGCCGGACCTGCGGTTCGTGCTCGACACCCGCTTCGACGACGACGACCGGATCACCAACCTGCTGAACAGCCGGGAAGTGCGCCGCGACCTCGACGCCGAGGATGCCGGTCCCGAGGACGACAGATAACCCTTATGTCGCGCCGCAAGAAAACCAACCGCAACCGCATCGACGGCTGGCTCGTGCTCGACAAGCCCGTCGGCCTGAGCTCGAACGATGCCCTGACCCGCCTCAAGCGGCTCCTGCATCCGCAAAAGGTCGGCCACGCCGGCACGCTCGATCCGCTCGCCTCCGGCTGCTTGCCGATCGCCTTCGGCGAGGCGACGAAAACGGTCTCCTTTGCCATGGACGGGCGCAAGGTCTACCGCTTCACCGTGCGCTGGGGCGTGGCGACGGAGACGGACGACACCGAAGGCGCGGTCTGCGAGACCAGCGACATGCGTCCGACGGCTGAGGAGATCCTCGCGGTTCTGCCGGAGTTCACCGGCACGATCTCGCAGGTTCCGCCGGTCTATTCGGCGATCAAGGTCGATGGCGCGCGCGCCTATGACCTTGCCCGCGACGGTGCCGAGGTGGAGCTTGCCGCCCGCGACATCACGGTTCACCGGCTCGACCTGGTGGAGTGTCCGGATGCCGATCACGCCGTCTTCGAGGCCGAATGCGGCAAGGGCACCTATGTGCGCGCCCTGGCGCGCGATCTCGGTCATCGCCTCGGCAGCTGCGGCCATGTGACCGCGCTGCGCCGTCTTCTCGTCGGCCCCTTCGGCGAGGACGACATGATTCCGCTGGAAACTCTCGAGGACTTGGGGCAGTGTGCGCCCGGCGAAGGCCTCGACGAGGACCATGCGTCACTTATTCTGCCTGTAGCGACCGCGCTGGACGACATCCCGGCGCTGGCCGTCTCCCGACAGGATGCCGCCCGCCTCAGACGAGGGCAGGGCGTTTTGCTGCGCGGGCGTGACGCGCCGCTGTTCAAGGGCCTCGTGTCCGTCACTTCTCTTGGAGAACTGGTGGCGATCGGCGAGGTCGAACGGGGCGAGTTGCTGCCGAAGCGCGTTTTCAATCTCGCGGCGGAGGATCCCGCCGCGGCCAGTCTCGAAAGGACCTGACCGATGTCGATTACCGCCGAACGCAAAGCGGAACTCATCAAGGAATACGCGATCAAGGAAGGGGACACCGGATCTGCCGACGTGCAGATCGCCGTCCTGACCGAGCGGATCGTCAACCTGACCGACCACTTCAAGACCCACGGCAAGGACAACCATTCCCGCCGCGGCCTCCTGAAGATGGTCAGCACGCGCCGGTCGCTTCTGGATTACCTGAAGAAGACCGACGAGCCGCGTTACCAGGCGCTGATCAAGCGTCTCGGCCTGCGCCGCTAAGGATACGGATGACGCGGTGCCCCCAAGGGGTGCCGCGTTTTCGTTGACGCAAGATGCGACGGTCATGGGGCAGGATAGCAAGGGGTTCGAAGATGCGTGTCATCGCTCGAACCTCTTGCTGTCTTGCCCGTGACGCGTCCTGACGCAGACGCGGGGCAAAAGGCTTCCGCGTCCCACTGAAGACAGAACGTACCGTGTGCCGTCATGTGGGCGGTTCACGCGGGTGACCGAAAGCTAGGATAAATCATGTTTGATATTCATCGTGTGGAAGTGGAATGGGGCGGACGCCCGCTGACGCTGGAAACGGGCAAGATCGCCCGCCAGGCGGACGGGGCCGTGCTCGCCACCTACGGCGAGACCAAGGTGCTCGCGACCGTCGTCGCCGCCAAGGAACCCCGTCCGGGCCAGGACTTCTTCCCGCTCACCGTGAACTACCAGGAAAAGACCTTCGCCGCGGGCAAGATCCCCGGTGGCTTCTTCAAGCGCGAAGGCCGTCCGTCGGAGCACGAGACGCTGACCTCGCGCCTGATCGACCGTCCGATCCGCCCGCTCTTCGTCGACGGCTTCAAGTGCGACACGCAGGTCGTCCTGACGGTCCTGTCGCATGACATGGAAAACGCGCCCGACATTCTCGCCATGGTCGCGGCTTCCGCCGCCCTGACGATTTCCGGCATTCCCTTCATGGGGCCGATCGGCGGCGCGCGCATTGGCTACATCAACGGCGAATACGTCCTCAACCCCTATATCGACGACATGCCGGAGTCCGAGCTCGACCTGATCGTCGCCGGCACGGGCGATGCGGTTCTGATGGTTGAATCGGAAGCCAAGGAGCTGTCCGAGGACCTGATGCTCGGTGCCGTGATGTTCGGTCACCGCAACCTCCAGCCGGTGATCAACGCGATCATCAAGCTGGCGGAAACGGCCGCCCGCCCGCCGCGCGAGCTGAACCTGCCCGACCACAGCGCGCTGGCCGCGCGCATCAAGACCATGGCCTCCGACGATCTGGTCGCGGCCTATGCGATCCGCGAGAAGACCGCGCGCAAGAACGCCATCGACGCCGTCAAGTCCAAGGTGCTCGAGACGCTGGCCGAGGAAGCCGGCGACGAGGGTGTCGACAAGGTTGTCGTCGGCGGCCTGTTCAAGGACCTGGAAGCCTCCATCGTCCGCGGCGCGATCCTCGACAAGGGCGAGCGCATCGACGGCCGCGACTTGAAGACGGTCCGTCCGATCGTCTCCGAGGCCGGCATCCTGCCGCGCACCCACGGCTCGGCGCTGTTCACCCGCGGCGAGACCCAGGCACTGGTCGTTGCCACCCTCGGCACCAACGACGACGAGCAGTTCATCGACGCGCTTGAAGGGACCTACAAGGCGACCTTCATGCTGCACTACAACTTCCCGCCCTATTCGGTCGGCGAAACGGGCCGCATGGGCTCGCCCGGCCGTCGCGAGATCGGTCACGGCAAGCTGGCATGGCGCGCGGTGCACCCGCTGCTTCCGCCGCACCACGAGTTCCCCTATACGCTTCGTGTCGTGTCGGAAGTGACGGAATCCAACGGCTCCTCGTCGATGGCGACCGTTTGCGGCACCTCGCTGGCGCTGATGGATGCCGGCGTGCCGCTGAAGGCACCGGTTGCCGGTATCGCCATGGGTCTGATCAAGGAAGGCGACAAGTTCGCCGTCCTGTCCGATATTCTCGGCGACGAGGATCACCTCGGCGACATGGACTTCAAGGTGGCCGGCACCGAGCAGGGCGTCACGTCGCTGCAGATGGACATCAAGATCGACGGCATCACCGAGGAGATCATGAAGGTGGCGCTGGATCAGGCCCGTGACGGCCGCGTCCACATTCTCGGCGAGATGAGCAACGCGCTGTCCGAGGCACGTGCAGAGCTTGGCGAACATGCTCCGCGCATCGAGGTCATGAAGATCCCGGTGGACAAGATCCGTGAAGTGATCGGGTCCGGCGGCAAGGTGATCCGCGAGATCGTCGAGAAGACCGGCGCCAAGGTCAACATCGAGGACGACGGCACCGTCAAGATCGCATCTGCCGACGGCAAGGCGATCAAGGCGGCCGTCAACTGGATCAACTCGATTGCGGCCGAACCGGAAGTGGGCGTGATCTACGAGGGCCGCGTCGTCAAGACCGTGGACTTCGGCGCCTTCGTCAACTTCTTCGGCGCCAAGGACGGTCTCGTCCATATCTCGCAGCTCGCCCCGCAGAAGGTCGCCAAGACCACCGATGTGGTCAAGGAAGGCGACAAGGTCTGGGTCAAGCTCATGGGCTTCGACGAGCGTGGCAAGGTTCGCCTGTCGATGAAGGTCGTCGATCAGGAGACCGGCAAGGAAATCGAAGCCGACGCATAAGTCGGCCAAGCCCGTCGCGCCGCGCGCGCCGGGCCGGAAACGGAAAAAGCCGGGCATCATGCCCGGCTTTTTTTATGCCCGGGGGTGGTCGTTGCCGGCGGTGGAGCGCAGCGCTCCAAGGTGGCCTTGGGCCCTTGAGGCTCTGGGTTCTTGTGTCTTGGGGCCCTAGAGGCAGGGGAGGCCTGGGAAGCCCGGGATCGTCAGGCCGTGCCGCCGACTTGCGCCCTGGCGGACGATCCGCGGCGCAGGACGTCGACGAAATCCGCCCCGGGCATCGGCCGGCCAAGATGATAGCCCTGGATCCGCGGGCAGCCGAGCGACAGCAGCAGGCGACACTGGCCGTCGGTTTCCGCCCCTTCCGCGATAACCTCGATGTCGAGACGCGCCGCCATGACCACAATCGCCTCGATCAGCGCCCTGTCGTCGCTGTTGGTCTCCAGATCGCGGACGAAGCTCCGGTCGATCTTGAGGGTGTCGATGGGAAAGCGCTTGAGGTTGCTCAGAGATGAGTAGCCGGTTCCGAAGTCGTCAAGCGACAGGCGCACACCGAGATTTTTCATCGCATGCAGCGTCTCGATCGGGTCGGAGGCGGTCTCGTCGAACATCACGCTTTCCGTGATCTCCAGATGCAGGCGGTCCGCCGGCATTCCGGTTCGCGAAAGCGTGTCGCGCACCAGATCGACGAAGTTGTCGTCGCGGCACTGGCGGGGAGACACATTGACGCTGATCATCGGCAGCGTCAGCCCGCGCGCGGCGCAATCCTGGTGGAAGCGGCAGGCTTCCTCCAGCACCCAGGCGCCGAGCGGAACGATCAGACCGGTGTCTTCGGCGATGGGGATGAACTCGGCCGGTGAGTAGGAGCCGGTCTCGGGGTCGTTCCAGCGCACCAGCGCCTCGCAGCCCAGGATCCGGTTTGCCGAAACGTCGACCACGGGCTGGTAGTGAAGGCTGAGGCCGTTCTTCTCCAGCGTCCGGCGCAGGGCGCTTTCGATCTTCATGTTGCGCGCGATATGGGCGTTCATCTGACCGGAGAAGAAGCGCAGCTTGTTCCCGCCCTCCGCCTTGGCATGATACATCGCGGTATCCGCCTGCCGGAGCAGCGTTTCATCGTTGTCGCCGTCATTCGGCGACACGGTCACGCCGATGCTGGCGGTTGTGAACACTTCCAGGCCATTTCCCACAAGCACCGGCTTCGCGACGGCCTTCAGGATGCGCGCCGTGCGCAGTTCCGCGTCCCACACGCTGCGCACCTCGGTCAAGATGATACCGAATTCGTCGCCGCCGAGCCGGGCGACGGTGTCATTGTCCTCGAGGACAGCGGTGATGCGCGTGGCGGTTGCCTTGATCAGTTCGTCGCCGGCGTTGTGCCCGAGACTGTCGTTGACGTTCTTGAAGCGGTCGAGGTCGAGGAACAGCAATGCCACAAGTCCGCCGCCCCACTGGGCGCGGGCAACGGCCTGCACCAGCCGGTCGCGGAACAGGTTGCGGTTCGCCAGGCCGGTCAGACTGTCGAAATTGGCCTGGCGAATGATCAGCTCTTCCTGGCGTTTGCGTTCGGAAATGTCGGCGATCGTGACATAGAAGGCGGCTTCGCCGTTCCAGCGGATCGGACGCACATGCAACTCGACCCAGAGCCGATCGCCATTCTTGCAAAGCCCGCGCGCCTCGTAGACGGAGGGCACCGAGACGCCCGAGAGCCGCGCCTTGTAATAGGCGAGAAGGCGTTCGTGTTCTTCCGGCGCGAACAGGTTGATCGCCGGTCCGCCGATCAACTCGCGCCGGGCGTCGGCGCTATCGTATCCGAGGATGTCGAGCAGGGCGTCGTTGACATAGAGGATCTTGCGGTTCGCATGGATGCTGACCCCGTGCAGGGAACCGTCGATCAGGCCGCGAAACTGCGCGTCGGTCTCCTTCAGCTCGTGAAAGGCCTCCTGCAGGGCGACCCCGAGTTTGTTGAATTCCTTCACCTTTCCGGGGTGGTAGGTCATGTCCGAGGTGCCGTGCCGGACCTGGTTGGCATAGGAGACGAGGCGATGCAGCGCGGGACTGGTGACGCGGTGCAGCGCATAGGCGGCAAACAGGGATCCCGCGATCACATAAAGCAGGAAGGGGGCGAAGAGGTCCTTGTAGGTGGACTGGATGTTCTCGATCGTCTCGCCCGGGCGGCCCGTCACAACATAGACCGGAACGCCCGCAACGTCGGCGGACAGGGGGCTGCGGATGTAAAGCCGGTCGCCGACCAGGGCGTGGCTCCGGTCGGCAAGGTCACTTTCCAGCTGCGTCAGATCGACGGCCTGCCGGATGTCGCCGACCGCGGCGATGATCTGGTTGCGGGAGACCAGCGCGAGGCTTTCCGCATCCAGAGCGCGCGACAGTTCGCCGAGCAGCGAGATGCTGTCGTTGAGGACGAACCCGCCGACGATGCGCCCGAGCACCCGTCCGTCGCTGTCATCCACGATCGGAATGGATTGCGCCGCGATCAGGGTGAGTTCGCCGTTCAGCTCGCCTGAATAGAGTTGCCAGATCCCGCTCGGCATCATCGCCCTTTGCCGGGCCGAGAGGATCTTGGAAATGTCGAACAGGGAGAAGCCGGCGTCGATCCAGTCGGCAGTTCCGTCGCGGTCGAGGAACAGAAGCTCAAGCCGCGCGCCGATCGGGTGGTGCGTCGTTTCCTCGAGAAGTTCGCCGAGGGCCCTGTTATCGGCATCGCGCACAGCTTTTTGCAGGGCGTTGTTTTCCGACAGCGAGCGTATGAAGGTGTCGAGCCGNCTCAGCGCCTGTCGGAAAACGAGATTTGCGAGCGCATCCTCCTTTTCGGCAAAGCGTTGCAACTCGCGATCCGCAATCGACAGGCTGCCGATGTAGCTGATGGAAAACAGTGCTGCGGACGTCGTCAGGAGGGCCACCGCAAACAGGCCAAGCACGAAGCGGTTGAAGCTGAATGCCTGTCCCTTGATCATTGCGAGTAACGGAACGCGCGGTTTTTCAGGGCGTCGATCTTCGCCGCGTCATGGGCCTGCGTGACGAGCGCGAATTCGCCGGAATAGACCAGCGGTACGTCGTCCGACCGGCCAAGCTGATCGAGCGCAATGGCCTCTGCCATGGCGACGCCGTTGTCGTCGTTCATCCGCATCACCGTGACGGCAAGACGGCCCTTGGCGATCTCCTCGAGCTCCTGGCTTCCCCCGCCCCAGCCGTTGGTCTGGACCTTTCCCTGCAATCCGAGGGTTTCGATGGCGTCGATCACGCCAAGCGCGATNTCGGTGGAGCAGGAGTAGATGAAGTCCACCTCGGGATTGCTCTGAAGCAACGAAAGCGCGGCGGTGCGCGCCTTCTCCCGGTCGAACCCGACGTAGTAGGACGCAACGAGGGACTTGTCCGGCTGTTCGGCAAGGGCCGAGCGGAAACTGTCGCCGCGTGCGCTGCTGACGTAGCCCGGCGGGCCGTAGAGAATCGCGAAGTCGGTCAGACCGGGTCTATCGTCCGCCAGGATATGGTCGATCAGCAGTCGGGTTCCCTCGGTATGGTCGAAGCCGACATAGAAGAACGGTTGCGCCTTGCCCCAGCTGCGCAGCGGCGTGGTGATGTTCTGCAGGATGACCTTGGGACGACTACCGGAAATCAGCTGTTCTACGATAACGCGGTGGCGGAAGGCGTCGAGGGTGAAGACGAGATAGTCCGGATCCTGGGTCAGGGCTTGCGAGATCAGACGCGACTGCTCCCGGATTTCACTGCCCGGACGGGTGAAATGCGAATCGATCTCATGCGGCACGCCGATCTCGCGCAGCCGTGACTGCAGCGAGAGAACGCTCCGACGCCAGTAGTCTGAGGCTTGCAGCCCGGGGTAGATCACGGCGATGCGCACGGGCTTTGCAAATGCGGACGGCGGCGATTCGGCCGAAGTGCCGACACGGTCTGCGAAGCGCTCCGCGATGACGGTCTCTTGCGGAAAGAGCGCCTGGTACTGCCTGAGTGTCCAGTAGTCGCCGGACACGCTGTCATCTGCGGCCGCATCTCCAAAAAGCGCGAACGGCAGGACAAGCAGAGCCAGTAATATATGCTTTGGATCGCAAATATTTTTTATTCTCACGTTGCAATTCCAAGCTTTGACTTCTGTCCTCAAGACTTTGAATGATCCCCTGCACCGTTTCAAGTATCATTCGCAGATTGAGGAATTATAAACGACCGCATACTCCCAATGGTTGTGTTGCCGAAGTTTTTCGTTCCAATGCCTATTGTAAAAATTACCGGCTATTCGGTTGGTTTTCTGCTTTTGTCTTTTTGCGGAAAGTGGTCGCCTTGTGCAGCGGGTTCCCGTTGCGCCGACCGATCAAGCTGTTATACCGCGAGCAACACTGACGGGAGTGACGGACCATGTCGAAAATGCAGCTTGCGGTGGTCGGCGCGGCGGGCCGGATGGGCGGGGCACTGATCCGCGCGATCACGGACCTGGAAACGGTCGAACTGTGCGGCGCGGTCGAGCGTCCCGGTGCGGCGGCGCTCGGCCAGGACGCCGGTGTGCTGGCCGGTCTCCAGCCGCTGGGCGTTTCGGTGACCGACGATGCCCTTTCGGTCTTTTCCGCCGCCGACGGCGTTCTCGATTTCACCGCACCGGCGGCGACGCGCACTTTCGCAGAGCTCGCGGCGCAGGCGCGCTGCGTGCATGTGATCGGCACCACCGGCATGAGCGAGGAGGATGTCGCCGCGATCCGCCCGGCCGCCCGTCACGCGCGGATCGTCAAGTCCGGCAATATGAGCCTTGGCGTCAATCTTCTGGCCGCGCTGGTGCGCCGTGCCGCCGCCGCGCTCGACGAGGATTTCGACATCGAGATCCTGGAGATGCACCACCGCCACAAGGTTGATGCCCCGTCCGGAACCGCTTTGCTTCTGGGAGAAGCGGCGGCAGAGGGGCGCGGGGTCGATCTCGGCCAGCGCTCGGTGCGGGTCCGCGACGGGATCACCGGCGAACGGGCCCGCGGCGATATCGGATTCGCGACCCTGCGCGGCGGATCGGTGATCGGCGATCACAGTGTGCTTCTGGCCGGCCCGCTGGAAACCGTGACGCTATCGCATCATGCCCAGGACCGGCAGATCTTCGCGCGCGGCGCCATCAAGGCGGCCCTTTGGGCCCGGGACAAGGCGCCCGGGCTCTATTCGATGGACGACGTGCTTGGCCTGACCGACTGATTGCAACCCACCTGACCTGTGTCCCGGAGACCTGACCTATGGATCATCTTCTCGTGCTTGTCCGTCACGGCCAAAGCGACTGGAACCTCAAGAACCTCTTCACCGGCTGGAAGGATCCCGACCTGACCGAGCAGGGCGTCGAGGAGGCCCGTGCGGCCGGGCGCAAGCTCAAGGACATGAAGCTCGACTTCGACATCGCCTTCACCTCCGACCTGTCGCGCGCGCAGCGCACGCTCAGGCTGATCCTGGAAGAGCTCGGGCATGAAGACCTGGAGACGATCCGCAACCAGGCGCTGAACGAACGCGACTACGGCGATATCACGGGAATGAACAAGGACGAGGCCCGGCAGAAGTTCGGCGAGGAGCAGGTGCACATCTGGCGCCGCTCCTTCGATGTCCCCCCTCCAGGCGGCGAGAGCCTGAAGATGACCGCCGAGCGGGTTCTTCCCTATTACCACAGCGAGATCCTGCCGCAGGTGCTCGCCGGAAAGCGCGTGATCGTCGCCGCCCATGGCAACTCGCTGCGCGCGCTGGTGATGGAGCTTGAGGGCCTGACGCCGGACGAGATCCTTCAGCGCGAACTGGCAACGGGCGCGCCGATCGTCTACCGGCTGACGGACGAGGGCACGGTCGCCTCCGTCCAGGATCTCGCCGACTGAGACAGTCGCGCGATGCCACGAAAAAACCCCGGTGCAGCATGATCCGCCGCACCGGGGTTTTTTCGTTTTGCAGCCGGCAAGACCGCCGGCGGGCAGGATCAGATCGCGAAACCCTGCTGCTCTGCGACCTGGCGCAGCGAGCGTTCGGGACGCGCACCGACGTGACGGATCACCTCGGCCGCGCACAGGCAGCCGAGTTCGGCCGACATGCGGTGGTCGTAGTCGCGCGACAAGCCGAGCAGAAAGCCGGCGGCGAAGAGGTCGCCGGCGCCCGTCAGGTCCACCACGTCGTCGATCTTTTCCGCGCCGACCTGAACGGTCTTTTCGCGGGTGATCGCCATGGCGCCCTTTTCGCCGAGGGTGAGCGCGGTCAGCGGGCAGTCCTCGCGCACGCTGGTCACCGCGGTGTCGAGGTCGGCGGTCTCGTACAGCGCCTTGAGCTCGTGCTCATTGGCGAACAGCACGTCGATGGTGCCGTCGCGCAGCATCTGCAGGAACTCGCCGCGGTAGCGGTCGACGCAGAAGCTGTCTGACAGCGTCAGGCTGACCTTGCGGTGATTGGCATGGGCGATTTCCGCCGCCTTGAGAAAGGCCTTTTTCGCCGCGGGCGGATCCCACAGGTAGCCTTCCATGTAGGTAATCGCCGAGGCGGCGACCGTCTCCGGCTCGATGTCGGCTTCCGACAGCTCCACGCAGGCGCCGAGATAGGTGTTCATCGTGCGCTCGCCGTCCGGCGTGATCAGGATCATGGAGCGTGCGGTGGGCGGTCCCTCGACCAGCGCGGGCGTTTCGAAATGCACGCCGGTGCCGCGCATGTCGTGCCGGTAGGCGGTTCCGAGCTCGTCGTCATGCACCTTGCCGAAATAGGCGGTCTGGCCGCCGAGCGCGGCGATGCCGGCGGCCGTGTTGCCGGCGCTGCCGCCGGAGATCCGGGTGGTCTGTCCCATCTTGTCGTAGAGCCGCACCGCCTCGTCGGTATCGATCAGGCGCATCGAGCCCTTGACCAGGTTTTCCCGGACGAGGAAGTCCTCTTCGACGTGCGAAAACACGTCGCAAATGGCATTGCCGATGCACAGGGCGTCAAAGCTTCTGCGTGTCATGTGATGGCGTGTCCTTGCTGTTCGTTCAGATTCCAGGTGTCGGGCGGAGCGCCCGGTTGGCTTCCGGCTCGCGGATCTTGTCGCGGAACGGATCGGCCCGGTAGACGCCGAGCAGCTTCAGCTCCGCGCAGAAGAACTCCAGCTCTTCCAGCGCCAGAGACACGGAGCGGTCGTCCGGGTGACCTTCCACGTCGGCATAGAACATCGAGGCGAAGAACTGTCCTTCGAGCTGGTAGGATTCCAGCTTCGTCATGTTGACGCCGTTCGTGGCGAAACCGCCGAGCGCCTTGTAGAGCGCGGCCGGGACGTTGCGCACGCGGAACACGAAGGTGGTGATCACCGTCGGCCCGTTGTTGGCAGCGCGCAGCGGTTCGCGCGACAGGATCAGGAAGCGCGTCGTGTTGTGCGCCGCGTCTTCCACGTCCCGGCGCAGGATTTCAAGACCATAGGCTTCCGCCGCCATTTCCGGCGCAAGTGCTGCCGCCGTCGGGTCGTTGCCCTGGGCGACGATGCGCGCCGAGCCGGCCGTATCCGCGCCGACGATGGCCTGAAGGCCGAGCTCGCGGATGATGTTGCGGCACTGGCCGAGCGCCATGACATGGCTCTGGACGCTCTTCAGGTCTTCGATCTTCGTGCCAGGCTTTGCCATCAGCTGGAAGCGGATCGGCAGGAAATATTCCCCGATGATCTGCAGCGAGGAGCGCGGCAGCAGGTGGTGAATGTCGGCAACCCGACCGGCGACCGAATTTTCCACCGGGATCATGCCAAGCTCGGCCTCCCCGCTTTCGATGGCGGTGAAGCAGTCCTCGAAGGTGGCGCAGGGGATCGGCTCGAAGTCCGGATAGACATTGCGGCAGGCCGTATGCGAATTGGCGCCGTATTCGCCCTGAAAGACGATCTTCTTGTTTGCGGTCATGGGCGGAAAACCAGGGTCATGAGGAAGGGGAGCGCCGGTGGCGGACGGCCTGACGGACGGCCTCCAGGTCTTCCGGCGTGTTGACATCCATCGGCGCGCTGTCGATCAGGCTGACATCGATGCGCATGCCGGCCTCGAGCGCACGAAGCTGCTCCAGCGTCTCGCGCGTCTCCAGATACGACGGCGGCAGGGAGACGAAGCGGGCGAGTGCCGGGCGGCGATAGGCATAAATGCCGATGTGCTGGTAGAGCGGGCCTGGCCCGGAGGGTGCGGTCGCGCGGGTGAAGTAGAGCGCGCGCAGCCGGCGCTCGCCGACCGGGGTTCCAACCGTCTTGACGTAGCCCGGATCGTCGCGCTTGGCCGCGTTACGGATTTCGGTGGCGATCGTGCCGATGTCGACGGCCTCGTCCTGGAGCGGGTCGAAGGCGGCGCGGATCGCGTCCGGCTCGATCATCGGGACGTCGCCCTGCAGATTGAGAATGAACTCGAAGGCGCCCTCGGGGTCGGCCGCCGTGGCCGCCGCATGCACGCGGTCCGATCCGCTGGCCAGCTCCGGGTCTGTGAGGATGGCCCGACCGCCTGCCGCTTCCACCGCCGATGCGATGCGTGTGTCGTCGCAGGCGACCACGATGGGGCCGATATCGGCGGCGCGCGCCTGCTCGAGCACGCGCACGATCATCGGCTGGCCGTCGATGTCGGCAAGCGGCTTGCCGGGCAGGCGGCTGGAGGCCATCCGCGCCGGAATGACGACAAGCGCGCGGGCCGGCGCATCCCTGCTCATGGGCGCCTCGCGCGCCCGGCTCGGCACGTCGTTTTGGGGAGAAGGGAAGATGCGATGTTTTGTATCATGGATTGCCCTTTTAAACCTATGGACACGAGCGTCAAAAACTTTGTAGTTTCCGGCGACTTTTTCACCACGCGCGGGGTTGCGCGGGGGGAGGCGCATGCGTGCCCCCTGGCAACCGATGGAGTTGGAGCCAGCGGGAATGAATTCTGCCAAGCTAAACACGATTGCCGGCGCCGTCCTGTTCGTCCTTCTCGTGACGATGGGTCTCGGCATGCTGTCCGATATCATTTTCGCCCCGTCCGAGCCGGAGAAGCCCGGTTACGAGATTGTCGTTGCCGAAGCCGGCGGCGAGGGCGAAGCCGAGGCGGCTGCCGAAGAACCGCAGGTCGAGCCGATCGGCGTTCGTCTCGCCAGCGCCTCTGCCGAGGACGGCGAGAAGCTGCTTCGCGCCTGCGCCTCCTGTCATGCCTTCGAGAAGGGCGGTCCCAACAAGGTCGGCCCCGTGCTCTGGAACATCGTCGGGCGTCATCCCGGTTCGGTCGAAGGCTTCCGCTATTCCGGCGCCATGCAGGAATACGGCGAAAGCACCGAAGCCTGGGCCTACGAGAACCTCGATGCTTTCCTCGCGGCGCCCAAGCAGGTCGTCTCTGGCACGTCGATGGGCTATGCCGGCATGCGCAAGCCCGAGGATCGCGCCAACCTGATCGCCTATCTGCGGACCCTGTCGGACGATCCGGTTCCGCTGCCGGACGCTGCCCAGTAGCACAGGCGGGAGACCGCCGGAATTTGAGGAAGGCCGGGTCTCGCCCGGCCTTTTTCGCGAGAGCGCGGCTGTTGGCGGGCTCCGAGCTAGCGGCGCGGGGCGAAAGCCCCACCGGTTGATCTAACGTAAGGGAATGTCGTGGAGTTGCAGGGCGCTGTGCTTGCACGTCGCGCATTTTCCGCTTTTGTTTACGTTGGTCTTGGCAGTTTTCGCGAGAGTGGACTGTGTTTCCTGATGCCATTCGTCTATAAAGCTTGCCGTGGCAAGGTCGAGTGCAGGGGGTGGGAACTATTCCGGCCGTTGAATCGGATTTCCCTTTGACGCGGACGGCATGGGGGCATCATGCGCCGCAGTCGCGAGGGGCGCGTTTGCGCGCGACCCATGCGCTCGTCCGCGCGCCGCGGGCGATTGCGCGAGGGCGGTCCCTTGCCTGCTTCTGGTCTGACCCTGCGGCCCGGCTCGTCGGATGGACGGTTGGAGCATGCCTGTGACCCGGGATATCGACATCCCCCATAACCGGTCCCGCGACCGACTGATCGTGGTCGGCGTGATCCTGATCGTGTGCCTGTTGGGCCTGGGCCTCACCCGATATGTTTCCGATCTCCTGCAGCAGCGTGCGGAAGAGCAGCAAAGGTCCGAGACCCTGGCGCGTCTCTCCGAGATCCGGGCCCGGCTCGAAGGCGAGGTCAGCGCCACGATCTACATAGCCCAGGGACTGGTCAGCTATGCTGCGATCAACCAGGCGGTGACGCAATCGGAGTTCGATCGCTTCGCCCGCGAGGTCGCAGCCTCCAATCCGGCGATCAGCATTCTGGCGCTCGCACCCGGAAATGTGGTGCGCTACATCTATCCTCTTGAAGGCAACGAACGGGCGATCGGTCTCGATTACACAAAGAACGAGGCCCAATGGCCGGCCGTCAAACGGGTGATGGAAGAGCGCCGCACGATCGTAGCGGGTCCGGTAAACCTTGTTCAGGGCGGTCGCGGACTGATTGCACGCTCGCCGATCCTGCTGGCCGACGAAGAGAGCGAGACGACCGAAGATCGCCGGTATTGGGGTGTCGCATCGGTCGTGGTGGATACCGACCTGTTGTTCGAGGGGGCGGGCATTCGTCCCGAGGTCGGCGGGTACAGACTGGCACTGCGCGGCGTCGACGGGCTGGGTGCCGCCGGGCAGATGATCATGGGCGACCCGGGCCTGTTCGAGGGCGAGGCCGTCACGCTTCCCGTCAAACTGCCGAGCGGCGAGTGGCAGATATCCGGACGTCCCGTCGACGGATGGATCGGCACCTCTGCGGAAAGCCGGTTCGCCGGGCTGGCGGGCGCGGGAACCACGGCGCTCCTGTCGGTCCTGTCGGCGCTCCTGGTCTATGCGCAACAGCGTGCCAAGGCCATGGCTCTGCATGACGCCCTGACCGGATTGCCCAATCGCCGGCTTCTGGTCGACCGGCTGGAGCAACTCGCCTCCCTGAGCGAGCGCACCGGGATCGGCTTCCAGGTGTTCTTCATCGACCTCAACGGCTTCAAGCCGATCAACGATACTCTCGGTCATGCGGTGGGCGACATGGTGTTGCGGGCGATCGGCGATCGCCTGCGCGAGGAAACGCGTGAATCCGACACGATCGCGCGCATCGGCGGCGACGAGTTCGTGGTCCTGGTGCCCGGTCTGATCCAGCACCGCAGCAGCGCCAACATCGCCGACAGGCTTCGGCAGACTTTCCACGAGCCGCTTCGGGTGGGCGAGCACGTGATTGCCATCCAGGTCAGCGTCGGCTGGGCCACCTATCCCGACGATGCGACAAATATTTCCGAAATTCTGTCTCTCGCCGATCAGCGCATGTATCGCGACAAGGCGGCTGTCGCCCAGGCGGTGGTCTCCTGAACAGGCCGGAAACGGCGCGACGCATGCCTGAGCCTTGCGGACATACGATCCGATTAAACTTTGGTCATGAAGCGTTTCGCCGCTGTCGGGATGGCATTCGGTTCCCTAATATAGTCATGATGGACGAAATACCGTTGCGCGCCGGCCCGTCGTTTTAACGGGACAGGCGCGCCAGCAAGGGACCCAAGCGATCATCATGCAGAATCCTTTCGTGCGACCGATCCTGCCCGCGAAGATCCTTCCTCTGGTTTTGGGCATTCTCGCCCTCGTGCTTGTGGACGCCGGCGGGAGCGCCGCACGGGCGCAGGAGGACCCCGCGTGGCGCCATGCCGGAGCGCTGACCGGCGAGCCGGGCTACCCGGAAGGCTTCACCCATTTCGACTACGTCAATCCGGATGCGCCGAAGGGCGGAACCGTGCGGCTGTCGGACCCGTCCGGGTTCGACACGCTCAATCCGGTGCTCTCCCGCGGCAATCCGGCGCCCGGTCTCGGGCTGATGTATGATTCGCTGCTGGAGCCCGCGCTCGACGAGATTAACATCAATGCCGAATACGGCCTGATCGCCGAGGCCTTTCGCTATCCCGCCGATTACGCCTGGGTGGAATACCGGCTCAATCCGAATGCGCGCTGGCACGACGGCACCCCGATTTCCGTCGAGGACCTGGTGTGGACCTTCGAGAAGCTGATCGAGGTCAATCCCAGCCAGGCGTTCTACTACCGCCACGTGGTCAAGGCAGAGGCCGTGGGCGAGCGGACGGTGCGCTTCACCTTCGATGCGCCGGGCAACCGCGAACTGCCGAAAATCGTCGGCCAGATGATCATTCTGCCCAAGCACTGGTGGACGGGCACGGGGGAGAACGGCGAGCCGCGCGACATCGCGTCGAGCACGCTGGAGCTGCCGCTCGGCTCCGGCCCCTATCGCCTCAAGGCGATCGAACCCGGCCGTTTCGTGGTCTACGAGCGGGTGACGGACTATTGGGCCAAGGATCACCCGACGCGGGTCGGCACCAATAATTTCGACGAGGTGCGCTACGACAGCTACCGCGACGAGACGGTGCTGCTGCAGGCGTTCAAGGCCGATCAGTATGACTTCCGCATGGAGAACAGCGCCAAGAACTGGGCGACGGGATATGATTTCCCGGCAGTGAAGCAGGGACGGGTCGTGCTCGAGACCTTCCCGGACAAGGCGCGCGGCATCATGCAGGCCTTCGTCATGAACCTGAGGCGCGAGCCATTCTCCGACCGGCGGGTCCGGGAGGCACTCAATCTGGTGTTCGACTTCGAAACCGCCAACAAGACGGTCTTCTTCGGCCAGTACAAGCGCATCCCCTCCTTCTTCGCCGGCACGGAGCTCGCCTCCAGCGGATTGCCGGAAGGACGGGAACTGGAGATCCTGGAAAGCGTGCGCGACCTGGTGCCCGAGCGCGTCTTCACCGAGCCCTACGAGAATCCGGTCAACGGCGACCCGGGTCGCTTGCGCGAAAACATGCGCGAGGCCGTCGCCCTCCTGAAGGAAGCCGGCTACGAATTGCGCGGTCGGCAGATGATCAACGTGGCGACGGGCGAGCCGCTCGAGATCGAGTTTGTCGACAATGATCCGAATTCGGAGCGGTATGTGCTGCCCTATGCGCGCAATCTCGAGCGGATCGGCATCAAGATGACCCTGCGGGTCGTCGACACGCCGCAATATGTCAACCGCATCCGCGAACGTGACTTCGACATGACGACGCTCGGCTGGGCCCAGTCGCTGTCGCCCGGCAACGAGCAGCGCGACTTCTGGGGCAGCGAGGCCGCCGACCGGCCGCAGTCGCGCAATTATGCCGGCATCAAGGACCCCGGCGTCGATGCGCTGATCGACAAGGTCATTTTCGCCGCCGACCGCGAGGAACTGGTGGCGGCCACGCGCGCGCTCGACCGGGTGCTGATGGCGCATTCCTACGTGGTGCCGCAATGGTACATCGACGTCGACCGAACCGCGCGCTGGAACCGGTTCTCGCATCCCGAGAACCTGCCGGAGTACAGCCACGGGTTCCCGTCGATCTGGTGGTGGGATGAGGAAAAGGCCGCCAAGGTCGGGAGGCAGGGATGAGCGCCGGTTTCGCAACGCCGACGCGGCGCGGGGTGCTCGTCGGGGCGGCCGCGCTCGCCGCGGCATCGACCTTTCCCTTCGCGACCGCGCGTGCCCAGGCACCCGGCGGACCGCGCCACGGACTGTCCGTCTTCGGCGACCTGAAGTACGGCCCGTCGTTCCAGCACTTCGACTATGTCGACCCGGCCGCTCCGGCGGGCGGGCGGATGGCCTTCACAGCGCCCTCCTGGGCCTTCAACCAGAACCCTCAGACCTTCAACACGTTCAACACCTTCATCCTCACCGGCGACGCCCCGCCCAGGATGGAAATGTGTTTCGACACGCTGATGGTGCGCGCCTTCGACGAGCCGGACGCGGTCTACGGTCTCGTCGCCGAGACGGTGGAGGTGTCGGGCGACGGCAACGCCTATATCTTCAACCTGCGCCCGGAGGCGCGGTTTCACGACGGGTCGCCGCTGACCGCGGAGGATGTGGCCTTCTCGCTGACCACACTGAAGGACAAGGGGCACCCGGCGATCCGCCAGGTCCTGACGGAAATGGCGGAAGTGCAGGTGCTGTCGCCGCATCGCGTCGGCATCCGTTTCACCGGGCGCCAGTCGCGCAAGACGCCGCTTGCAGTGACCGGCATGCCGATCCTGTCGAAGGCCTATTACGCGCGCTACGATTTTGAAGGCACGACGCTGACCCCGCCGCTGTCGTCGGGGCCCTACAAGGTGGGGCGCTACGAGATCGGTCGCTTCATTGAATACCAGCAGGTGGCCGACTGGTGGGCGAAGGACCTTCCCGTCTCGCGCGGGCATTTCAACTTCAAGACCCTGCGGATCGAGTTCTACCGCAACCGCACCGCCGGCTTCGAGGCCTTCAAGAAGGGGGCGACCACCTTTCGCGAGGAGTTCACCGCCAAGACCTGGGCGACGGAATACAATTTCCCGGCGGTCGACGATGGCCGGGTGATCCGGAGGGAAATTCCCGACGGGCGTCCCTCCGGCGGCCAGGGCTGGTTCCTCAACACCCGGCGGCCGGTCTTCGCTGACGCGCGGGTGCGCCAGGCGCTGGGCCTGGTGTTCGATTTCGAATGGACCAACAAGTCGCTGTTCTTCGGTGCCTATCAGCGCACGCACTCCTTTTTCCAGAATTCGCCGATGTTTGCCGAGGGCGAACCCTCGGCCGAGGAACTGGCGTTGCTGGAGCCGTTTCGCGACGAACTGCCGGAGGCGGTCTTCGGGCCGGCGGTGATGGCGCCGGTCTCTGACGGGTCCGGCAACGACCGCACCATGCTGCGCGAGGCCGACCGGCTGTTGCGCGCAGCCGGCTGCCGCCGGGACGGCGCGACGCTGCTCGCGCCGGACGGGTCGCCTTTCAAGTTCGAGATCCTGTCGAACTCGCCGACATTCGAACGCGTGGTTCTTCCCTATGCCAAGGGGCTGGCGCGGCTCGGCATCGAGGCGAGCTTTCGGATCGTGGACCCGGCGCAATACCAGTCGCGGGTCAACAGCTATGACTTTGACGTGGTGTCGCGCCGCTTCGCGCTTTCGGCGACCCTTGGCGAGGAAATCCGTCAGCTCTGGGGATCGCAGTCGGCGGAAACCCCGGGCAGCACCAATCTCGCGGGGATCCGCAGCCCGGCGATCGATGCGCTGATCGACAGCGTGCTGTCGGCGCCGTCGCGCGAGCGCATGGTGATCGCCGCGCGCGCGCTCGACCGGGTGCTGCGCGCGGGCTACTACTGGGTGCCGCATTGGTACAAGCCGGTGCACACCGTGGCCATGTGGGATCTCTTCGGCAGTCCCGGCGATCCGCCCGCCTATGACTTCAGTCCCGAGCTGTATTGGTGGATGGATCCGCAGAAGGCCGAGCGGCTGGGCATGGGCGGTTGACCGCAGCGCATGAGATGTCACGCTGGCGCGGCTGAGCGCATCGTCACGAGACACATCGTTACGAACAACAAGGACAGCTGAAACGATGGGCGCCTATATCCTGCGGCGGCTTTTGCTGATCGTGCCGACGATTGTCGGCATCATGGCGATCAATTTCGTCATCATCCAGTTCGCGCCGGGCGGGCCGGTGGAGCGGGTGATCGCGCAATTGCAGGGCACGGATGTGTCCGCGACCGCGCGGATTTCCGGCGGTGGCAGCGATTTCGCCGGCAGCGGCGCGGAAAGCTCCGGCGGCGATACGTCGGTCGGCTCCAAGTACCGCGGCGCGCAAGGGCTTGATCCTGAGTTCATCAAGGACCTGGAGCGCCAGTTCGGCTTCGACAAGCCGCCGCTCGAGCGATTCGCCACGATGCTGTGGGACTATGCCCGCTTCGATTTCGGCGAAAGCTACTTCCGCGACATCGCGGTCATCGACCTGATCCTTGAAAAAATGCCGGTGTCGATCTCGCTCGGCCTGTGGATGACGCTGATCTCCTACTCGATCTCCATTCCGCTCGGCATCCGCAAGGCGGTGCAGGACGGGTCGCGGTTCGACGTGTGGACCTCGGCGGTCATCGTCGTCGGCTATGCGATCCCGGGGTTTCTCTTTGCCGTGCTCCTCATCGTGCTCTTCGCCGGCGGGTCGTTCCTCGACTGGTTCCCCCTGCGCGGGCTGACCTCGGAGAACTGGGACCAGCTCTCCTGGCCGGCGCGGATCGTCGACTATTTCTGGCATCTCGCGCTGCCGCTGACCGCGATGGTGCTCTCCGCCTTCGCCACGGTGA
>PARB01000036.1 GCA_002709505.1 Paracoccaceae bacterium | reverse complement strand
GTCTCGGTCGGGCATCAGATAGCGGGCGCAGTCGTCGAAGGAATGGCCGTGATAGTAGCCGGAGTAGTAGCTGTAGCGGCCGACGACGATATTGGGATTGGTGACCTGCTCGCTCAGCAGCTTGCCCTTGAAGGGGCTTTCGAAAAAATTGCTCACGGGAAGTCGTCCTTTGTCGCATCACCGGGCCCTGGCCACCTCGGCGCCGGAACGGGCTTCTAGCACGCCGGCGCAAGGGCACAAGGACGCGGATGCAACAGATGCCGGAAAGCGCCGAAAGGCTTGCAAACTCAGGCGGAAAGCGCCCCGAGCCGCGTTTCCAGCAGCCCGTAGCCGGTCCGGCGCCGGGCATAGGCAAGGCCGAGGCGCTCCGCCGCCCGCCGCGCCCGGTCGTCGAGGTCGGGATCGTCGGTCTGGGCCAGATAGAGTAGCCGCGTATAATTGCCGAAATAGGCGTCGCGCAGCTCCGGGTGGCTGTCGAGGCCGAGCGGCCGGATCACCAGCGTCTCGAAGTGGCGGGCGAGGAAATCGGTGAGATAGAAGGTGCCGGGTTCCGCCTCGGCCTCCGCATCGAAGACCTCAAGGCCGGCGAAGAACGCGTAGCAATGCGCGCCGGGAAGCCGCTCGACGCGTTCTTCGGCAAGCACTGTGTCGAGCAGGCCGCCCGTGCCGCAATCGCCGTAGCCGATCAGGATATGCTGATAGTCGTGCCGTGCGACGTGGATGGCCCTGCGCACGGCGTCCGGGATCTTTTCCGGGCGGTTGTGCAGCTGGGCCGGCAGGCACTGAAGGTCGATGTGGGTGAGGGCGTGCTGGCGCGTGATCGCCAGCACCTCGTTGGCGAGTGCGCCGCAGGCGATGACCAGAACGCGGTCGCCCGGCACAGGGCCGGGCGGAAACGTTTCGGGTGCGGTCGCGCCCATGAGCCTTGCGTCCTATCCGGCCCGCGCCGCCAGCTGGTTGTGCCGCCGCGCGATCAGGTCCTTGGCGAGTTCGACGGTGACGGCGGCATCGCGCCCGTAGGCGTCCGCGCCGACGGCCTGTCCGAACTCCTCGTTCAGCGGCGCGCCGCCTACCATGACGATATAGTCGTCGCGAATGCCCTTCTCGACCATCGCGTCGATCACCACCTTCATATAGGGCATGGTGGTGGTCAGAAGGGCCGACATGCCGAGAATGTCCGGTTTGTGCTCTTCCAGCGCGGCCAGATAGTTCTCGACCGGGTTGTTGATGCCGATGTCGATCACCTCGAAGCCCGCGCCCTCCATCATCATGGAGACGAGGTTCTTGCCGATGTCGTGGATGTCGCCCTTGACGGTGCCGATCACCATCTTGCCGACCTTGGGCGCGCCGGTTTCCGCCAGAAGCGGGCGCAGGATGTGCATGCCCGCCTTCATGGCATTGGCCGACATCAGCACTTCCGGCACGAACAGGATGCCATCGCGAAAGTCGACGCCGACGATGCGCATGCCCTCGACCAGTGCCTTGGTCAGCACCTCGTAAGGGGTCCAGCCGCGTTCCAGCAGGATGTTGACGCCCTCGACGATTTCGTCCTTGAGGCCGTCATAAAGGTCGTCATGCATCTGCTCGACGAGGTCATCGTCGGACAGGGACGCGAGATCGAGGTCTTCTTCTTCCGACATTCGGCGCTCCACATGCGGGAGGGACATGTAACTCCAGGTCGCTATACTGTGAGTGCAGCCGGTCCGCGCCGATATCGTCAAACCGACATGCGCGGTCGCCGGTGCGACAGCGGCCAATGGCGCCAGCGACCGGCAACGAGGGGAAGAACCGGAGAACGGATGGCCTTTGACTTCATTTTCATGCTGACGGAAGACGACAGCACCGTTGCGGATGCGCGCAGCCGGCTGGAGGAGGTGCTGGCCGGCGGCGCGCGGCACATCGGGTTCAAGGACGTGGGGCTGCCCTTTGCCGAGCTGAAGGCGCTTGCCCGCGAGATCCGCGCCGCCGGCGGGCGCGCCTATCTGGAGGTTGTCAGCCTCGATGCCGACAGCGAGCGGCGCTCGGCGCGCGCGGCCATCGACCTGGAGGTGGACTGTCTGCTCGGCGGCACGCGCGCGGCCGAGATCGCGCCGATGCTGAAGCCACATCCGGTGCGCTACTACCCCTTTCCCGGCGATATCGTCGGCCATCCGAGCGTGCTGGCCGGCACTGTCGAGACGATCACCGAGAGCGCGTGCCGCCTGGCGGATCTGGAAAGCGTGCACGGGCTGGACCTGCTCGCCTATCGCTTTGCCGGCGACGTGCGCGAGCTGATGGTCGGCGTTTGCGCGGCCGTCGACAAGCCGGTGATCATGGCCGGCAGCATCGACCGGGCGGAGCGCATCGAGGCGGTGGCGGAAGCAGGGGCCGCCGGCTTTACTGTCGGCACGGCGGCGCTCAAGGGTCAGTTCGCAGCGCCCGAAGAGGGGCTGACGGCCCAGGTCCGCGCGATCCTGGCGCTGACGCTGAAGGCCCGCGCGCGCTCCACCGCGCCGCGGCGCATTGCGCTGGTTGCCCATAACGCCCGCAAGGCGCACCTGCGCGCCTGGGTCGCGCGGCACGCCGACGTCTTGCGTCACCAGAAGCTGATTTCGACCGGCGGCACCGGGGCCATGCTGCTGGAGGCCGTGCCGGATCTCGCCATTCACCGGCTGCAGCGGGGCTCCCACGGCGGCGACCAGCAGCTCGGCGCGCTGATCGCGACCGGCGAACTCGACGCGGTGATCTTCTTCGCCGACCCGCACGGCCATCATGCCAGCGACGTCGACCTGATGGCGCTGACGCGGCTTGCCATCCTGCATGACACGCCGATCGCCTGTTCGCCGGCGGCCGCCGATCTCGTTGTGAGCGCCAGTCTCGGGCGGTGAGACGGACACTCGCGCGGAACCCGTCCGGATCGGAGGCGCAAACAAAAAGGCGGAGCCGGGGCTCCGCCTTTTGTCATCTTCGGGCCTGAGGCTCGGGGAAATTACGCCGCGCGGACCTTGGTCAGGAACTCGCGCATCGCGCGCTGCAGGTTGTCGGAGCGCTCATGCAGCTGCACCACCGACTGCTTCATGTCGGAGCTGAGCTTGCCGGTCTCGCCGGCGCCATGGCTGACCTGGGCGATCGATTCCGACACGCTGGCCGTGCCCTGTGCGGCCTCGGCGACGCTGCGGGCGATCTCCGTGGTCGCGACATTCTGCTCTTCGGCCGCGCCCGACATGGCGTTGGTGTTTTCCGAGATTTCCTGCACCAGGCCGGCGACGACTTCCGACGCGGAGGTCGAGGCGTCCGCAGCGTCGCGCATCTCGGAGATCTGGCGATCGATTTCCTCGGTCGCCTTTGCTGTCTGCTCGGCGAGCGCCTTGACCTCGGAGGCGACGACGGCGAAGCCCTTGCCGGCCTCACCGGCGCGTGCCGCCTCGATGGTGGCATTCAGCGCCAGCAGGTTGGTCTGTTCGGCGATGTCGGTGATCAGCTTGGTGACGTCGCCGATGCGTGCGACGACCCGCTGCACCGTGCCGACGGCCTCGCTGGAGCGACCGACCTCGACCTCCGCCTTGCTCGCGATCTCCGAGGAGGTGCGAACCTGCTCGGTGATGGCGCGGATCGAGGCGGACAGCTCTTCGGTGGCACTTGCGACCGTGTTGACGTTGGTGGTTGCCTGTTCGGCGGCCGCCGACACGGAGACAGCCTGTTCGTTGGTCTGGTTGGCGATGTCGGAGAGCGACGTCGAGGACCCGTTCAGCTGGTCGAGCATGGCGATGATCTCGTCGGAGATCGTCATCACCGTGGCTTCGAAGTCGCTGGCGACCTGCTCCATCTCCTCGCGCTTCTGGCGCTCGGCATCCAGACGCTGCTGGCTGGTGTCGGCCTCAAGCTGGCGCGTGCGGATCAGGTTGTCGCGGAACACGTCGAGCGCGCGGCCCATCGAGCCGATCTCGTCGGAGCGCTTGCCGAAGTCGACGGACTGATCCGTGTCGCCCTGCGCCAGTTTCTGCGTGATGTCGCAAAGTTGGGTCAGCGGCCGGGAAACGAGCGCATGGTTCAGGAAGCCGAGAAGCACGGCGACGGAGGTGATCAGCGCAGCACTGGCGACGGCGATCATCCACACAATCGAAAGCGCGGAGTTCTGCAGCTCGACCGAAGCCGCACGGTGGCCGGCGATGGCGCTGGAGAAGGCCTGGCTGTTGTTGCGGACCGCTTCGAGCAACTCGGTGCTGTCCTTGGTGACTTCGATGGCGCGGGCGAGATCGACGGTCTCGGGCTTGCGCATGAACTCGATCTGCTTCGCCGCGATCCGGTCGTACCAGACGGTCCAGGCGCTCTGGACATCGGCAAGCCGTGCCTGCTCGGACGGGAGCTCCGCGGCAACCATGGTGCCAATGTTGGAGAATTCGGTCTTGATCATCGAGCGGTGCTTGTCGGCCTCGGCGAGCCAGTCGCGGTTGCCGGTCAGGAGGAAGGTCTTGACCGCAAGCGCCTGTTCCACGATCAGCGCGTCGAGCGAATAGGCCTTGGAGCTGAGATTGGAGAGCTCGTTGGCCTTGCCGACTTCCGTAAGCGCGCCGGAGGTGTTGACGGCCGTGACGATCCCGGAGACCGCGCCGATGAGGGCGAGGGCGAAGAAGGCCGTCGCGCCCTTTTTGCTAACTGACAAATTTCGAAACATGGTCTGCTATCGCCTTATGAGCCGGTGGACATGCGCCGCTGGAGTTCGGTCAGGTTGAATTCGATGGTCGCCGCACCGATCGTCTTTCCGTTCTGCGGGTCGGCGATCGACATGTTCATCTGGGCGCGCCAGATCTTGTTGTCGTCGTCCCATTCGGGTTCGTCGATGAACACCGCGTCGGCGCCATTCGGGAAGGTCTTCTGGAACTTGGCTTCGTCGCCCTGCCAGTAGTCGCCCGTGATGGAGCTCTGGCCGACGTTCAGCCCGTTGGCGTCCATGATGAAGATCTCGGGATAGAGGCCGACCGACTTCGCCTGGATGCGCAGCAGGTAGATCGACAGCGGCGCGGAGAGCGTCGCGGCGATCAGCGGCTTGTCGTCCGCCTCGCGTTCGGTGCGCCACTGGGCGTCGAGCGCATCGATCTCGCTCTGGGCCAGCTCGCCGCGCAGGTCGTTCTGCGCGTTCACCGACAGGGCGACGATCGGATTGGCGAGCCACGAGCGTACCTCGGCGACCACATTCGGCGTGATCAGGGCGGAAGCGTCTGGCGCCGGGCCGGCCGCAAGGGCGGTTTGGGTCAACACCGCAAAACTTACAGCAGCGAGTCGAAAGCGCATCTTCAAGCCTTTCCAAAGAAATCGAATCGTAAAGATCTTGGGGCAGAGGGGGTTAATGCGCGATAAACAGCGGAATAATTATCGATTGAACGTAAATTAAAGAATAAAATAAGTATAAATTTATTTTGAGAAATATATACGTCGATGACGGTGATTCCTGACAATTGTATGATCGTTAAAAATGTCAGGGTGAATTCGTCCTTGCGAATAATCGGAAGGAACAGGGCGGGTTTTTCCGGTCTCCGAACGCAAAAAGGGCGGCCCTGGCCGCCCTTTCGCGATATCTGACGTAGGGTTTTTTTAAAAAAGCCCCTCGATCAGCCCGTTGTCGTCGAGCCGGATGTGGTTGGCGGAAGGGACCTTCGGCAGGCCCGGCATCGTCATGATCTCGCCGCAGATCGCGACGATGAAGCCGGCACCGGCGGACAGCCGCACCTCGCGCACGGGCACGGTGTGCCCCGTCGGTGCGCCGCGCAGGTTCGGGTCGGTGGAGAAGGAATACTGGGTCTTGGCCATGCACACCGGCAGGTGGCCGAAGCCGTCGGCCTCCCACTTGTGCAACTGGTCGCGCACGGATTTTTCCGCAATCGCCTCGTCGGCGCGATAGATCCGGCGGGCAATGGTCTGGATCTTCTCGAACAGCGGCAGGTCGTCCTCATAGAGCGGCGCGAATTGCGCGCTGTCGCCGTCGACCATCTCCACCACCTTGCGTGCAAGCTCCTCGGTCCCTTCCGATCCCTTGGCCCAATGCTGGCACAGGATGGCCTCCACGCCCTGTTCCCGGGCATACTCCTGGATCGCGGCGACCTCCGCATCCGTGTCGGTGACGAAGTGGTTGATCGCCACGACGACCGGAACGCCGAACTGCTTCACGTTCTCGATGTGGCGGCCGAGATTGGCGCAGCCCTTCTTCAGGGCCTCGACGTTTTCCTTGCCGAGGTCGTCCTTGCCGATGCCGCCGTTCATCTTGAGCGCGCGGATCGTCGCGACGATCACGGCGGCCGACGGGGCAAGACCCGCCTTGCGGCACTTGATGTCGAAGAATTTCTCCGCGCCGAGATCGGCGCCGAAGCCGGCTTCCGTCACCACATAGTCGGCAAGCTTCAGCGCGGTCTTGGTCGCGACGACGGAATTGCAGCCATGGGCGATGTTGGCGAAGGGCCCGCCGTGGATGAAGGCGGGGTTGTTCTCCAGCGTCTGCACGAGATTCGGCTGCATCGCTTCCTTGAGAAGCACCGTCATGGCGCCATCGGCTTCCAGGTCGCGGGCGGTGACGGCGGTGCGGTCGCGGCGGTAGCCGACGATGATATTGCCAAGCCGCTCCTGCAGGTCGGCGAGATCGGCGGACAGGCACAGGATCGCCATGATCTCCGAGGCAACGGTGATGTCGAAGCCGGCCTCGCGCGGATAGCCGTTGGCGACGCCGCCGAGCGAGGAGACGATCTGGCGCAGCGAGCGGTCGTTCATGTCCATCACCCGGCGCCAGGTGATGCGGCGCACGTCGATGCCGAGCGCATTGCCCCAATAGATGTGGTTGTCGATCAGCGCCGACAGCAGATTGTGCGCCGAGGTGATGGCGTGGAAATCGCCGGTGAAATGGAGGTTGATGTCCTCCATCGGCACGACCTGGGCATGGCCGCCGCCGGCAGCGCCCCCCTTCATGCCGAAACAGGGGCCGAGCGAGGGCTCGCGCAGGCAGATCGCCGCCTTCTTGCCGATGCGGTTCAAGCCGTCGCCGAGACCGACGGTTGTCGTCGTCTTGCCCTCGCCGGCGGGCGTCGGGTTGATCGCGGTGACGAGGACGAGCTTGCCGTCGGGCTTGTCGGCGAGACCCTTGATGAAGTCGGAGCGCACCTTGGCCTTGGTCGAGCCGTAACTTTCAAGCGCCTCGGCCGGGATGCCGAGCCTGTCGCCGATTTCGGCAATCGGCCGTGTCGTCGCCGCGCGCGCAATCTCGATATCGCTCGCCATAACCCCAATCCTCCTGCGGCCGGGTTTTGACAGGGCCCGGCGGTTTTCTTTGTGAGAGCCGACGCGAGGCTAGAAGACGTGGCGCGCCGGCGGTGTTGAAATTGCGACGCGCCCTTGTTCCACAATCGACGTGGCGGGCTTGCCGTGCCTTGCAAGCCGAACGGGAGAGGCGCGGCGCGCGTGCGCGGTCAGCTGTCGCCGGTGGCGACCGGGGTGTCGTCGCGCCCGCCCCATTCGGTCCAGGAGCCGTCGTAGACCGGTGCCTTGTCCTGTCCGGTGACCGAAAGCGCGAGCGACAGGATCGCCGCGGTCACACCGGATCCGCAACTGGTCACCACGGGCTTCGACCGGTCGACGCCGGCAGCATCGAAGGCGGCGGCAAGCTGGTCGCGATCCTTGAGCCGTCCGTCGCTCATCAACTCGGTGAAGGGGAGGTTCATCGCGCCGGGCATGTGGCCGCCGCGAAGGCCGGCGCGCGGTTCCGGGTCCGTGCCGGCAAACCGGCCGCGTGAGCGCGCATCGAGCACCTGTCCGCCGGCCTCCAGCGTGCGGGCGACCTTGGCCCGGTCGGCGACCAGCCCATGGTTGAGGCGCGCGGTGAAATGCCGGTCGCCGCGCGGCGCGGGTGGCATGTCCTCGACCGGATGGCCCGCGGCCACCCAGGCGGGCAGTCCACCATCGAGCACATGCACATCCTCCACGCCCATGGCGCGGAACATCCACCAGACGCGGGCGGCGGAATAAAGCCCGACGCCGTCATAAACGACGATGGTCTGGCCGTCGCCGATGCCGAGCTTGCGCATCATGGAGGAAAAGACATGCGCCGGCGGTAGCATGTGCGGCAGGTCACTCGCCGGATCGCTGATCGCGTTCACGTCGAAGAACACCGCGCCCGGAATATGACCGGAGCCGTATTCCGGTTGTGCGTCGGGTTCACCGACCGGAGGCAGCCAGGCGTTGACCACGACGACATCCGGGGAGGCGAGCTTGCCGGCAAGCCAGGCGGGGGAGACGAGGGGGGAACGGGTCATGAAGGGCGGGCTCCGGAATAGCGGCGGACGGACAGGGCGGATCAGTCGAGAAGGCGAATGCGGACGCGGCGGTTCTGCCGGCCCTTCTTCTCGATCTTGGGAACCTCGATCGGGCCGATCTCGGAGGTGCGGCTGACATGGGTGCCGCCGCAGGGCTGGAGATCGACATCCGCGCCGATGCGGATGAGGCGCACACGGCCCGATCCCATCGGCGGCTTGACGCTCATGGTCTTGACCAGATCGGGATTGGCCTCAAGCTCCGCGTCGGTGATCCATTCGCTGGTGATGGCATGGTCGCCGGCGGAGATCTCGTTCACCTTCGCGGCGATCTCCTCCTTGTCGAGCGCGGCCTCGGGGAGGTCGAAATCGAGCCGGCCGTCGCCGTCGGAAATCTGCCCGCCGGTGACCGGATAGGGCAGCACGACGGAAAGCAGATGCAGGGCGGTGTGCACCCGCATCAAGCGGTAGCGCCGCGCCCAGTCGAGGTGGAGGACGACTTTCTCGCCGACCTGCGGCAGCGTGCTGCCTTCCGCCGGAACATGCACGATCTGGGAGCGGTCCTCGCCATAGACGGCGGTTGCCAGCGTCACCACGCTGCCGTCGGCGCGCTCCAGCGTGCCGCTGTCGCCGGGCTGGCCCCCGCCGGTGGCGTAGAACACCGTCCGGTCGAGCACGATGCCCCCGCGGTCGTTGATGGCGGTGACGGTTGCCTCGCAGCTGCGCAGGTAGGCATCGTCGCGGAAAAGCAGCTCTGTCATGAAATCCCCAAGTCGATTCCGGAATGAGCCGCCAGACTAGCCGATCGCCTCCGCCAATCAAATGCCGTGGATGGGCAGCGCGGTCACAGGATCGGCGAAAACAGTCGCGCCGCCTGCGCGACGAAGCGGAAGGCGTAGGACCGCGATGTCAGGTCTTCCTGCGTCGCCTCGCGCGAGCGGGAGAAATCCTCCACCAGCATCTCTTCCACCCGTTTGATCGTGCGCTGATGGGTGAACCACAGCATGATCTCGAAGTTGATGCGGAAGGAGCGGGCGTCGAAATTGACCGTACCGATCCCGGCCAGGGCGTCGTCGACCAGGATCACCTTCTGGTGCAGGAAGCCGGCCGTGTAGCGATAGACCTTGATGCCGTATTCGGTCATGTCGTCGGCATGGGCATAGCTTGCCAGCCAGACGAGCCGGTGATCGGCCTTCTCGGGCAGGAGGATGCGCACGTCGACGCCGCGCATGGAGGCGGCGAGCAGCGCGGTCTGCATCGCCTGCTCGGGCACGAAATAGGGGCTGACGATCCACAGCCGCTTGCGCGCGCGGGAAATGACCTCGGCAAAGGCGATGCCGCAATCCTCGAAGGTGTCCGCCGGGCCGGTCGGCATGGTCAGCACCGGTTCGTCGCCCGGTTGCGGGATCGGATCGGGCAGGCAGGGGTCGATCGGTTGTCCTGTCGCCCAGTGCCAGTCCTCGCCGAAGGACAGCGCGCAGGCGCTCGCCGCCGGTCCCTGGACCCGCACATGGGTGTCGCGCCAATGGCCGAAGGTCGGCGAAAGGCCGAGATACTCGTCGCCGACATTATGCCCGCCGACCCAGGCGGTTTCGCCGTCGACCACGACGATCTTGCGGTGGTTGCGGTAGTTGAGACGCATCGGTCCGCTGAGGCGCAGCAGCTTGTGGCGCTCGTTGAAGCCGGCGACATGGACGCCCGCGTCGCACAGCCTCCGGATATAGCCGTTCGACAGGCTCTTGCTTCCGACGTCGTCGTAGAGGAGGTGGATGCGCACGCCGGCCTTGGCCCGCTCGATCAGGCAGTCGGCGAGCCGCTGGCCGATGCCGTCGTCGCGCACAATGAAGAACTGCACGAGCACGGTGCGTTTGGCCGCGGCGATCCCGGCGAGGATGGACTCGAACGTATCGACTCCGTCGACCAGCACCTCGACCGTATTGCCGGCAAGAAACGGGATCTGCGCGATCTTGGTCAGGACCGGCCAGCTGGTGCTGGTGTCGGCGTCGGCGAGTTTCATGTTGCGGGCGCGTTCCGCGCGGGTCTCGCGTCCCGCGTAGGCGCGCACCTCCTTGTAGTCGCCGAAGTGCTTCCAGCCGAACACCAGATAGATGAAGGCGGTGGGAAACGGCAGGAAGAGCAGCGACATCAGCCACCCGATCGAGCCTTGCGCGGTGCGCGAATGCAGCACCTCGCGCACCGCGCAGACGGCCGCAAGCGCGTAGATCGCCAGCGTAAGGGCGGCAATGATCGGCAGATTGTCCAGAAAGAGTGCGATCAGATCAAAGTCTCGCGTCACCGGGATCGGCTCACGGTGCCGGCTCAAAGGGGACGGAAATCTTGCTCTCGCGCTCCAGCCAGGCGGGGACCGGCAGGTCCTTGGACCGCAGGAACTCCGGGTTGAACAGCTTGGACTGGTAGCGTGTGCCGTAGTCGCACAGGATGGTCACGATGGTGTGGCCGGGGCCCATCTCGCGCGCCATGCGGATCGCGCCGGCGACATTGACGCCGGAGGAGGCGCCAAGGCAAAGGCCTTCGTGTTCCAGAAGGTCGAAGACGACGGGAAGCGCCTCGGCATCCGGGATCTGGAACGGCATGTCCACCGGCGCGCCCTCCAGGTTGGCGGTGATCCGGCCCTGGCCGATGCCTTCGGTGATCGAGGAGCCCTCGGCCTTCAGTTCGCCGTGGGCATAATAGTTGAAGAGCGCCGCACCCATCGGGTCGGCGATGCCGATTTTGATGTCGCGGTTTTTCTCCTTCAGCGCCATGCCGACGCCGGCCAGCGTGCCGCCGGAGCCGACCGCGCAGATGAAGCCGTCGACCGTGCCGTCGGTCTGGCGCCAGATCTCCGGACCGGTGGTCTCGATATGGGCCTGCCGGTTGGCGACATTGTCGAACTGGTTGGCCCAGATCGCGCCGTTCGGCTCGCTCTTGTTCATCTGTTCGGCCAGACGGCCGGAAATCTTCACGTAGTTGTTCGGGTTCTTGTAGGGCGCGGCGGGGACCTGGACGAGCTCGGCGCCGGCCAGGCGCAGCATGTCCTTCTTTTCCTCGCTCTGCGTCTCGGGAATGACGATCACCGAGCGGTAGCCGAGCGCATTGCCGACCAGCGCCAGCCCGATGCCGGTGTTGCCGGCCGTGCCTTCCACGATCACGCCGCCGGGCTTCAGCGCGCCGCGCGCTTCCGCATCGCGGATGATGTAGAGCGCCGCGCGATCCTTCACCGACTGCCCCGGGTTGAGGAACTCTGCCTTGCCGAGGATCTCGCACCCGGTCATCTCCGAGGCGCGGTTGAGCCTGATGAGCGGGGTGTTGCCAATGGCGTCGATGACTGAAGCCTTGATGTTCATGCGTATCGTCATTCCGGTTTGGCCGGCGGAGGGAAAGCCGCCTGGCGGGATCCGTGTCTGCGCTGGGCCTGGAAGATAGGGGGTGGAGCGCTCCGTCTCAAGCCAGGTGGCGATTGGCCGGTCTCTTGTTGACAATGGTCGGCTGGCTATTCTTCAAATCCGGTCGATCAATGATCATTCAATCCATAGAATTGCGAAATTAAGGTATGTCCCGCTGATCTAGCGTGATGTGAAGAGCGTAGCACGGGTTATGAACGGCGCGAAGTCCAGGCTGCCGCCGTGCGAATTGGAATTTGGCGCAATGCCCACGATCCGCTATGACGGGTCCCGCACGAGACTGTGTGTTTTGGGGTGCGTGTGCGCTTGAGACAAGGGTGTTTGCGGGAATGGACCAGTCACATCAGCATTTCGATGCGTTGCTTGCGGGCTATGTCGCAGGAACGCTGGCGGAGCCGGCCCGGCTCCTGGTGCGGTCTCATCTCGACCTGTCGCCGGTCAATCGCGCCTTCGTTCGCGATCTGGAAGCAACCGGCGGACGCATGCTCGAAGACGTGGCGCCGATGCCTCTCACCGACCGCGACAAGATGCTGGAGGCGATCTTCGCAAGTCCCGAGGAAGAGCGCATTTCCGTGACGCCGAAGCCTGCAGCCAAGACGCGCCTGCCGGCGACCCTGGTCGATTTCATCGGCAAGGATTTCGACGAGCTTCCCTGGAAGACCAAGCTTCCGGGTCTGCGCGAATATCGCATTGGCGAGATCGACGGCTGCAACGCCAGCCTGCTGTGGATCCGTGCCGGGCAGGCGATGCCGACCCACACCCACCATGGAACCGAGCTGACGCTGGTTCTCGAGGGCGGCTTCAGCGATTCTTCCGGCCATTTCGTCCGCGGCGATGTCGCCTATGCCGACGACGACGTCGACCATCGCCCCATCGCCGACGAGGGCGAGGACTGCCTGTGTTTCGCGGTGACCGAGGGAAGCCTCCGTCTCACCGGTCCGGTCGGGCGGTTCTTCGCCCCTTTCCTGCGCGGTTGACGCGAGGCAGCCCGGATTTCAGCCCGATTTTCGCACCTCGCACCTGATCGGAAACGATCCGCACTCGCGCGTATTCGTACAAAGAGTATGAAGCGAGGAAACCGAACAATGCCCAATCCATCCGACTTCGTCGCAACGCCCGATGACGGCGTAGCCTGGATCACCGGTGCGAGTTCCGGCATAGGCGCCGCCCTTGCGCGCAAGCTTGCCAAAGAGGGCTGGCGCGTCGCGGTGACGGCCCGCTCGGCCGATGACCTGCGCGCGTTTGCCGAGGAGTGCGCCGGCCTGCCGGGCGAGATCCTGGTTCATCCGGGCGATACGACGGACGATGCGCGCATGGCGCAGATCGTCGCCGACATCGAGGCCGATGCCGGCGCGATTTCCCTGGCGGTGCTGAATGCCGGGGTCTACCTGCCGGTCGATGGCACGGCACCTGACCTCAGGGCGTTTCAAAAATCCTTCGACGTCAATCTGGGCGGCACGGTCAATTGCCTGGTGCCGCTGGTCGAGGCGATGCGCGGCCACGGCCGCGGGCAGGTTGCCCTTGTTGCCTCCGTCGCCGGATATGGCGGCCTGCCGACGTCGGCCGCCTATGGCGCGACCAAGGCCGGGATGATCAATCTGGCCGAGGCGCTGAAGTTCGATCTCGACCGCATCGGGGTGCGCATCCAGATCGTCTCGCCGGGCTTCGTCGACACGCCCGCGACGAAGGACAATCCCTTCCCGATGCCCCATCTGATGCAGGTCGAGGACGCGGCCAGCCGGTTGCATGACGGGCTGAAGCGGCGGGGAAATTTCGAAATCACCTTCCCGCGCCGCTTCACCTGGCAGCTGAAGGCGCTGCAGCTTTTGCCCTACCGCTGGTATTTCGCGCTTCTGGGGCGCTCGACCGGCTGGTCGAAGAAGGGACCGCCGGAGGCGAGGCCGCGCGACACTGTGGCTGAAGCGGCCCAATAGGCGGCGTTTGTCTCAGACGCGCGCCTGAACGGCGGCGATCTTCTCCGACAGCCGGGCATGTTCGACCGCGTCGAGCGGAAACCGCCACATCAGGGCGATCGCCGCAAGCTTCAGCCCCACCGGAACAATGGCGTAGAGCGCGACGAGCATGCCAAGGCCCGCTGCGCCGCCGCCGGTGGCATCCGTCCTGAAGCCGGCCAGCTCCAGCACGGGAAACGCCAGGCCGACGGCGAGCGCCAGCGACAGCTTCGTCGCCAGTCCCCACAGCGCGAAATAAAGCCCGGAGCGCCGGGCGCCCGAGGAGACCGTGTCGACGTCGATGACGTCGGCCTGGATAGAGGAGGGCAGCGCAAGATCGGCGCCGAGCGCCAGGCCGGTGAGCACGCAGATCGCGGCAAAGCCCCAGAGGTCTCCGGGGCCGAGCAGCGGCACGGTGATGAAGATCGCGCAAGCCCCCAGCATCGCGACCGACCAAGTGCGGTGCTTGCCGAAACGCCGGCTCACCGCCAGCCACAGCGGAACGCCCGCCACCCCGCACAGGAAATAGAGAAACAGGAACGGCCCCTGCATCTGCGGGGCTTCGAGCACACGCGCCACGAAGAACAGGAAGAGCGTTGCCGGAAGGCCGTTGGCAAAACCGTTGAGCACGAAAGCGGCGAGCAGGCGCAGGAACGGCCGGTTGGCGCGCACATGGGCAAGGCCGGCGCGCAAGGCTGGCGGCGGGCGGCCGGTGTCGGCCGGTTCCGGCAGTCGCCAGACGGCGGCAAGCGTCAGCACCGGCAGCGCCACGGCAACGAACAACGCGAGAATATGAAGCGACAGCGCCTGGCCTTTCGCGCCGAGCGCCTCGGCGATCCCCGGAACCGAGACCGCAAGCACCGTCCCGACCAGCACCATGCCCTCGCGCGCCCCGGCGATCCGGCTGCGCCCGTGATAGTCGGAGACGAGATCGGCGCCCCAGGCCGTGTAGGGAATAACGCAGGCGGTGTAGCCGAGCGACAGCGCGATGCCCCAGCCCAGCAGATAGAGCCCGCTCGCCCCCTCAGGCGGGGTAAGGATCATATAGGCGGCAACGGCCGCCGGCAGGGAGGCTGCGAGAAACCAGCCCCTGCGGCGCCCGAGCGGCGGGTGAAAGCGGTCGGACAGTACGCCGACGACCGGGTCGGACAGCGCGTCGATCAGCCGGACGGCCAGCAGGATCAGCCCGACCTGCGCGAGCGGCAGGCCGATGCTCTCCGCGTAGAAGGTCGGCAGGATCACATAAAGCGGCAGGGTGAGCGCGGCCAGCGGCAACGCCGGTCCGGCGTAGGCCGCAAGCTGCGCGAGGGTGAGGCCGCGATCCAGGGGGCTTCGTGCCACGGATCAGGGCGCCTTCACATAGATCATCTGCCGCACGTCGATGTTTCCGGAGCGAAACCCCGCCTCGCAGTAGTGGAAGTAGAACTCCCAAAGCCGCTTGAAGCGCTCGTCGAAGCCGAGCGGGCGGATGCGCGGCCAGGCGGCCCAGAAGCGGTGCCGCCATTCTTCCAGCGTGCGGGCATAGTCATGGCCGAAGATCCGCTGCGCTGCCAGCGTCATGCCGCTGCGCGAACCAAGCTCGTCGAGCGTGGACGGCGGCGGCAGCATGCCGCCCGGGAACACATGCCTCTGGATGAAGTCCGGCGTCTTGCGATAATCGTCGAACAGATTGTCCTGGATCGTGATGATCTGCAGGCCGGCGCGACCACCGTCCTTCAGGCAGCCCGCGACCTTGTGGAAATAGGTCTGCCAGTACTGCTCGCCGACCGCCTCGAACATTTCGATGGAGGCGATCCGGTCGTACTGGTTGGTTTCGTCGCGGTAGTCCTGCAGCTTGATGGTGACCTTGTCGTTGAGCCCGCCTTCCTGCATGCGCCGGCAGGCGAAGTCGTATTGCTCCTGCGAGATGGTCAGGCCGGTGACCTTCGCGCCGATCTCGCGTGCGACATATTCGGCGAAACCGCCCCAGCCGCAGCCGATCTCCAGCACGTGGTGATCGGCGCGAATGTCGGTCTCGCGGGCGAGCGCCTGATACTTGAGCCGCTGCGCCTGCTCCAGGTCGTTGACGCCGCCGTCGAACAGCCCCGAGGAATAGGTCATCGTCGGGTCCAGCCACTCGCGATAGAAGGCGTTGCCCAGATCGTAGTGGGAGGAGATGTTGCGCCGCGACCCGGACTTGGTGTTGCGGTTCAGCCAGTGCCGCAGACGGATCAGCATGCGGTAGACCCGGGTGCCGCGCAGCATGTCGGCGGTGGCGTCGCGGTTGCGGCAAAACAACTCCAGAAACGTGGTGACGTCGGAGCTGGTCCATTCGCCGGCCATATAGGCCTCGCCGACGCCGACATCCGCGCCGCTCAGCAGGCGGCGGATGAAGCGCCAGGAATGGATCTTCACATCCGCATCCGGTCCGGGGTCCTCGCCGCGCACGACGTAGCGGTGGCCCTCCGGCGTTTCGATGGTCAGCGATCCGACCCTCAGGTTGAGCGCGACGCGCATGCCGAGGCGCGCCAGCCGGGGAAGGCCGGCGAGCGCATTGCGCGCGTTGTCGGGGGTGAGATGAATTGCAGTCGACATGGTCAAACCTCGTCAAACGGCCGGGGCTGTCAGGCCCTGGGGGAAGCGGTGGTGCGCGATACGGCGCTTGGGCGTTTTGACGGCGAGTGAAATGGTGCCCCTTTCCACCACAGTTTGAGGGCCTCCCAGTGGATGCCTGCCACCACTTTGAGTGTCATGAAGGGAATTTTCAAGCAGACCGCGACCGCGTTCCAGCTGGTCAGGGCCCGATAGGTGCCGGCGAAACTTGCAGAGAGAATGGGGCCTTCCGGGTCGCTTTCAAGGATGCGCACGCGCACGGCTTCGCCCGGGGGAAGAATGCGGAAGCGATAGGTCTGCTGCATGTCGAGAAAGGGCGAGACGTAAAACGCCTTGTCCCGGGTCTGGCGGATGCCTTCCGGTCCGCTCTGGCCCGCCGTCACCGGCTCCACATAGGTGTGGATGTCGCCAAACGTGTTGCGCACCTCATAGACCAGCGCGATCAACCGGTCGGTCGCGTCATAGGCGAAATAGACCGACAACGGATTGAAGACGAAGCCGAAAACGCGCGGATAGCACAGCAGGAGCACCCGATGCGCGGGCGTCTTCACGCCATGCGCGGCCAGTTGCGCATCGACATGGGCGCGCAAGGGCGTTCCGTCGCGCGGGCCGTGATCGGCCTCGCGAAAGCTCAGCAGATTGAAACGCCCGATGGAAAACGCCCAGGATTTCGCCGCCGCCTCCGGCAAGCGGTCGAGATCGATCAGCAGGGTAAAGACGGTGTAGCTGAACCGGTGGCCGAAGGGCTTCAGCCGCGCATGCATGACCTTGCCGGGATAAAGCGCTGCCGCTTCCGGTGGCGGGGGGCCGTTCGCCGGCCAGGTCGTCGCCACATGACGCATGGTCACTCCGCTGCCTCTGCCGCCCGGGCGGTGCCTTCGGCATCGATGCGCCACGGAATTTCCGCACCGATCGCCTGCGCCGCGGCCAGTCCGGCCTTGAGACCGTCCTCGTGAAATCCGTAGCCGCACCAGGCGCCGCAATACCAGGTGTTGCCGCTGCCCTGGATCTGGCCGAGCGCGTTCTGCGCGGAAATCGCGGCACCGTCGAACTGCGGATGATCGTATTCGAAGGTGGCGAAGGTGAGGTCGGGGTGCGGCGGCTCGACTGGGTTGAGGCTGACGAACACCGGCTTGTCCTCGGGCAGGTTCTGCAGCCGGTTCATCCAGTAGGTGACCGAGGCATCGCGGAACGGCGCATCGGAATCGCTGGAGGCGAGATAGTTCCACGACGCCCACACACGGCGCCGGCGCGGCATCAGCGCGCGGTCGCGATGCAGATAGACCGCGTTCGGCCGGTAGCGGATCGCCCCCAGGATGTTGCGCTCCTCCGGCGTGGCATCGCCCAGCATCGCCAGCGTCTGGTCGGTGTGGGCGGCCATGATGACGCGGTCGAAGACGTCCTCGTGGCCGTGGACATCGCGCACATGCACCTTGCCGGCGCGGCGGGTGACCTCGGCGACCGGGGTCGCGAGCCGGATCCGGTCGCGAAACGAGGAGACCAGCCGCTCAACATAGCTGCGGCTGCCGCCGGACACGGTGCGCCAGATCGGCCGGTCCTGGTTGACCAGCCGGTGGTTCTCGAAGAAGGCGATGAAGTTTTCCGCCGGAAAGGCCAGCATGTCGGCCGGCGGCGTCGACCAGATCGCAGCGCCCATCGGCAGCAGGTAGTCGCCGGTGAAGCTCTTGGAAAAACGCCGCTTGGCGAGATAGGCCTCCAGCGACAGCCCGGCCAGCATGCCGGAGGCGCGGTCGAGCACCGCCAGCTTGTTGAAGCGCAGGATCTCGCGCAGCATCCACAGGAAGCGCGGCGAGGCGGCATTGCGGCGCTGTCCGAAGACGGTGTTCAAATTGATGCCCGACCATTCCCGCACGCCGCGATCAAGCGAAAACGCGAAGCTCATGTCGCTTGCTTCGGTGCCCACGCCAAGGTGATCGAGCAGCGCCGTGAAGTTCGGATAGTTCAACTCGTTGTAGACGATGAAGCCGGTGTCGACGGACAGGGGCGTGCCGCCATGGTCGATGTCCACGGTCGCGCTGTGGCCGCCGGGGCGGTCGCGCTTCTCGTAGAGCGTCACGTCGTGGCTCTCGCTCAAGGCCCAGGCGGCACTGTTTCCGGCGATGCCCGATCCGATGACGGCAATGCGCATGGCGTGTCCTTTTCTTATGCAGCGTTTTTTATGGATTGGAATGCGTCAAGGGCACGCTGGCGTGCCTTGCCGTGATCGACGATCGGCCGCGGGTAGGTCGTGCCCAGACGCACGCCGGCCGCCTCCAGCACGGACGCGGGCGCGTCCTGCGGCTTGTAGAGATATTTGTCGGGCATCTTCGCCAGTTCCGGCACCCAGCGGCGGGTGTAGTCGCCGGCCTTGTCGAATTTCTCGCCCTGGGTGGTCGGGTTGAAGATGCGAAAATAGGGGGCCGCATCCGCGCCGGACCCGGCGACCCATTGCCAGCTGGCCGTGTTGTTGGCGTCGTCGGCATCGACCAGCGTGTCCCAGAACCAGGCCTCGCCCTTGCGCCAGTCCATCAGCAGATGCTTGACGAGGAAGGAGCCGACCACCATCCGCACCCGATTGTGGATGTAGCCCGTGTGCCAGAGCTCGCGCATGCCGGCATCGACCAGCGGATAGCCGGTCTGGCCCCTGGTCCAGGCGCGGAACTCGGCCTCATCCTCGCGCCACGGGAAGGCGTCGAACTTCGGCTGGAAATTGTCGCGGGGCAGGGTGGGGAAGTGGAAGAGCAGGTGATGGGAAAACTCGCGCCAGCCGAGCTCGGCCTGGAATTTCGCCAGCGTCCGGTCGCCGACCGCGGTGCGGCCGTCGTCGGCGCGGTGCTCCGCCGCAGCCCAGATCCGCCGCGGCGAGATCTCGCCGAACCTCAGATGCGGCGACAGCATCGAGGTGACGGCAGCACCCGGCTCGTCGCGGTGGCCGGCATAATCTGCGAGCCGGTCCGACAGGAACGCGTCCAGTCGCTCGAAGGCGCCGGCCTCGCCCGGCGTCCAGGTCTCGCGCAGGCCGCCGGCCCAGTCGGGCCGGGTCGGCAGGAGCGCCCAGTCCTCAAGCCGGTCGCTGCGGGGGAGGTCGTCATGGCCGGTGGTGGCGGATGTCGCCGGGTCCGGCTTGCCGGTCGGGGCCTGCATCGCGCCGAGGGCGCGCGCGGCGCGCCAGAAGGGGGTGAACACCTTGTAGGGATCGCCGCTGCCGGTCTTCACCTCCCACGGCTCGACGAGAAGGGCGGCGTTGTAGCTCGCCGTCTCCACGCCCCGGCGCTTCAGCTCCGCCTTGATCGCGGTGTCGGCCGCCACGCCGCCCGGATCGTAGCGCCGGTTCCAGACCACGCGGGCGATCCCGGTCTCGCGCAGGACGTCGTCGATCGCCGATGCCGCCGGGCCCCGGCGCAGGATGAGCGCAACGCCGAGCTTTTCGAGAACGCCGCGAAGGGCCGTCAGCGAATGATGCAGCCACCAGCGACTTGCCGCGCCGAGCGGGCGGAGGTTTTCGGTTTCATCGTCGAGAACGTACAGCGCGACGACGGGACCCTCGCCACTCAGGGCAGCCGACAGGGCAGGATTGTCATCGATGCGCAGATCGTTACGGAACCAGACGAGAGTTGCGGCGGAAATTTCTTTTTCAATCATTATCCATGAAAGTCCGGATCCAGGGGCGCTTGCAAATCCTTCTTACGACTGCGTGTCCTTGATGGATTAGCGTTTTTTAGCGCCGGGCCCGGAAAAGTTTCGGGCCACCCGTCGCCGCGCGTGTGCTGCGGAAACGGGTGGCCCGATACGGGAGGCCGGCGTCGGAATGCGGGGAAGCTTGCCCGCGCCGGAGCCTGTATGTCTCATGCGTCCGCGAGGGTCGCGGGCGGGATGTCGCAGCGTCTGATACCGCAAGAACGGATCAGGCGCGGAACGGTTCCGTCAGCCAGTTCCACGCGACGCGCACACCGTCGGTTGCGGCGGTGAGGCTTGCCACGATTGCGCTCCAGATCCGTTCGCCGAAGGAAGCGATCCGCTCCATGGCGGAAGGGTCCTCGGTCGGCGTCTGCTCGATGAACTCGATTGCCGTCTGCACGGACGGGGCATCGACCACGCGGCGGGTCACGACCAGCCGGGCATCGGGGGCAACCCGCGACTCGTCGGTCTTTGCGACCGTCTGGGTCGCGCCCTGGCTGTCTTCGAGAAGGGCGCGCACGACCACCGCCCGGCCGTTCGGCAGGAGGTGGGTCTCGTTATGCGCCACTTCGCTGTCGTAGATGACCTCGCCGTGCTCGTCGATCAGCTCGACCCAGACGGCGGTGCGTCCGTTGAGCTCGACCTCGCCGACCCAGATCGCATAATCGTCCGAGCCGGAGGATGCGCCCACCGGCGTTCCAAGCGTGACGGCGAGCCGATCGCTTGGAAGGAGAAAGGTTTCCCTGTCTTTCTTCTGGAGCGTGCTGTCCGCCGTGGCGTCGAGCGCCAGAGCGCTGCCGCCGGTAACCGTCATGGCGAGTGCGGCTGCGAGTGCCGTTCGTCGCCCAAAGTGCTTCAAGCCAAACATTCGCGCCTCCCACGGCCTGGCGAACCCGACTTTTACGCATCGGTGAGCGCCTGAATGTCGATACCGTTAAGATTTGGTGTCCAACGTCCAGATAGTCTAGACGCGACACTGGCGACCCTCGCTCAAACATCCTGACGAAACCGTAATATGGATCACAAACCGAACGGATTTCATTAGGGAACTGTTTACCGGTGCTGAAAGGGGTCAGATAACGAATTGATATCGAAAGATATTTTTCAAAGGCGGGAATGTGACGGACATGAGGCGCAATCGTGACATGGTTAACGTCACGTTTTCGTGATCGTTTGAATTTTTTATTGTCTGCGGCCTTTTTCCAACGGTTTTGGCCTCGCGCGCCCCGGTTATCCCTTGGGGGGCGGGGGCGCGCAAGGTCGGGTCTTGTGCTGGTCAGAGGGCGCCGGCGGCGGTAAAGCCGTAGGAGGCCAGGATCTCCTGACCCGCCGGCGACAGGATGAAGAACGCAAGCTGCCAGGCGGCTGCCGGCGCGTCGTTCACGACTGTCACGCCGTAGTTCGCGCCGACGCTCAGCGCCTCGGGCAGGGCGACGATCTTCAGCTCGGGTACGTCCCGCTTCGCCAGCACGGCATTGGTGCAATAGGTCAGGAAGAGATCCGCCTTGTCGCTCTCCATCACCCAGCCGTAGGGGTTGCGCCCCTCCGGAGCCCTGGCGCTGTCCTTGCCGCCGGTCAGCTGGAGCGCCTTGGCCTTGAGCGTTGCGGTCGCGCCGCTTGAGAGGGCCTCCGCCTTGTCGAACACCTGGAAGGCATAGTCGCCGGCCGGGTCCGCCTTGGGCGTCGAGGTTCCGACCCGCACCTGCCGATCAAGCAGGACGGCAAGCAGCGTTTCCGTCTCCACCGCCAGATCCGCCTGCGCCAGCGCGCAAAGCCGGTTGCGGGCGAAAAGGGCCACAGGGCCGGACCTGCCGGCCGTGGCAAGGGTCGTCGGGTGCTTCATGTTGGCGGAGGCATAGACCTCGGCCGCCTCGCCGCCCTCGATGCGTTCGCGCAGCAGGCCGGAGGGGCCGAAGGCGCGGACGACCGTCACGCCATGGGTCTTCTCGTAGAGGTCGGCGATGTCGCTCATCGCGGCCTTGAGGCTGCCGGCAGCATGCAGTTTGACGGTCGGTTCGGCCATGGTTGGATTTGTGAAGAGGGACAGGACAACGGCGGTCGCAAGCACAAGGCGCATCGCTGGTCTCCGGAAAGGGATGGAAAAAGACGGGTTTGAAACGGCGAGCCGACGGGCTTCGCCTCACGCGGCATCGGCGGTCGATGCGCGGGCCCCGGCCGGGGCGGGCCGGGGAAGGGCCTGCGCCGGGTCGTGCCGGCGCAGGCGGAAAGATCAGCTTCCGGCGGGAGCGTTCGGGAAGAACAGCTGCTGGCCGTCGACCTTGTAGTTGGCGATCGCCGCCTGGCCTTCTTCGGAGATCACCCAGTCGACGAAGGTCTGGCCGAGCTCGCTCTTCACGTTCGGGTGCTTTTCCGCGTTCACCAGGATGATGCCGTACTGGTTGAACATGCGGTTGTCGCCCTGGACCGCGATTGTGTAGTCGCCCTTGTTTCCGAAGGCGATCCAGGTCGCGCGGTCGGTCATGATGTAGGCGCCCATGCCGGTGCCGGTGTTGAGCGTCGCGCCCATGCCGGAGCCGGTCTCCCGGTACCAGTCGCCGGAAGCTGCGCCGACGTCGATGCCGGCTTCCTTCCACAGGCGCAGTTCTGCCTTGTTGGTGCCGCTGTCGTCGCCGCGCGAGGCGAAGGGCGCCTTGGCGGCGGCGATCCTGGTGAGGGCGTCGACGACATCGGAGGAGCCGGCGATGCCGGCCGGGTCGGACGGCGGGCCGACGATCACGAAGTCGTTGTACATGACGTCATGACGCTTCACGCCGTCGCCGGCGGCGACGAATTTTTCCTCCGCCGGGCGGGCATGCACGAAGAGCACGTCGCCATCGCCATTGGCCGCGTTGCGGATCGCCTGACCCGTGCCGACGGCAACCACGCGCACGTCGATGCCGGTCTTGTCCTTGAAGATCGGCAGCAGGTGGTCGAACAGGCCGGAATTCTGCGTCGAGGTGGTCGACTGCACGACGATGAATTTCTCGTCGGCCGCAGAGACCGGCGCGGATCCGCCGGCGGCCAGTGTCGCGGCAAGCGTGCCGGCGAGCGCGAGGGACAGGAACTGACGTCTGAACATATATGGCTCCCAGGTGTTCAGGGTGTCGGGGACGTGTGGGGGGAGGAGAGGTCGTCGAGATAGAGGCGCCCCTCCAGCCAGGCGCGCGCGGCGCCCGAACTCGGGGTTTCAAGCACGCGGGCGGCGGGACCGGTCTCGACCAGACGTCCGGCGTGCAGGAAGGCGATGTCGTCGCCCAGGCGACGCGCCTGACCCTTGTCATGGGTGATCATGACGATGGTGATGCCGCGGGCATGGGCGGTCGAGATCAGGTTCTCGATCGCCAGCGTCGACGCCGGGTCGAGGCTGGCGGTGGGTTCGTCCAGAAACAGCAGGCGCGGCGTGCAGGCGAGCGCCCGGGCGAGGGCAAGACGCTGTTGCTCGCCGCCCGACAGAACGCGCGCCGGCCGCTTGGCCAGATCGCCGAGACGCGCCTGCTCCAGCGCCTCCTCCACGCGCCGGCGCCGTTCCGCTCCGCCGATGCCGCGAACGGCAAGGGCGAACTGCAGGTTCGCGATCACGGAGCGGCGCAGCATCACCGGGCGCTGGAACACCATTGCCTGCTCGCGCATGGCCGCACGGTCGAGCGGCTTGCCGCGCCAGACGACCTCGCCGGAGGTCGGGGCGATCAGGCCGTGCAACAGGCGCATCAGCAGGCTTTTTCCGGCCCCGTTCGAGCCCATGACGATGAGGCGCCGGCCCTCGCGGATGTCGAGGTCGATGCCGTCCACCAGCGGCTTGCCCTGCGGGCGAAACGAGACCCCGCGCGCCTGCATCAGGAGCGGCGCCGGTGCGCTTGCCGGCGTCGCGCGGCCGCCCTCGATTGTCTTCAGGCATACATCAGGCATAGGCGGACCTCACGGCGGAGGCGCGCAGGGCCATCACGGCGGCGTTGACGATCACCGCGATTGCAAGAAGCACGACGCCAAGCGCCAGCGCGAGTTCGAGATTCCCCTTGGAGGTCTCCAGCGCGATGGTCGTCGTCATCACCCGCGTGACGTGATTGATGTTGCCGCCGACGATGATCACGGCGCCGACCTCCGCTACGGCGCGGCCGAAGCCGGCAAGCGCGACCGTCAGCAGGCTGTAGCGCGCATCCCACAACAGCGCGGCCACCCGGTCGAGCGGGCCGACGCCGAGCGAGGCGAACTGTTCGGCATATTCGCTGTGGAGATCCTCGATCACCTGGCGCGTGAGTGCTGCCACGATGGGCGTGACCAGAATCGTCTGGGCGATGATCATCGCCGTCGGCGTGTAGAGCAGCCGCAACGGCCCGAGCGGCCCGGCGGCGGACAGCATCAGATAGACGACAAGGCCGACGACGACGGGCGGAAGCCCCATCAGCGCGTTCAGCAACACGGTCACGGCGGCGCGCCCGGGAAAGCGGAACGCACCGACGAGCGCGCCGAGCGGCAGGCCGATCAGGCAGGCAATCACCACCGCGCTCAGGGTCACCCGCAGGGACAGCGCGATGATCTCGATCAGATCGGCATCGCCCAGAAGGATTAGCCCGATCGCATTCCCCAGCGTTGTCGCAAAATCTTGCATCTATGCATTCTCTCCGTCTCGCCGGAAATAATGCATAAAAATACGCGATAATCTACAGGCTGATTTGCACAGGCCGGGTTGTCGTGCGGAAAGCCCGTGCCGGGTCCGTCCGTTCGCTCAACCTCAACTGTGCTGAAAGCGCGGGTCAGGCCGGCTTCAGGCTGCTTGCCCTTTTTTCCAGGTAGAGCAGTTTGTCGGCGCGCAGGATCATCTCCTCCGCCTCGAGCGAGCCGTCGGTTTCCTGAAGGCCGATGCTGAAATGGATCGACACGCCCTCCACGGAAAACGACTGCGCGACGTCGGCAAGGGCCTCGCGAATGCGCTTCACCGCCCGGTCCGCGGCCTCTTCGCCGGTTTCCGGCCAGATGATCATGAATTCGTCGCCGCCCCAGCGGCCGACCGTGTCGACATCGCGCAGGTTCGCGCGCAGGCAACGCGTGAAGGCGGTCAGAACCTCGTCGCCGATGTGATGTCCATGGGTATCGTTGATGCTCTTGAACCCGTTGAGGTCGATCATGGCCAGGGTCATCTTGTGATCGAAGCGGCGGCAGCGTTCGACCTCGTCGGCCAGGATCTTCGACAGCTGGCGGCGGTTGTAGGCCCCGGTCAGCGGATCCTTGATCGCGGCGCGCTGCAGTTCGTCGATGAGCTTGGCGCGCTCGGAGATGTCGCGCACCACGGCCGTGAATTCGACCTCGTCGCCGACCTTGATCTTCGCGATTGTCACTTCGGCGGGAAACTCCGTGCCGTCGGACCGCAGGCCCATGACGGCGACGCGCGATTCCATCGGCCGCGAGTTGATCGGCGAGCGCTTGAACCCCTCCAGATAGCCCGCGTGCTTGTTGCGAAACCGGGACGGGATCAGGGTTTCCAGCGGGCGGCCGATGGCCGCGTCCCGCTCGATCTTGAAGATCTGGCAGGCGGCGCTGTTGAACAGCACGATACGATGTTCGCGGTCGACGGAGATGATGCCATCATAAGCGGCTTCGACCACGGCCTCAAACCGGCTGCGCGACTGGCTCAACGACGTCTCCAGAAGTTTCTTTTCAGTAATGTCGATGCAGGTGTTCAGAACCTGTCGCGTCGCGCCCTCGCCGGACAGGATCGGCGAATAGACGAACCGCCACCATGAAACGAGCCCGCCGCGGTCGATCACCAGTTCGGTCTCCGTCGTGTTCTGCGTCGACAGGCACTCGATAATCCGTTCGGACAGGGGGTGGGTCAGGTAGCGGGGAAAAATGTCGGAGAGCCGGGCTCCCGCCATGGCCTCCGGGTCGCGGTCGAGCATGGCCGCGAAAGGGCGGTTGGCCGCCAGGATGTTGAAATTGTCCCGTGCGTCGGCGCTGAAAATCGCGGCACTCGCCCCGATCGCGTTGACGAGGGACGTCAGGGATTTCTGGTCGTCGGGGACAAATGCCATGCAGGTGATCTCGGCTGTTGGTCGGAAGGATTGTTGGCTCCGGCTGCTTTTGTCCGGTTCACTTGCACGATGTTTTAAATGTAAAATTTAACTATGTCATAAAGGAATAAATCATTATTTTTATTGTATATATTACCATTCTCCGGATTGGTGTCGTCGGCTATCGACATGGCATTCTCTGCGTATTTCAAAAAATCATACATTCGAAATTATGTTTGTGTCTTGATGCAGGTCATTGCCGCTGTCCGAACAAGGCGGAGAGAACAAGGCCTGCATGGCGGGAACATTCGCCGCGCGTTGCGCGTGGGGCTGTCGCGCACCGGGCCGGGACCAAACACCGGGCCGGGATCAAACAAATGGCCGTGACAAACAACGGGAGAGGGGCGGATATGGCGATCCTGCATCGAAAGCGGACAGCGGACACGCGCCGCAGACCCTTGCGCCTTGCGGCAGGAGGTCTGGTTGTCGCGGTTGCCCTTGCGGTCCTGGGGCGGGTCGATCCCGTGCGCGCGGCGTCTGAGCTGCGCGTTCTGCCCGTGACCGCCACGACATTCGCCATTGTCGGCGAGCTTGCGCAGCGCTCGGCGGACAATCTTGCCAACAACGCGACCTTCGGGGTGATCGACACCGACGCCGGGCTGGTGCTGGTCGATCCGGGCGGCAGCCGGAAAGGCGCCGCGGCGCTCGACGCGGCGATTGCGACCGTGAGCGACAAGCCGGTGGTGCTTGTCATCGATACCGGCGGGCAGGACCATCGATGGCTCGGCAATGCCTACTGGATGGAGCGCGGCGCGCGGGTGATCGCCTCCGCCGCCGCCGTCGCGGACCAGAAATCGCGGGCCTCGCTTCAGTTCACCATGCTGGGCCAGCTGCTCGGCTCCGCGCTCGACGGCACAGAGGCGATCCATGCGCCGGAGACCTTCGAGGATCGCATGGAAATCGAGGTTGGCGGGCGGCGCATCGAGATCGTGCATCCCGCTCCGGCCCATACGCCGGGCGACAGCTTCGTCTGGCTTGCCGACGAACGGGTGGTGTTTTCGGGCGATATCGTCTTCGCCGACCGCCTGCTTGGCCTGCTCGACGTCTCCAGCCTGCGCGGCTGGATCGAGGCCTTTGAGGCAATCGCGGCGCTCAAGCCGGCGCATATCGTTCCAGGCCACGGGGAGCCCGTCGATCTGGCGCGGGCGCAGGCCGACACGCTGGCCTATCTGGTGAACCTTCGCGACCGCATGCGCGCGCACATCGAGGCGGGCGGCGACATGATCGGATCGGTCGAGGTCGACCAGCAGGCCTTCGCCCACCTTTTCCAGTTCGAGGCGCTGGCGAAGCGCAATGCCCAGCAGGCGTTCAGCGAGATTGAATGGGAGTAGCCTTCGCGATGCTCCCGCGTCTTTAGATGAGATGAACAAA
>PARB01000035.1 GCA_002709505.1 Paracoccaceae bacterium | reverse complement strand
TGCCTGGCTGCCGTACACCCGGGTTCGCCGCCGCCACGATGCCGCTTAGCGGAGTGCGACCGGCAAATGCGGCCCCCGAAAGCAGAGTGCCGCCCACGAGAGGCGGCACCATGACGACACGCCGTTATACACCCGCGCCGGGCCGAAAAGTCAACGTGCTTGGCGTCTGCCGGAACGCCCGCCCAGATCGCGAAACTTCGCCGCCCGCGGGTTTGTTGGGGAAAACCGGGGCTATCCCCAAGTGAATCGGCACCAAGCCTTGCGTAGAAAACGCGGCATATTGTAGTTTTCAAGTTAAGAAATACGACATCTCGTGTGCTTGACTCACTTTAGCCTCAAAATCCGGCAATGAGCGGGGTGCGTCTTAGGCGTGCCATTAACCGGGTATTAACCAGATGTCGGGTCTCGAACCAAGACGGAGTGTGCCGCATGTCCTGGACAAGCGAACGTGTCGACCTGTTGAAGAAGCTGTGGGGCGACGGACTGAGCGCCAGCCAGATCGCGGCTGAACTGGGCGGGGTCACGCGCAACGCGGTGATCGGCAAGGTCCATCGCCTCGGCCTGTCGGGGCGTGCCAAGACCCAGGCCTCGGCATCCCAGAAGTCGCGGAAAACCGCGAAGCCCGCTGCCTCGGACACCCAGACGCAGGCCGAAGCGCCGCAGGCGCCGATGCCGCAGAGCATCGGAGCGACCGCCCTGAAGGCCGAGGCCGCACCCGCCGCCGCCCCCGCGCCCAAGAGCCAGCCGGTCGCGGAACTGGTGCCGATCGCCAAGCGCGCCACGATCCTGACGCTGACCGAGCGCACCTGCAAATGGCCGATCGGCGATCCGACCAGCGACGACTTCTATTTCTGCGGTCACGCCTCCAACCCCGGCGTTCCCTATTGCGCGCATCACTGCCGCATTGCCTATCAGCCGGCCAGCGACCGCCGGCGCGGTCAGAACCAGAACCAGCGCGCGGTCGCGACGGGCTGACATCGCCCGCGCAGCGTCCCGACGCCGCATCCTAAAAAGGCCCGCTCCGGAACCGGAGCGGGCCTTTTTCATTTCAGATGCCGGGGTAAGTGGCGGCGACCTTCGGGACCGGCCCGGGATCAGGACGCGACGGCGAACTGATCGTTGAAGGCATAGCCCGCGCCGCGCACGGTGCGGATCGGGTCGACCATCCTGCCGCGGTTGATCGCCTTGCGCAGACGTCCGACATGAACATCCACGGTGCGCTCGTCGACATAGACGTCATGGCCCCAGACGCCGTCGAGCAACTGTTCGCGCGAGTAGACCCGCCCCGGCGAAGTCATCAGGAACTCCAGCAGGCGGAACTCCGTCGGCCCCAGATGGATCTCGCGGCCGGCGCGACGGACCCGGTGGGTCTCGCGGTCAAGCTCGAGATCGCCGGAGCGCAACTGCGAGGACACGACCTCCGGCTTGGCGCGGCGCAGCATCGCGCGGACCCGCGCCATGAGCTCGGGGATGGAGAACGGCTTCACGACATAGTCGTCGGCGCCGGTGGCCAGGCCGCGGATACGCTCCTGCTCCTCCCCGCGCGCGGTCAGCATGATCACCGGGAGGCGCTCGGTCTCCGGGCGCGCCCGCAGCCGGCGGCACAGCTCGATGCCGGAAAGGCCCGGCAGCATCCAGTCCAGCAGCAGGAGATCGGGCTGCTGTTCGCGCAGCAGAAGCTCCGCCTCGTCGCCGCGCATGCAGGTGTCGACCGAATATCCCTCCGCCTCCAGATTGTAGCGCAGGAGCATGATGAGAGGTTCCTCGTCCTCGACAATCAGAACCTTGGGCATCTGCAATTCCCTCGTCTTGTCTTCCCGGTCGCGGTCTAGCGGGCCGTGCCGGTCTCCACGCCCGTTTCATCGAGCTTGTGACGTTCATCGGCGGGCTGCACCCCGGTCGACATGTAGATGACGTTTTCCGCAATGTTGGTCGCATGGTCGCCGATGCGCTCGATGTTCTTGGCGCAGAACAGCAGATGGGCGCAGATGGAGATCTGGCGCGGATCCTCCATCATGTAGGTGAGCAGCTCGCGGAAGATCGAGGTGTAGAGCGCATCGACCTCGTCGTCGCGCTCGCGCACGTTCGCGGCAGAGTCCGTGTCGCGGTTGGCATAGGCGTCGAGAACGGCCTTGAGCTGCTCCTGCGCCAGCTCGCTCATGTGCTCCACGCCAAGGGCGAACTTCTTGCTGTCGAAGGAACCCTCGATGGCGATCACGCGCTTGGCGATGTTCTTGGCGAGATCCCCGACCCGCTCGAGATCGTTGGAGATGCGCATGGCGGCGATGACGTCGCGCAGGTCCTGCGCCACCGGCTGGCGCCGCGCGATGATCAGGATCGCCTGTTCCTCGACCTCGAACTGCAGCGCGTCGACGCGCTTGTCCTGGGCGATGACGCGGCGGGCAAGATCCTTGTCCATGCGGATCAGCGACGAGATGGCATCGGTCAGCATGACCTCGGACAGGCCACCCATTTCCGAGACGCGACCGGCGACGGACTTGAGCTCGTCGTCGAAGGAAGTCACTGTATGATTGGGCATTTCAAGTCTCCATTGCGGCACGCCGGCGAACCGGCGGCGACAGGTCGCGATGGCGCAACCGCTAGCCGAAACGGCCGGTGATATAGTCCTGGGTGCGCCGGTCGGTCGGATTGGTGAAGATCTCTTTCGTCTCCCCTTCCTCGACCAGATTGCCCAGATGGAAGAAGGCGGTGCGCTGCGAGACGCGGGCTGCCTGCTGCATGGAGTGGGTGACGATCACGATCGTGTAGTTTTCGCGCAGCTCGTCGATCAGCTCCTCGATCTTGGCCGTGGCGATCGGATCGAGCGCGGAACAGGGCTCGTCCATCAGGATCACCTCCGGGCTCACCGCGATGGCCCGGGCGATGCACAACCGCTGCTGCTGGCCGCCGGACAGGCCGGTGCCCGGCTCGTCGAGCCGGTCCTTGACCTCCTCGTAGAGGCCGGCCTTCTGCAGGCTGTTGGCGACGATCTCGTCCAGATCCGCCTTGGAGCGCGACAGTCCGTGAATGCGCGGCCCGTAGGCAATGTTGTCATAGATCGACTTTGGGAAGGGATTGGGTTTCTGGAACACCATCCCGACCTTGGCACGCAGCTGCACGGGATCGACCTTGGGGTCGTAGATGTCCTCCCCGTCGATGCGGATGTCGCCCTCGACACGGCAGATGTCGATGGTGTCGTTCATGCGGTTGAGGCAGCGCAGGAAGGTGGACTTGCCGCAACCGGACGGGCCGATGAACGCCGTCACGGTGCGGTCGGCGATGTTGAGGTCCACATCCTTGATGGCGTGTGTCTCGCCGTAGAAGACCTGGACCTTCTTGGCCGAGATCTTCGGCAGCAGGGTGCCGGCTTCGGCGTCGACGACGGGCATCTCGTTCATGGCTTGCACTTTCCTTACCAGCGCCGCTCGAAACGGCGACGCAGAATGATCGCGATAATGTTCATCGTCATCAAGAACAGCAGCAGGATGATGATGCCGCCCCAGGCCCGCTCGTAAAAGGCCGGATCGGCACGCTTCGCCCATTCGTAGATCTGGGCGGGCATCGCCGAGTTCGGATCGAGGAAGCCGGCGGCCACCCCGTCCGGCACGTTGGAGGCGATGAAGCCGACCATGCCGATCAGGAGCAGCGGCGCAGTCTCGCCCAGCGCCTGGGCAAGGCCGATGATCGTGCCGGTGAGGATACCGGGCATCGCCAGCGGCAGCACGTGGTGGAACACCGACTGCATCTTGGAGGCGCCGACGCCGAGCGCCGCGTTGCGGATCGACGGCGGCACCGACTTCAGCGACGCGCGGGTGGAGATGATGATGGTCGGCAGCGTCATCAGCGTGAGCACGAGGCCGCCAACCAGCGGCGCAGACTGCGGCAGATGCGCGAACTGGATGAAGGCGGCGAGGCCCAGGATACCGAAGACGATGGAGGGAACCGCCGCCAAATTGGAGATGTTCACCTCGATCAGGTCGGTGAAGCGGTTCTTCGGCGCGAATTCCTCAAGATAGATCGAGGCGGCAACGCCGATCGGCAGCGACAGCACAAGCACCACCAGCATCATGAAGAAGGAGCCGATCATCGAGACGCCGATGCCAGCCTGCTCGGGACGGCTGTCGGAGGCGTCCGCGCCGAAGATGAACTGCCAGTTGAACCGCTTCTGCACGATGCCGGCGGCGTTCAGCCGGTCGACGATGTCGAGATGCGCCGCATCGAGGTTCTTGTCGTTGATCAGATCCTCGCGGGTCACGCGCCCCTTGAGATAGCCGTCGACGCGCGAGGACGCCAGCAGGTCGAACGTATGGGTGGTGCCGATGCTGCCGGGATTGGCGAGCACGAAATCGCGCACGCTCGCCGCCGCGCCCGACGACATCATCTTGTCCAGATCCTTCGCCGACATGTCGGTCTCGATGCCCGCCGACGACAGCACGTTGGCGAAGGCCGTGCCGATGATGGCGCGATACTTGGACGTCTTGACGATGGATTTTTCCGCCGCCTCGATCTCGGCGCGTTCCAGCGGCACCGGGATCGTGATGAACGTCTGGGTGAAGGCCGAGGTGCCGTTCGACAGGATCGTCGCAAGCAGCGCGACCAGGAACAGCAGCCCGACGATCACCGCGGACAGGCCATACATCTTGAAGCGGGCTTCCGCGGCGTTGCGCTTGCGGGTCAGGCTGTCGACCTCAAGAAGCGACCCCTTGCGGGCGGGCGTCGCGACCGCGCCCCCGGTCTGTGCTGTCGTGTCGGTCATTCGTACTGTTCCCGATATTTGCGCACGATGTAGAGGGCGATCACATTGAGCCCCAGCGTGATGACGAAGAGCGTCATGCCGAGCGCGAAGGCGACCAGCGCCTCCGGCGAGGCGAAGTCGGCGTCACCGGTCAGCTGACTGACGATCTTGGCGGTGACCGTCGTCATCGCCTCGAAGGGATTGAGGCTGAGGCGTGCCGCGGCGCCGGCGCCGAGCACCACGATCATGGTCTCGCCGATGGCGCGCGATCCGGCGAGAAGGATCGCGCCGACGATGCCGGGAAGTGCGGCCGGCAGGATCACCTGCTTGACCGTCTCGGAATGGGTGGCGCCGAGGCCGAGCGAACCGTCGCGCATTGCCTGCGGCACTGCGTTGATGATGTCGTCCGACAGCGAGCTGACGAAGGGGATGAGCATGATGCCCATCACCAGGCCCGCCGTCATGACGGCCGTTCCGCCGCCCATCCAGCCTACCCCGAGAACACCGCCGTCGCCGAAGATGTCGACAAGCAGCGGACCGACGGTGAGCAGCGCGAAGAGACCGTAGACGATGGTCGGGATGCCGGCGAGCACCTCAAGCAGCGGCTTGGCGACCGCACGCACCGCCGGTCCGGCATATTCCGACAGGTAGATCGCGGCGAACAGGCCGATGGGCACGGATACCGCGAGCGCGATGAAGGAGATGTAGAGCGTGGCCCAGAGCAGCGGCAGGATGCCGAGCTCGGAGCCGCCGCCGAAGCTCGGGCTCCAGGTCAGGCCGAAGAAGAAGTCCCAGGCCGGATACAGGCTGAAGAACTCGACCGTGTTGAAGATCAGCGACAGGATGATGCCGACGGTCGTCAGAATGGCGATGGAGGCCGCGAGGATGAGGATCCAGCGCACGACCGCCTCGACCGCGTTGCGCGCCCGGAAGGTGCTGTCGGCGCGCCTGTAGACGAAGGCCAGTCCGGCCAGCGCCGCCGCGACGACCGCAAGCGTGCGCAACAGGTCGCCTGTCGACGACAGTGCCCGGTAGCGCTGCGCCGCCTGCAGCGTCTCCGAGGTCACATCCGAGCCGAGCGCGACGCCGACCTCGCCGAGGCGCTCCCGCACGTCGGTGAATTCGGTGCGGATCGACGCGGCCTGCTCTTCGGTCAGGACGCCGGCATCGACCGCAAGGTCGAGCCCTTCCGCCACCCGTTCAACATCGCTCATGACGAGGCCGCGCGAGCTTTCCGCCGCCGAGCGGTCGGAGATCATCGCCGAAACCTGCGTGTCGATCACGACGCTTTGCGCGGGAAGCCACAGGAGAAGCACGAGGGCCGCCGGCAGAAGCGCCACGAGGAACCCGAACCAGCCGTAGTAATTCGGCAGCGAATGAAGCTTGCGCGCATCCCCGCCCGCACTTGCCATCGCCCTGCCGCGACCGAGCACATAGCCGGCGACAGACAAGGCCAGAAGAACGAAAACCAATATTGGCAGGGACATGACACCCGATCCGGTCTGCGAAAAAACAAGGAAGGGCGGCGGGGAACCGCCGCCCTTCGATCGAACCCGTGGGCTTAGTTACCCATCGTGACTTCGTTCGCAACCGCTTCCTGCGTCTTGGCCAGTTCCGGGTCGGCGACCAGGCCGTACTGAGCCAGCGGGCCGTCGGGGCCTGCGATCTCGTCGGAGACGAAGAACTGCGTGTACTCCTTCAGACCCGGGATCACGCCGATGTGGGCCTTCTTGACGTAGAAATACAGCGGACGGGAGACGGGATACTCGCCGGTCGAGATCGTCTCGGTCGTCGGGTTGACGCCGGACATGGTCGCGACCTGCAGCTTGTCGGTGTTGTTCTCGTAGAACGCCAGACCGAACACGCCGATGCCGTCCTTGTTGGCGTCGATGCGCGCCAGGGTCTCGGTGTAGTCGCCGTCGATGTCGACCGACACACCGTCGGTGCGCACGGAGATGCAGGCATCCTCGGCGTCGTCTTCGCTCATGCCGGCGTCGATCATCGCCTTCATGGCGCCCGTCGCCTCACACCCGGCCGCAAGAACCTTCTCTTCGAAGACTTCACGCGTGCCATGCTTGGTGCCCGGAATGAAAGCGGCGATCGGCTGATCGGCGAAATCCGCGTTCACCTGGTTCCAGGAGGTGTAGGGGTTGTCGACGAGCTGGCCGTCGACCAGAACCTTCGGAGACAGGGCGTTGAACCAGTCCGACGGCGTGAAGGCAAAGGAATTGCCGTTGATGTCGGAGGCAAAGACGATGCCGTCGTAGCCGATGCGGACCTCGATGATGTCGCTCACGCCGGCTTCGGCGCAGGCCTTGATTTCCTTCTCGCGGATCTTGCGCGAGGCATTGGCGACGTCGATCGTGTTCTCGCCAACGCCGGAGCAGAACTTCTTGAGGCCGGCGGAGGAGCCGCCCGATTCCACGACCGGGGTCGGGAAGTCGGTGTTCTCGCCAAAGGCCTCGGCAACGATGGAGGCATAGGGCAGAACCGTGGAGGAACCGGCGATCTGGACCTGGTCGCGCGCAACGGCGGCGCCTGCGAACCCGGTGGTGGCGACCGCAAGAGCGGTGGCGCTGAGAAGAGCCTTGACTTTCACCTGACGTCTCCCTGGATGTTCAGGATTTTAAGTGTCCCCCTGCGGACTTATTCCCGCAAGGTCGAGAGGGACCCTAGTGGCCGCCCGTGATGCTTATATGACGGTTCTATCTCAGTTATGTGACAACGCAGTCCGTTGAATTCATTTGATTATCAATCCACAGCCGGTTCCGTGCGCGACATGGCGGCGGGTATTTTGACAAGAAAGGCCGCGCCCTCGCCAAGCCGGCTTTCGATGTCGAGGCGCGCCCGGTGGCGGGTGAGGATATGCTTGACGATCGCAAGCCCCAGGCCCGTGCCCTTCATCTCGCGGCTGGCGGCCACATCCACCCGGTAAAACCGCTCCGTCAGACGCGGGAGATGCTCCGGCGCGATGCCCGGGCCGTGGTCGCGGATGGTCAGGATCCATTGGCCCGGCGGCCGCGGCTCGGCCTGCGGCCGGTCGAGTTCGGCCCAGGCGAGACCGATCTCGACCCGCTCGCCGGAGGCGCCGTATTTCAGGCTGTTCTCGATCAGGTTTTCCAGCACCTCGATCAGTTCGTCGCGGTCTCCGCGCACGATGGCGGGCTCCTCTGGAAGCGTCAGTTCGATGGCAACGCCGGCCTCGTCGGCGACGGGCTTGAGCGCATCGCAGGTGTGGCGCACGAGCGGCACCAGGTCGAGCGTCGCCTCCGGCTGGACATGGGCCTTGAGCTCCACCCGCGACAGCGACAGGAGATCGTCGATCAGCCGGCGCATGCGTTCACCCTGCTGCATCATGATCTGCAGGAATTTCTCGCGCGCCACCGGGTCGTCCCGGGCGGGGCCGAGCAGCGTTTCGACGAAGCCGGTCAGCGATGCGAGCGGCGTGCGCAGCTCGTGGCTCGCGTTGGCGACGAAATCGGCGCGCATGCGCTCCAGCCGGCGCTGTCCGGTCTGGTCCTGGATGGTGACGAGAATGAAGCGCGGCCGCGCCGAAGCTGTCGGGTCGGCCTCGTCGCCAGCGGGGCCCTGGGTCGGCGCCACCGGCGCGATCACCGCCTCCAGCCATTGTTCGGCCGGTGTCTTCTCGCTCCATTCGATGCGCTGGGCCGGATCGCCGCCGATCACGCGCTCCAGCGCCTCCAGCAGCGCGGGCGATCTCAGGCGGAAGGAGATCGGATCGCCCGGGCGCACCTGTCCGAAGCGGTCCCGCGCCGCGGAATTCGCATAGCGGGTCACGCCGCGATGATCGACGATGAAACACGGGTTGGGAAAAGCATCGGCCAGATGCTTCATGGCGGTTTCCGGCCAGGTGGAGACGGCGCGCTTGCGCCGAAGCCGCCGGCCGATCAGCGGCTTGCGCGCGGGCGCCAGGAGGGCTGCCCCTGCAACGATCGCAAAGCCGGCGAGCACATGCAGCGCCGGTGCCGCACCCGTATAGACAGCCGCCGCCGCCACGAACACGCAGGCAAGCAGCACCCAGCGCTGCATCGCCAGCCGCTCGCGCAACATGCCCCGCGCGCGGTTGCGGCCCCGGGAGTGCGGAGCATCAGCCTCCAGCGGTTCATCGGTCATGGCAGCGCTTTCGGATCACCTGTGACGGCCGGCGCGTTCGACACCCGTGCAAGGTGCGGATCGCCGAAGCCGGAATTGCGGAAGGATGGCCTAACACGAGGCTCATGACAAACCAAAGACGCCGCCCGGCGGCGGCGACCCGCTCGCAGCGGCTTGCCGGACCCGGAGTGGATCGGCTAAGCCCTTCGCACGTGCCGCCTTCCACCCCCGCGACGGACGCCCATGGCCAAACTGGAACACGACAGACGTTTCGACCCCGCCCATGGCACTGCCGTGCCGCTCGGCGATGCGGTGCGGCGGATCACGGCGCGCAATGCCGGCCCCTTCACCTGGCACGGCACCAACAGCTATCTGGTCGGCCGCGACGAGATCGCCGTGATCGATCCGGGCCCGGAAGACCGCGATCATCTCGAGCTGATCCTCCAGACCTGCGGCACGGCTCCCGTGGCGGCCATTCTCGTGTCCCACACCCATGCGGATCATTCCCCCGGCGCGCGCCTGCTCCAGAAGATGACCGGTGCGCCCATTGTCGGCTGCGGTCCGCATGTGGCGGCAAGGCCGCTGTTTGCCGGCGAGGTCAATCCGCTCGACGCCAGCGCCGACCTTGAGCACCGGCCGGACCGCGAACTTCATGAAGGCGACACGCTGGTCGTCGACGGGCTGACGCTCACCGCGGTCGAGACACCCGGCCATACGGCCAATCACCTCGCCTTCGCGCTGGACGAGGGCCGCATTCTGTTTTCCGCCGATCACGTCATGGCCTGGTCGACCTCCATCGTGGCGCCGCCTGACGGCTCGATGAGCGCCTATATGGCCTCGCTCGACCGGCTGATGGCGCGCGACGACGCGCTCTACCTGCCGGGCCACGGCGGACCGGTTCAAGAGCCGGCCGACTATCTCGCCGGGCTCAAGGCGCATCGCCTGGCGCGCGAGCAGGCAATCCTGGCTAGGCTTGCGGCGGGCGAGCGCACGATTCCCCAAATGGTCGCGACGATCTACCGGGATGTCGACGCGCGCCTGCATGGCGCGGCCGCACTCTCCGTCCTTGCGCAGATCGAATGGCTGGTCGAGCGCGGTCTGGTCGTCTCGGACGGACCGCCATCGCTGGCCGCGCGCTATTCACCCGCTCCGACAGCCTGAGCCTTGTCGCGCGCGCCGGCGCATGGCATGAGGACATCGCCCCGTTGGCGCCCTCTCCATCAGTTCAAGACGGATCATCTCATGCGCATCAAGGCCGTTCTCTTCGACCGCGACGGCACGTTGACGGATTTCGACCGGACCTGGGGCCCGGCGATCGCCGCCGTGCTGACCGATCTGGCCGCAGGTGACGCAGCCTCCCTTGCAACCCTGTCGGAGATGGCGATGTTCGACGTCGCGGGCGCGCGTTTCACCGGGCCGTCGCCGCTGAAGGTGCAGGCCCCGGCCGACTATTCGGCCGACTGGGCGCGGGTTCTCGGCGAAGCGGATCCGGACGCCATGCTGGCGCGCATCGAGGCGACGCTGCTGGAGCATGCCACCTTGAATGTCACTCCGTTTCCGGGCGTCGTCGACACGCTTCACGGTCTTCATGAGGCGGGCCTTCCCGTCGGGCTTGCGACCAACGGCACGGAAGCCTCGGCCCGGGTGCAGATGGAGGCGCTCGGCGTCGGCCATGCCTTCGGCTTCCTTGCCGGCTACGACAGCGGCTACGGGCGCAAGCCGGCACCGGGGCAGCTGCTTGCCTTCGCCCGCCACACGGGCCTCGACCCGGCCGAGATCGCCATGGTCGGCGACAGCCTGCACGACATGCACGCCGCCCGCGACGCCGGCATGATCCGCATCGCGGTGACGACCGGTGCCGTCACACGCGCCGACCTGGAACCGGAAGCGGATCTTGTGCTCGACGAGATGCGCGATCTTCTGGCCGTCGCGCTGGCGGCGGAGAGCGTGCGATGACGCAGCTGAAGGCGGTGCTGTTCGACAAGGACGGCACGCTGATCGACTTTCAGGCGACCTGGGCGCCAACCTTCCTCACCATCCTGGAAGAGCTGTCGGCGGGCGATGCGCCGCTGATGGCGCGCCTCGGCGAGACCTGCGGCTACGATCTGGCGACCCGACGGTTCCATCCCGATTCCATTGTCGTCGCCGGCTCGAACGACGACATCGCGGCCGCATGGGCGGGTCTCCTGCAAGGGCGCGACATCGACGCGCTCTTCGCCGATCTCAACGCCCGTGTCGGCGACATGAGCCTGCCGCATCTCACCCCGTTTCCGGATCTGCTGCCGGTGCTCGACGCGCTTTCCGATCTCGGCCTGCGCCTTGGCATCGCCACCAACGACGGCGAGGAGTCCGCACGAACGCAATTGGCGACGCTCGGCCTCGACGCCCGCTTCGAGACGGTGATCGGCTTCGACAGCGGCCACGGAGCCAAGCCCGCGCCCGGCATGGTGCTTGGCTTTTGCGAGGCGCTCGGCCTTTCGCCGGCGGAGGTCGTCATGGTCGGCGACAGCCTGCACGACATGCACGCCGGACGCAGCGCCGGCGCACAGACGCTGGCGGTCACGACCGGAACCGTGCCGGCGGAGGCGCTGAGAGATCATGCCGATCACGTCGCGGGGTCGCTTACCCAGGCGCTCGAATGGATCCGCGCCCGCGCCTCATGATGCCTGCCAACGGATGACCGGTCAGAACAGCCAGGTCTCGGGATTGGGCACCGGCTCGCCGCGCGAGACCCATTGCAGACCCTTGACGCAGCGCACGATCAGCCAGACGACAAGCGCGATCATCAGCAGGAAGCCGATACCGACCATCATCAGCACCATGGACAAGAGCGCATAGGCAAGTCCCATCCAGAAGGTGCGGATCAGATAGGTATAATGGCTCGCCGCCACCGCATCCGCCTTGGCCCGGTTCATATAGGCCAGAATGACGCCGACAAGCGCGGTGAGCCCGAACACCAGCCCCACCAGATAGAGGAAGTAGATCAGCTGGATGTTGGGCACGCCGGGATCCAGAAGCCGTTGCGTCTGCCCGTCGCCGGCCGGTCGGGTATCGGGATCGCTCATCTCGTCTGTTCCCTCGCCTGTTCGCAGAAATCTTTCCGATTTCCATCGTGCAGCCGGCAACCCCAAGGGTCAACTCCCCCGGGAATGCCGGCGCCCTGCACGCCTTCGCAAGCCTGCGCGCGACGCTGGACAGGCCGCCACCTCCCGGTGCTAATGTGGGGACAAGAAAAGCTCACCGAAACAAAGAGCTGAACCTTCCGGAAGGAGACCTCATGCCCGCGCCCGCCATGCCCGGCCTGATGCAGGACTGGTCGTTGACCTGCACCCGCATTCTCGACCATGCCGCACGCAATCACCCGAACCGGGAGATCGTGTCGCGCTCCATCGAGGGCCCGATCCATCGCACCAATTACGCCGGGATGCGCCGCCGTGCGCTGACGGTTGCCAAGCGCCTTTCGCGATACGGATTGAGCGAGGGCGACCGGGTCGCGACGCTTGCCTGGAACACCTGGCGCCACATGGAGGTCTGGTACGGGCTGCTCGGGATCGGCGCCATCTATCACACCGTCAATCCGAGGCTGTTTCCCCAGCAGATCGCCTGGATCATCAACCACGCGGAAGACCGGCTGCTCTTCGTCGACCTGACCTTCGTTCCCATCGTGGAAAAGATCTGGGGCGAACTGACCTCGGTGGAGCATGTCATCGTGCTGAGCGATGCCGCCAACATGCCCGAGACCGGCTTTCCGGCGTCTCCTTATGAAGAGTGGCTGGCGGAGGCCGATGACGACTTCGCCTGGGTCGAGCTCGACGAGAATGCGGCCGCCGGCATGTGCTACACCTCCGGCACGACGGGCAATCCCAAGGGCGTTCTCTATTCGCACCGCTCCAATGTGCTGCATGCGATGGCGGCGGCGACACCGGACATGCTCGGCCTTTCGGCCCGCGACCGGGTGATGCCGGTCGTGCCGCTGTTCCACGCCAACGGCTGGTCGCTTGCCTTCTCCTGCCCGCTCGCGGGTGCTGCGATGGTGATGCCGGGACCGCGCATGGATGGCGAAGCGCTGTGGGAGCTGCTCGACACGGAGCGGGTAACCCTCACCGCCGCGGTTCCCACAATCTGGCTGATGCTGCTGCAGTATCTGGAAAAGAGCGGCAAGACGCTTCCCCATCTGGAGCGGGTGGTGATCGGCGGCGCCGCCTGTCCGCGCGCGATCACCAAGGCCTTCGAGGAGAACTACGACGTGCGTGTCATGCATGCCTGGGGCATGACGGAAATGAGCCCGCTCGGAACCGTGTGCTCGATCAAGCCGGAGGTCGCGGATCTTGCGGGCGAGGACAAGCTCGACCTGCAGGAAAAGCAGGGACACACGCCCTTCACCGTGGAAATGAAGATCACCGACGACGAGGGCAACGAGCGTCCCTGGGACGGCAAGACCTTCGGGCGGCTGAAAGTGCGCGGTCCGGCGATCTCGCAGAGCTATTTCAAGGACGAGACGCCGATCGTCGACGGGGACAATTACTTCGACACCGGCGACGTCGCGCATATCGACGAAAACGGCTACATGCAGATCACCGACCGCGCCAAGGACGTGATCAAATCCGGCGGCGAATGGATCTCGACCATCGACCTGGAGAACCTGGCGCTCTTGCATCCGCATGTGGCCGAAGCCGCGGTGATCGGCGTGTCGCACCCGAAATGGGACGAACGGCCGCTGCTGATCGTCGTTCCGCGCGAGGGCACAACGCCGGACGCATCCGATATTCTCGCCTCCTTCGAGGGGCGCATCGCCAAATGGTGGATGCCCAATGACGTGGTCTTCGTCGACGAAATTCCGCATACGGCAACGGGCAAAATCAAGAAAACAGCGCTGCGCGAGCAATTCAGCGATTATACCTTCCCGGAATAGGGCGACGGCACGGGTGAAGACGGTTCGCATCCCGATGAGGGCATGGTAAGGGCAATGACGGTTCATCAGCCCGGATTGTCGGCCCGCACCATGCACAAGAAGATCCCCGTCCGGCGATCGCGGCTCGCCGCTGCCAGCCTGTGGAGCGGCCGCATCGCCGTGCCCGTGCTTGTGATCGGTGCGCTCCTTCACCGGCTTGAGCTTGTGTCCACGCCCCAGTTTCTCATCGTCCTGACGCTCGGCTTCCTGCTCGGCGCCCTTGCGGCCGCGGCCGCAGCGCTTGCGCTTGTCGGCCTCTGGACCCGCGGCGGCACGGGCTGGGCCCGGGCCCTGCGCGGTCTCCTTTACGGCCTGATCGCCCTCTTGCCCGTTTTCGCCGGGCTTTACGGCTTCTGGCGCTATCCGCTGCTGGCCGATGTCAGCACGGACATCGAGGCGCCGCCGGTCCTGCCGCCGGCCGGACCCGGCATTCCCCAGCGCAGCTTCGATACGGGCGCGTTGCAGCAGGCGGCCTATCCCGACATTGTCTCGCGCCGCTTTCGCGTGGCGCCGGCCGACCTGCATGCAGCCGCACGCCGGGTCGCGGAACAATCGGGCTGGACCATCACCGCCGAACTGCCGCCCGGCATGCCAGACGAGCCGACCCGCTTTCAGGCGGAAGCGGTCTCGCTGCTCTTTGCCTTTCGCGATGACGTGTCGGTGCGCATCCTTCCCGATCCGGTCGGGTCGCGCCTCGACATCCGCTCCGCCTCGCGGTTCGGGGAGCATGATCTGGGCGCCAACGCCCGCCGCATTCGCGGCTTCCTGGAAGATCTCGACGCGGTTCTGCTGGCGGCCTTCGGCGCCGTGGAAGCGATCGACGACGACGAGGAGGTGCCCGAGCTGCCGCCGCTCGATCCGAATGCGCCGCGCGAGGGCGAGGACGGCCCGCCGCCGCTGCCCTCCACCAAGCCCGACGCCGGCGCCGACCCCGCCCTCTCCGCAACGGATACCCCCGCAACGGACAACGAGGCCGGCGGCATCGCCCCGCTGCCGGACGACATTTCGGAAATCTATCAGGACGATCCGGCGCCCGGCGCCGCGCAACAATAGCCGCTGCATGACACGGGGAATTGCCCCCGGCAGCCCGGCGTATTCAGGAGACCGCGACCATGCCCTTGACCAATGTCCAGACCCGCGATGTGGAAGCGCTCCTGCATCCCTATACCGCGCTCCACACGCTGCGCGACACCGGCCCGCTGGTGCTCGACCACGGCAAGGGCGTCCATGTCTATGACACCCACGGCAAGGCCTATATCGAGGGCATGTCAGGCCTGTGGTGCGCGGGCCTCGGCTTCGGCGACGAGGAACTGATCGCAGCCGCCAAGGAGCAGCTCGACCGCCTGCCCTATTATCACCTGTTCGGCGGCAAGAGCATGGAGCCTGCGATCGAACTGGCGGAAAAGCTCAAGGAGCTCGCGCCTTTCGAAGCCTCCAAGGTGTTCTTCACCTCCTCCGGCTCGGAGGCGAACGACACCCAGGTGAAGCTTGCCTGGTACTACAACAATGCCCGCGGACGGCCGGAGAAGAAGAAGATCATCTCGCGGGTGAAGGCCTATCACGGCGTCACCATCGTCGCCGCCTCGCTCACGGGACTGCCCAACAACCACCGCGACTTCGACCTGCCGGTGGACCGGATCCTGCACACCGATTGCCCGCATGCCTATCGCTTCGCGGAACCGGACGAGGACGACGACGCCTTCACCGCGCGGATCGTCGCCAATCTGCGCGCCATGATCGAACGCGAAGGCCCGGAGACCATTGCCGCCTTCATCGCCGAACCGATCCTGGGCGCCGGCGGCGTCATCGTGCCGCCCGATGGCTATTACCAGGCGGTGCAGGCGCTTCTGGCCGAACACGACATCCTGTTCATCGACGACGAGGTGATCAACGGCTTCGGGCGCACCGGCAACTGGTGGGGCTGCGAGACCATGGGCTTCGTTCCCGACACGATCTCCTGCGCCAAGCAGCTGACGTCCGCCTATGCGCCGCTCGGCGCGGTGATGGTGGGCGAGGAGCTGTATGACGCCTTCGTCGAGGAATCGCGCAAGATCGGCGTCTTCGGTCACGGCTTCACCTATGGCGGCCATCCGCTGGGCTGCGCGCTCGGGGTGAAGGCGATCGAGATCTACCAGAAGCGCGGGATCCTCGACCGGGTGCGCGGCCTGACGCCGCAATTCGAGGCGAGGATGCAGCGCATCGCGGACCACCCGCTCGTCGGCGAAGTGCGCGGCAAGGGGCTGATGGGCGGCGTGGAACTGGTCTCCAGCAAGACCACGCGCGCGCCCTTTGATCCCGCGCTCGCCATCGGCGCGCGCTGCGTTGCCCACGCCCAGAAGCACGGCGCAATCCTGCGGGCGGTCGGCGACACGGTGGTGCTCTGTCCGCCGATGATCATCTCCGCAGACGAACTGGACCAATTGTTCGATTGTCTGGAGGCCGCCCTCAAGGACACGCTCGCGGAGCTGCCGGCGGGACTGCTGAAGGACTAACTTGCTGATTTTTTGTGCAATTCGATCCTTTCCCGGCAAACGGCCGCGCGCGACGCCCCCGCGCCAACTCGCGAATTCTTACAGGGCGAAAAGGAAAGTGACTGGATTCACAAGGTTTTGTGTCCGCATCCTTAGTTTCGTCCAATTCCGAGCCCCACTGTGCTCACGAGCTGACGGGAATACCCCCGGGCCAAACAAATCGATGCTGGACTGTCATCATGACCTCGAAGTCAAACCAAGCCGCCCCTGCCACGCCGCGCCCCAATCTGGACGCGCTCTACAAGCCGGTCGGGATCAAGTCGATCAACGCGGCGGCGCTTTGCAGCAAGGGTGCGGTGAAGGCAGCCAGCGGTTCGGGCAAGTAAGCCTGCTCGAGAAGGCCGGCAACCGCCACAGCCCTCGGGCCGTCCGCCGTTGATCGCAACCGGCGGGAGACCAGCGTTGGAAGACCAGCGTCGGGGAACCGGGCGGACCGGTCAGATTATTCAGGACGCGCGATCCGCGCGTCCTGGCGTTTACCGGAGCGCGGGCCTGTCGCGCATCCATACGAGACGCAACGGTCATCTTCCTCCATCATGCTGCGACGCGGGCCGGAACGCCACCGGCCAGGGACAGCAGCGGGAGTGCAAGCGCGATGATGATCGCCTATGTGCGTGACGGGGCCGGGCTACGCCCTGCCACGAGCCAGTCCGGGGAGACACCGTTTCCGGCAAACACCGCCTGGCTCGACCTTTCCTCACCCGACGCCGACGAACGCCGCGCCGCCAGCGACTGGATCGGCGCGCCCGTGCCCAGCGGCGAGGACATCGGCGCGATCGAGACCTCCGAGCGGCTCTACGAGACCGGCGGCGCGCTGGTGATGACGGCGGTGCTGCCGCTGATCGCCCGGGATCCCAATCCGATGGTGTCCACCCTCAAGATCGTCGCAACGCCCGAGCGGATCGTGACGATCCGCCAGAGCGAAACGCATTCCGTCGATCTTGCCGCGCGCCGGCTGGCGGCCGGCATGGTGCAGGCAGCAACGGGCATCGACATTCTCTTCGCCCTGCTCGACGCCATCGCCGACCGCGCCGCGGATGTGATCGAGGAGGCCTCTGCCGAATTCGACGCGATCTCCAGCGCCGTCTTCGGCCAGGGCATCGACAGCCGCAAGGCCGCCTCCTACAAGGCGACGATCCGCCGGATCGGAGAGATCGGCCTCAAGGTCGCGCGCATGCACGAATCCTGCGCCAGCCTGGAGCGGCTGTTCGTCTATCTGAGCCTCCACGCCAAGACGCTGCGCCTCACCAGCGCCCAGCGCAGTCAATGCAAGGCGCTCGGCCGGGATATCCGCTCGATCCGCGAGCATGCCAATGCGCTCGACGCCAAGCTCAACTTCCTGCTCGACGCCACGGTCGGCCTGGTCAACCTGGAGCAGAACCAGATCATCAAGATCTTCTCGGTGCTCGCGGTGGTGTTCCTGCCGCCGACCCTGATCGCCTCGATCTACGGCATGAATTTCGAGGGCATGCCGGAGCTGTCCTGGACATACGGCTATCCGTTCTCGATCCTCATCATGATCGCCTCGGTGCTTGTGACCTTCCTCTATTTCAGGTGGAAGAAGCTTCTGTAGCCCCGGCAGGGGCATTGCCGTCGCGGCGGTAGAGCACCACCGCATCGCCGCGATAGATCGTCTGCGTCCACACCCGGAAACCCACCCGCTCCGCCAGCCGCAGCGAGGGGCGGTTGTCCGGGGAAATCAGACATGCCACACAGGGCCGCGCGAGATTCGCGTCGCCCCAGGCGAGAATCGCCCGGACGGCCTCGCTCGCAAGTCCGCGCCCGTGCCACTGCGGCGAGACCAGCCAGCCGATTTCCGCATGGTCGGACAGGGACGGCACAATGTCGCGCCGATAATCGGCAAGCCCGGCCTCGCCGACAAAGGCACCGGTGGCCCGGTCCTCAAGGACCCAGTAGCCGAAGCCGAGCATGTGCCAGTGTCCGGCATAGCGCAGCAGTCGCCCCCAGGTCTCCTCGCGCGTCGCCGGCTTTCCGGTGATATGGCGCACGACATCGATGTCGCCCCACAGGGCATGACAGGCGGCAAGGTCGTCCACCCGGTGGCCGCGCAGGCGCAGGCGCGCTGTCAGGATCTCGGGCGGAGAGGAAAAACCGGAGTGCGTCATGGAGAAACCTGTCGGCTGGAAAAGCGGAAATGGCGACCAACGCGGCGGCCGTCCTCGATAACCCGCTGCGGCGAAACCCGAAATGGAATCGCAAATCGAACGGACTCATACTTTGTTAAGGCTTCTCCTTCACCCTGTTGCAAAGGCGTCACATCGACCGACGGTTGAACGATGCGCTGCGGGGTCCCTTGCCCCGCGCCGGCTGCGGGACATCGCCCCATGACACAGACACGCTTTGCTCTTCTTGCCAAGATCGCCCCTCGCATCGGCGCTTGCGTTGCGCTTGCGTTGCTGGCCGGGGCCTGCGGCGGCGTCTCCATGCCCGTCGGCAGCGCCGATCTTGCCGCGCCGCTGGATCTCACCGGCTCCATCGACGGCCAGCAGAACGACGCCGACGTCGACATCAGCCGCCAGGACCGGGCCGTGATCGCCAAGGCCATCGCCACCGCCCGCGACGGCGCCGTCGGCGCGCCGCCATTTGCATGGAACAACCCGCTGAGCGGCAATTCCGGCACGATCGTTGCGCTCACCGACGAGACGGTCGCCACCGGCACCGGCTGCGCGCGATTCGAGACAACCGCCAACACAATCGGCGGCGTGCGCGCCTATCAGGGCGTTGCCTGCCAGGATGCCATGCAGGACTGGGCCGTGATCCAGTTGATGGCAAAGGACGGCGATGCGGCCGACAGCGACGGAACCGCTTTCCCGAACGGCTGAGCGCATCGCTTACGGGCAAATCGACATCTGGATTTTATTCCTATCAATTCCCATATGGCTCTTGAGCACCACACGGGTATATACCCGTCCTGACACTTCCTAACCGCGGTCGGAGCCATGCGTGACCCTTACAGCGTCCTCGGCGTCAGCAAGTCGGCGAGCGAGGCGGACATCAAGCGAGCTTACCGGAAGCTCGCCAAGACCTATCATCCGGACCAGAATGCCGACAATCCGTCGGCCAAGGACCGTTTTTCCGAGGCGAGCCAGGCCTATGAGATCCTGGGCGACAAGGAGAAGCGCGCCCAGTTCGACCGTGGCGAGATCGACGCGGACGGAAAGCCGCGCTTTCAGGCCCACGGCTTCGACGGCTTCAGCGACAGCGACATCTTTCGCCAGGCGCGCGGCCAACGCGGCTTCCAGCAGGGCCAGGGCGGCGGCTTCGACGATATCCTGAACGACATTCTCGGCGGCTTCGGCGGACGGGCGCGCGGCGGCGGTTTCGGCGGCGGCGCAGGCCCCGGCATGGGCGCGGGAATGGGCGGCGGCCGCGGGCCTCAGCCCAAGCGCGGACAGGACGCCCAGATCACCGCCCGCGTCACGCTTGAGCAACTCGTCCACGAGCGCAAGGCCCGCGTCACGCTGCCGAACGGCAAGGCGGTCGACGTCAAGCTGCCCGACGGGACCGTCGACGGCGAGAAGATCCGCCTGCGCGGCCAGGGGCACCCGGGCGAGCACGGCGGCGGCACCGGCGATGCCATCGTCGAGGTGCGGCTGGCGCGCCATGCGCTGTTCACGCCGTCCGACGACGACCTCAAGCTCGAGCTGCCGATCACGCTCTATGAAGCCGTGCTTGGCGAGAAGGTCCGCGTTCCCACACTCGACGGAGCGGTCAACCTCACCATCACGCCGAAGGCCGCAGGCGGCAAGACGATGCGGCTGAAGGGAAAGGGCCTGCCGAACAAGAACGGCGGGCGCGGCGACCTGCTGGTTACCCCGCGCATCGTGCTTCCCGAGGAAGACGACGAGGAACTGGCGACCCTGATGCGGGCCTGGAAGGAATTGCGGCCCTATCGTCCGCGCGGTCCCGAGTTCGGCTGACGCTGAGCCCGCGACATGAGCGAACCGTCGAAGAAACCGCGCCGCCCGGCCCATGACGAAGAGCGCCACCCCGTGCTGCGCGGGCTGGCGCTGTTCGTTTGCGTCGCGGCCTTCCTCGGCGCGCTGTTCTGGAAGGCGATGGGCTGGTAGGCCCCGCCCTCCGGACTCAGCCCTTGGCCTTGCCGAGGCTCGCCGGCGGCACGCTGTCGTCGGGCACGAAGAAGTCCGGCATCAGCGGTTGCGACGGATCCACACGGTACTGATCGAAATCCGTGACGCCGCGCGACGCCAGAAAGGTGTCGTCGATCAGGAAATTGCCGGTGAACTCCCAGGCCGGACTGGTGAAGATCGCATGGGCGGCATCGGAGAGGATTTCCGGCGTCCGGCTCTTGGACACCATGTCGTCGCCGCCGATGATGTTGCGCACCGCAGCGGTCGCGATCGTCGTGCGCGGCCACAGCGCATTGACCGCGATGCCCTTGCTCTTGAGCTCTCCCGACAGACCCAGCACGGCAAGGCTCATGCCGTATTTCGCGATCGCATAGGGCGTGAAGGGCGCGAACCACTTTTCGCTCATGTCGAGCGGCGGCGACAGCATCAGGATATGCGGATTGGCGGCCTGCTCCAGATAGGGGATCGCATGTTTGGAACAGGCAAGCGTTCCGCGCGTGTTGATCTGATGCATCAGGTCGAAGCGCTTCATGTCGGTATCGGCGAGCGGTGTGAGCTGGATCGCGCTGGCGTTGTTCACCAGGATGTCGATCCCGCCGAACCGCTCGGCCGTCTCCGCCATCGCCTGTTTCACGCGCTCGTCGTCGCGCACGTCGACCAGAAGCGGCAGCGCCTGACCGCCCGCCGCTTCGATCTCCTCGGCGGCGGTAAAGATCGTGCCTTCAAGCTTGGGGTGCGGCTCCGCCGTCTTGGCGGCGATGGCGACATTGGCGCCGTCGCGCGCCGCCCGCAGGGCAATCGCCTTGCCGATGCCGCGCGATGCGCCCGTGATGAAAAGCGTCTTGCCCTCAAGTGACATTCTATCCTCCCGGCAGGCGCCACCCGCGCCCGTTTTGCTGATGAGACGTATGCGCTTCCAGGATCCTCAGCCGGTCTTTCCCGCCTTGTCGAGGAAGGCGGCAAAGGCCCTGCGGGCGGTGTCCGACTGCAGGCACTCGGCAAACAGCCTGATTTCCTCTTCCATGCGCTCGCGAAGCGCCGCGCGGTCGCCGATGAGGAGCGAGCGCGACAGCCGCATCGCCTCCGCCGGCTTGGCGGCAATCGCGCGGGCACAGGCAAGCGCGCGCGCCTCCAGATCCTCTTCCGGCGCGATGTGATTGACGAAGCCGGCGGCCTTGGCCATCACCGGATCGAAGCTTTCGCCGAGACACAGCAGTTCGAAAGCGCGGCTGTGGCCCATGCGTGCCGGCGCCAGCAGACTGGCGCCCGCTTCCGGCACCAGCCCCAGGTCGATGAAGGGCGTCTTGAAGAACGCCCTGGGGCTTGCGAACACCATGTCGCAGTGAAACAGCATCGTCGTGCCGACGCCGATGGCGAGACCGTCGACGGCGGCGACAATCGGCGTCTCGCAGGCGGCAAGCGCGCGCAGGAAGCGCACCACCGGCGCATCGGCCATGTTGCCGTCGGCGGCAAAGGCCAGGAAATCGGCGATATCATTGCCCGAGGTGAAGGCCCCCGGAACGCCGCACACGAGATGCACGCGCACCTCCGGGTCGGCGTTGCCGCGTTCCAGCGCCTCGGCCAGTGCGGTGTACATCTCGCCCGTCAGCGCGTTCTTTTTCGCCGGGCGGTTGAGGCGCAGCGTCTCGACGCCAGCCTCCCTTTGAATCTCGATCATCGTGGTCCTCGTCAGATGCGGTTGACCGTCAGAAATGCAGAAGGGCGGCCCCCGCCTCAGGCCGCCGGATCATAGGCAAGCACGACGGCGGAGGCCTGCAGGACCTGCGCCTTGAGGGATGCCGCCTCGCCCAGATGGGCGGCGGCGAAATAACGCGCCAGATGGACGCGACGGGCGCCGGCCGGCGTGTTGTCGCCAAGGCTAGCAAGCGCGCCCTTGGCAAGCATCGCGCCGCCGAAGACCGTGCCCAGCAGGCGCAGGAACGGGGTTGCGCCGGCGAGCGCTTCCGCCTGGCGTCCCTGGCCGAGTGCGTCCAGCAGCCAGTCGACCGTTTCGCGCAGATGCGCGATGGCCGTCTCAAGCTGCCGTCCGGTTTCGGAAAGGCCGGCCTCCGCCGCGCACGCCGATGCAGCGATCGCATCCAGCTCCGCCATCAGCCCGCGGATTGCCTCGCCGCCGGACAGCGGCAGCTTGCGCGCGACAAGGTCGATGGCCTGAATGCCGTTGGTGCCCTCGTAGATCGGCGCGATACGCGCGTCCCGCAGGTGCTGGGCGGCGCCGGTCTCCTCGACGTAGCCCATGCCGCCGTGGACCTGAACGCCGATCGAGGCCACCTCCACGCCGATGTCGGTCGAAAGCGCCTTGGCGATGGGGGTGAGCAGCGCGGCCCGGTCGCTCCAGCGGCCGCGCACGGCGGCGTCGCCGTCGAGACGCGCCATGTCGAGCGCATGCGCGGTGCAAAAGCATGTCGCGCGCGCCACCTGTGTCCAGGACTGCATGTCCAGAAGGCTGCGCTGAATGTCGGGATGGTTGGCGATCGGGCTCATGCCCTCGCCCGTCTCGCCCGGCGCGCGCCCCTGACGGCGCTCCAGCGCATAGGCGAGCGCCTGCTGCGTCGCCCGTTCGGCGACCCCAAGCCCCTGGATGCCGACCGCGAGGCGGGCGTTGTTCATCATCGTGAACATGCAGGCAAGGCCCCGGTTTTCCTCGCCGATCAGCCAGCCGACGGCGCCACCCTCGTCGCCATAGACCATGGTGCAGGTGGGCGAGGCATGGATGCCCAGCTTGTGCTCCATGCCGGCGCAACGCACATCGTTGCGCGCGCCCAGCGACCCGTCGTCCTCGACGAAGAACTTCGGCACCAGGAACAGCGAAAGCCCGCGCGTCCCGGCCGGCGCGTCCGGCAGGCGCGCCAGGACCAGATGGACGATATTGTCGGTGAAGTCATGCTCGCCGTAGGTGATGTAGATCTTCTGTCCGAAAATCCGGTAGGTGCCGTCGTCCGCCCGTTCGGCGCGCGCGCGCAGGGCGTTGAGATCGGACCCGGCCTGCGGTTCGGTCAGGTTCATCGTTCCCATCCATTCGCCAGAGATCAGCTTGGGCAGATAGGTCTCGCGCAGCTCGTCCGTCGCGTGTTTTTCAAGCGCCTCGACCGCGCCCATCGTCAGGGTCGGGCCGATGGCAAAGGCCATGGAGCCGAAGTTCCACATTTCGAGCGCGGCGGCGTGAAGCATCATCGGCAGACCCTGCCCGCCGTATTCCGGCGCGCCGGTGAGCGCGTTCCAGCCGCCTTCGCTCCAGGCGCGATAGGCCTCCTTCCAGCCCGGCGGCATGGTCACCGCGCCATCGGCCAGCCTGGCGCCGACCCGGTCGCCCACGGCATTCAGCGGGACGATTTCCTCCGCCGCGAAACGGCCCGCCTCTTCCAGAATGGCATCCACCAGATCGCCCGACAGATCTCCTGCCCCCTCTTGCGCGACGACATCGGCAAGGCCGGCGACTTCCTTCAGGGTGAATGCGATTTCCGAAACAGGAGGACGATACATCCGGCGGCTTCCTTCTTCTTTGTTTTCGCGGGCCGCTTGACGGATCGCAGCAGAGACCGCAGAACCGGCCCGGCAGTTGGCAGGGCGGAGGATGGTCCCTGTTGACGTAAACGTCAACACTCGAGACTTACCCGAGGCGTCTTCTCTCTTCGCGTTTCAGCCACCCCTATTCGACCCGACAGGCACACCCGCATGCTCCGCTGGCTCCTTCCCCCAGACGTGTCCGATCCCGGCGATCTGCCGGAATTCGCGCAAACCGTTGCGGCACTCAAGGCCGGGCGGCTTGTCGGCGTACCGACGGAAACGGTCTACGGGCTTGCGGCCGACGCCAGCAACCCTGCCGCCTGTGCCGCGATCTTCGCCGCCAAGGGCCGGCCTCATTTCAACCCGCTGATCGCGCATGTGGAAAACCTTGAGGCCGCGCAGCGCCATGCGGTGTTCGATGCGCGCGCGCTGGCGCTCGCAAACGCCTTCTGGCCCGGTGCACTGACGCTGGTGCTGCCGAAGCGCGCCGACAGCCCGGTCTGCGATCTGGCTACGGCCGGTCTCGACAGCATCGCGCTCAGGGTCCCGGCAGCGCCGGTGATGCGGGCGCTCGCACGCTCCGTCGGCGCGCCGCTGGCCGCGCCGAGCGCCAACCGCTCCGGGCGCATTTCCGGAACAACGGCGGATGCGGTTGCCGACGACCTCGGTCCCGCGCTTGCCGTGCTGATCGACGCCGGACCGACGCCGGTGGGCGTGGAATCGACCATCGTCGGCCTGACCGGGCCGGATCCGGTCCTGCTGCGGCCGGGCGGCATCGCGCGGGAGCGCATCGAACAGGTGCTCGGCGCACGCCTTGCCGCGCCGCGCCCCTTGGCCGACACTGCAGAGGCACCGGTTGCGCCCGGCATGCTGAGCTCTCACTACGCCCCCGGCGCAAGCGTGCGTCTGAACGCAACCCACGTCCTGCCCGGCGAAGCGCTGCTCGCCTTCGGCCCCGACCTTCCCGAAGGCGCCGACGCCGCCGTTGCCGTGGAGAACCTGAGCCCTGCCGGCGATCTCACGCAGGCCGCGGCACGGCTGTTCCAGGCCCTGCGCCGTCTCGACGCCTCGGGCGCCCGCAGCATCGCTGTCATGCCGATCCCGGGAGAGGGCCTTGGCGAGGCGATCAACGACCGGCTGCGCCGCGCCGCGGCCCCGCGCCCGACGTCCTGAGGCGTCTGCGCTCCTACCAGCAACGCGGCGCTGAAATTTTCACAATAATTTCTCTGTTAGATTGTCATTTTTTACACCCAGGCACCACTTGAGGGAAATTTTATTTCACAATTCGCCGCCAGCGCCTTCTAACGCCCCTGCGAATCATTTAGTATTACAAATGGAATGCAGCTTGCAGCGAACCTCCCCAACGGGCCGTCTCACGCCCGCACCTTGCGCCCCGGGACCGTCATGGAAATGCGGTCCCGGTTTTTTGCGTCGGGACTGCCGCCTATCCCCATGCCGGTTTGACCTCTCGCATTGACAGCCTCGCGCGCGGCCGGTCTGATGCCGGCAACAGCTTTGTCAAAAAAGCACTTTGAGGAAACGCGCTTGGCCACTCTCTTCCTGCACCATACATCCTACCTCGACCACCTGACGCCCGTCGGCCATCCCGAACGCCCGGACCGGATCCGCGCCATCGACCGGATCCTGGAGCACGAACGCTTTCAGTCGCTGGAGCGCGACGTCGCCCCGATGGGACGCATCGTCGACATCGCCCGCGCACATCCGTCGGACTATATCGACATGGTGCACACATCCGCACCGACGGACGGGCTGGTGCGCATCGATGCCGACACGACCTTGTCGCCGGGGAGCTGGGAAGCGGTGATGCGTGGCGTCGGCGGTGCCTGCCGCGCCGTCGACGAGGTCATGCAGAAGAAGGTGACCAACGCCTTTTCCGCCAGCCGGCCGCCGGGCCACCATGCCGAGCGCGCCCGTGCCATGGGCTTTTGCTTCTTCAACAATGCGGCGGTGGCCGCGCGCTACGCCCAGTCCGCCTATGGCGCGGAGCGGGTCGCCATCGTCGACTTCGACGTGCATCACGGCAACGGCACACAGGACATCTTCTGGAACGATCCGACGGTGATGTATTGCTCCACCCACCAGATGCCGCTCTATCCCGGCTCGGGAGCCGCCAACGAGCGCGGCGAGGCGGACACCATCGTCAATGCCCCGCTCTCCGCCGGCGACGGCGGCGCGGAGTTCCGCGAGGCGATGGAGATCGCCATCCTGCCGCGTCTGGAAGCCTTTTCGCCCGATCTCCTGATCATATCCGCCGGTTTCGACGCGCATGTGCGCGATCCGCTCGGCGGCTTGCGGCTGGTGGAGGCCGATTTCGCCTGGGCGACCGTCAAGCTGATGGAGCTTGCCGACCGGCAGTGCGAGGGACGCGTCGTGTCGCTTCTGGAAGGCGGCTACGACCTGGAGGGTCTGGCGCGCTCCGTGGCGGCCCATGTCATGACCTTGATGAACGCCTGAGCGACCGCCCCGTTAAGCTGTTCACGACGCCGGCGGGCCGCTTGCCCCGCCGGCTGCCGGTCTTTACGGTTGGGCCCATGCACAATGACCCGCAGGAGCCCGTCTTGACCAGCGAGAGCACAGACCCGGGAATTGAGGCGCTGTCCTTCGAGGCGGCGCTGAAGGAACTCGAGGACATCGTCGGCCGGCTGGAACGCGGCGACGTGCCGCTTGAGGAAAGCATCAAGCTCTATTCGCGCGGCGACGCGCTGNGGCGCCAGTGCGACCGGCTGCTCAAGTCGGCCGAGGCCAAGGTCGAGAAGATCCAGCTTGCCGAGGACGGCAGCGCAGCCGGCACGGAACCGCTCGACGTCGACTGACCCGTTCCCTCCTCAGGCCTGTTTCTCGTAGACAGCGATGCGCGTCAGAAAGGCGCAGGTCAGGTCCCGGCGCCGCAAGCCCGCCGCCGCGAACACCCCGTCGAGATCGTCCGTCAGATAGCCCGCATAGTAGGGCTCGTGAAAGAGTGCTGGAAACAGCTCCAGCAGGCCGTCGTTTTCCGGCAGGTCGCCCGCCTGCAGGCTGTCGGCGAAGATCAGCCGGCCGCCGGGCTTGAGCACGCGGGCGAATTCGCCCGCCACCGCGCGGCGGATCTTCGGCGGCAATTCGTGAAACAGATAGACGCAGCTTGCAACGTCGAGGCTGTCGTTTGCGAAGGGCAAGGCCTCCGCCGGCGCGGTGACGAAGGAAGCCCGACCGCGGGCACGCTTCGGCAGGGCCGCGCGGGCATGCTGGAGATAGGGGTGCGACAGGTCCACACCGATCCCCCGCAGGCGCGGAAAGGCACCGAGCGCCGGCGCGAGCAGCCCGCCCGTGCCGCAGGCGATGTCGGCATAGGCGACATGGCGCTGATCGCGCTGGCGCAACAGCTGCGACAAGGGCACCAGCGCCTGACGGCGCATCGCCGCCGTCGCCCCCTTGAACAGCACTTCCACCTGAAAGTCATAGATCCGGGCGCTGTCGCGCGAGAGCCAGCCGTCGGTCTGATAGTGAAAGTTCTGGCGATAGTAGCGGGGCAGGCCCTTCGGCGCCTCGCGCGTTGCCTCGAAGACCTCCTGATGCGCGCCCGTCACGCGCCGGCGGGCAACCTCCGGGACGTCCCGCAGGAAGCGCCGGCTGAGATCGAGAAACCTGAGCGGCGAGCCGAACTCGCCGTCCGGCACCGGATAGTGCCCTGCCTCGATATTGGCGAGGTCGCGGCGAAACAGATCCGCGATCTGCGCGAACAGGCGCCGCTGATCCGGCGTGTTGCCGCGCGGCTTTCGCGGCGCGGCGGGGGACGGAGCCTCGGCCTCTTCCGTCCGGTGCCGACGGGACACGCGGCGGGTGATCGCCTGCGCCAGTTCGCCATGGGCGGCGAACCACGTCACGCGCGCACCCTGACGGGCCGCATAACGTGCCCGCCGTGTCCAGGTTGAAAGCGCGGTTTCCGACATCTCGGCCTCCTATCCCTCAGGCAGGAGGCGTGCGATCAGTCGCGCGTCAGGCCTGCCACCACCTCAATATGGGGCGAAAAGCGGAACTGATCCACGGGCAGCACCGAGCGAAGCCGATAGCCACCGTCAACGAGATGGCGCAAATCGCGCGCAAGGGTCGCCGGATTGCACGAGACCGCCACCACCGTCTTCACCTTGGAAAGCGCAAGTTCGCGCGCCTGCGCCTCGGCACCGGCGCGTGGCGGATCGAAGACCACCGCGTCGTAGCCATCGCCGAAATCGTCGAGATCCGTAGCGGTCAGCGGATTGCGGAACAGGTCGCGGCGCTCGCCCCGCACCTCGCGCAAGGCGCCCGCACCGGCGCGCATCGCCGCATCGAGGGCCTTCAGCGCGGCCCGGTCGCCTTCCAGCGCATGCACCCGGGCACGGCGGGCAAGCCTGAGCGCGAAAGTGCCGGAGCCGGCGAAGAGATCCGCGACATTGCGCGCCTTGCCCACACATTCCAGCACGCGCTTGGCAAGGGCCTGCTCGCCGGCCAGCGTTGCCTGCACGAAGCCGCCGGGCGGCGGAACAAGCGGCAGCCCGTCGACCGAGAGGATCGGCGCACGCGCCTCCACAAGGGTCTCGCCGTTGAGCGACAGGCGCGCGAACCCCGCTCCCATCGCCTGCTCGACGATCTGCGGCACGCTGCGCGGAGAAATCTTTGCCGGTGTCGCCAGCGCCACATCGAGGCCGGTCCCGGTCGCCAGAACGGTGAGGGTCACCTCCCCCTTGCGCGGCATCACCAGCGATGCCAGCTCGCGCAGATCGTCCATCGCCGCGACAATTTCCGGCAAGACCACCGGACAGACCCGCAGGTCCACCAGACGGTGGCTGGCGCGTTCGTGAAAGCCGAGCATCACCCGCGATCCGGCGCGCGCGGCGGCAAAGACCGCGCGGCGGCGTCCCTCTCCGGTGGCATCCACCGTCGGCTCGACAAGACCGTCGACATCGGCAAACCCGCGCGCGGCGAGAGCGGCGATCACCTGATCGCGTTTCCAGTCGAGGATCGCCCGCTGGTCCATGAGCTGAAGGGCGCAGCCGCCACAGGTGCCGAAATGCGGACACAGCGGCTCGACGCGCTCCGGCGCCGGCGTCAGCACCTCCAGGAGCCGCGCTCGACCGTCGTCGCGGGCAATACGCACGGTCTCGCCGGGCAGCGTGAAGGGAACATGGACGGGGCCGTCGGCCGTCTCGGCGCGCCCCTCGCCCTTGTGGGCAAGGGTCTCGATGGTGCAGGTGATCTCGCTTGTCATCCGCGCCGGTTACAGGGATGCAGGCGGAAAGGCAAGACAATCGCGTATCGGGCGATCGTCAGCCGTCCTTTCGGCCGGCCAGCAGCCACTCGCGATTGCCGTCGCCGCCGGTGATCGGCGAGGGCTCGAATCCGGTCGCGGACCAGCCGGGTCGGGCATCGAACCACTCGGCCAGCGCCCGCGCGGTGCGTTCGGCAGCCTTCGGTTCGACCAGCCCCTTCTTGCCGACGCCTTCGCGGCCGATCTCGAACTGCGGCTTCACCAGAAAGACCCCGCGCGCGCCCGGTGCCGCCAGTTCCAGCGCGGGCGGCAAGGCAAGACGCAGCGAGATGAAGCTCATGTCGGACACGACGATCGCTGGCGTGTCCCCGTCGAGATCGTCACGCGTCAGCGCGCGGGCATTGACCCCGTCGCGCCGATTGACGCGCGGATCGGCGGCAATGCGCGGATGCAGCTGGCCATGGCCGACGTCGATCGCATGGACGCGGGCGGCGCCCGCCTCCAGAAGAACCTGCGTGAAGCCGCCGGTGGAGGCGCCGAGATCGAGCGCGATCTTTCCCGCGACATCGATCGCAAAGACCTCCAGCGCGGCCTTGAGCTTGAGCGCGGCGCGCGACACATAGGCCGCCGCCGGATCGCCGGTCTCCAGTGCCGCATCCACTGGCACCTTCTGACCCGGCTTTTCCACCACCTGACCGTCAACACGCACGGTGCCGCGCAGGATCGCGTCGCGGGCACGGGCGCGGGTCTCGGCCAGGCCGCGCGCGACCATCACCGTGTCCAGCCGCTCGCGCTCAGCCATTGCCGGGCCCCCGCCCGCTGCTCAGAAGCAATTGGCCAGCCCCGTCAACAGCCGGTCGACGAAGACGCTCTCGCCATAGCGCCACCACAGGGCGCCCGTTGCCGCAAAGAGGATCGCGACAAGAAGGGCGCCCAGCACCATCAGGGGCGTGCGCAGGGAGGCGGACGACGTGCTCATGACTTCCAGTGTCCGTCAGGAGCCGGCATCGATCAAGCGGCGCAGCTTGGCCATCGCGTTTTCATGCGCCTCGCCATAGGCGATGGTTCCCACGAAGCGGTTGTCGGCATCCATCAAAAAGACGGAGGCCGAATGGTCCATGGTGTAGTCGCCATCGTCGAGATCCACCCGCTTGGCATAGACGCGATAGGCCTTGACGATTTCATCGACCTGGGCGCGCGTGCCGGTCAGCGGGCGGATGCGCTGGTCGAAGGCGGCCACATAGTCGCGCATCACCTCGGGCGTGTCGCGTTCAGGATCGACGGAGATGAAGGCGAAATCGATCTTGTCGGCATCCGCGCCCAGTTCCTCGATCCAGCCTTGCGCTTCGGCGAGCGTCGTCGGGCAGACGTCCGGACAGAAGGTGAAGCCGAAGAAGAACGCATTCGGCGTTCCCTTGAAATCCGCTTCCGTCACCGTCTTGCCGGCAGCCGCGTCGGTCAGGGTGAAGGGACCGCCGATGCTGGCGACGGGGGAAAAGGATCCCCCGCCTCCCGCTTCGCGGTAGTGGTTGACCGTCACGAAAGCAACGGCGGCGATGACCAGGACGACAGCCGCCCAGGCCCCGTAGCGAAGCATTTTCAATCCAGACATACCGTCCTCAGTTCTTGGGCTGGCCGTGTTTCATGCCGCCACCGGCCTTCATGCCACCGTTCATCTGACCGTGGCCCTGCTGCATGCCCATGCCCTTGGCACCGATCTTCTCCACGGTAAAGGGCACCTCGACCGAACCGGCCTTTTCGAAGGTGAGCGTGACCGGCACGGTCGCGCCCTCGACGAGCGGCGCGGTCAGGCCGAGGAACATCACATGGTAGCTGCCGGGCTTGAGTTCCAGCGTGCCCTTGGCGGGAACGGGAATGCCCCCGGCCATTTCGCGCATCTTCATCACGCCGTCGACGACCGTCATTTCATGCAGTTCCGTCTTGTCGGAGACGCCAGCCTGCGCGGAGACCAGCCGGTCCTCTTCCCCGGTGTTGACGATGGTGATGAAACCGCCGCCGGCAATGGCACGCGGCGGCGTGGCGCGCGTCCAGGCACCCGACAGCGTCAGATCGCCGAGAGCGATGTCCTCGGCCACGGCCGGCAGGGACGCGGTCGCCAGAGACGCGGACGCAAGGGCGGCCGCAACGAAAAGGGTCTTGAAAAACGTCATGTTCAGTCCGTTCCGGGAATGTCGGCCTGCGGTCGGCGGTCTCGCCGCGGCACAGCCGAAATCAATCACAGAGGGCCGGATGACATCCGGCCCGCGCATCAAGGAGGTCGGTCGACGCGGATAGCGCGTCAGCCGGCCGCGATCTGACCGCGGGGCGGGCCTCGAATGGCGCCAAGCGCGCCGAAGCGTTCGGAAGGACGCGTTTGCGCGGACGCGCGGCGCGCGGCAAAGGACGGCGCTTCCGGCCTCTGCGGGGTCCAGCCAACGGGACCCAGGCCCCGCAACAGCTGACAGGCGGCGCCATGAGGACAGGCCGGGCCGCAGGTGCAGAACCCGGCGTCATGTCCGGACGGCGCGGAGTGCGAACTGCCGGGCGCGGCGACATCGGAGAGGCAAAGGATTTCAAGACCGGGCTCGGCTTGCGCGCTGGCGGCCGAAACGACCGGCCCGGCGATGCCCTGGAGCGCGAGCGCAAGGATCGCAAGCACCGCCAACGGCAGCGCCTCGCGTCGCAGGCTCTTGAAAAAGGTGCTCATCCCGATCATCGGCGCGACAATGCCGCAAAGCCATCTGCGCGTCGAGCGCTCAATTGCCGCAGCCGATGCCGGGCCGCGTCACGCGGTCTTCAGCGGGTTGGCCTCCGGCTCATCCTCGTTCGACGCGGCCGCCACGACCTCGTCCATGATGTGGACCTCTGCGCCATCCAGCTCGTTCTCATAGGCTGGAAATTCTTCCGGCGGAATCACCAGCGCATCTTCGAGATCGAGCGGCTCGGGCGTGATCACCGAACCGACCTGCGCGGTGGAGGCGTAATCGTAATCGGTCTTCTCCTCGGTGGAGAGCGACGAGCGCTGGAACAGGCGCGAGACGATGTAGCCGCCCATCACCAGCTGGACCAGCGCGACCTGGAGGAACAGGCCCGAGGGCCCGACACGCGCCATCACCAGCGAGGCGCAGATAGGGCCGACCGCCGAGCCGATGCCGAAGGCGAGCGTCAGCCCCGAGGAGGTCTCGACGTAGTCGTCGGCATCCGCATAGTCATAGGCATGCGAGGCGGCGATGGCATAGGCCGGCTGGGTCGCCACGCCGATCATGAGCGCAAGCATCAGCGCCATGCCGAGGCCCGAAATCGTCAGCGTCGAGAAGATCAGGCTGATGATCACCGCCGTCACAGCCAGTCCGAGGAGCACGTAGCGGCGATCCATCTTGTCCGACAGGCGGCCGATCGGCCATTGCGACAGGGCGCCGGCGCCGACGAGGGTCGCCGCGAAGAAGGCCGCATTGTCGGTCGAAAGGCCGATCTGGATGGCATAGAGCGGCGCCATCATCCACAGGCCGCCCTGAGTCACGCCGATCAGCAGCACCGCGACCAGCGCCGTCGGCGAGGTGCGATAGAGCTTTGCCGGGCGGAACCGAACCACGGTAATCGGGGCGGGCTGGTTCGCCGTGGTCAGCGAGACCGGAATAACCGCGAGGCTCACCGCCACCGAGGCAACCGCGAAGGGCACGAAGGTGGAAATATCCATCGCCGTGATCGACACCTGGCCGAGGGTCATCGCGGTGTAGACCAGCACAATGTAGATCGACATGATCGTGCCGCGGTTTTCGTTGCTCGCCTGCTCGTTCAGCCAGCTTTCCACGATCATGTAGAAGCCGGCGAGGCAGAAGCCGGAGACGACGCGGATCAGGCTCCAGGCGATCGGCTCGACCAGGATCGGGTGCAGGATCGCGGCCGCCGACATCAGCGACACGAGCGCGGCAAAGGCGCGGATGTGGCCGGCGCGCATGATCACATAGGGCGCGCCGATGCAGCCAAGGACAAGCCCGACGAAATAGCTGGAGGAAATCACACCGATGGCGATGTCGGAGAACGCGGCCTGAGACCCGGCAAGCGGGAGCAGCGTGCTCTGCAGGCCATGTCCCGCAATCAGTAAGGCAATCGACAACAACAGCGCCGTTACGGGGGCCAGTGCTTGCGCCATGGACACACTCCAACCGGACAGAATTTCGGAATACTGCGAGAGAAAGGGGAAACGATCCTCGCCAAACGAAAACGAACGGCGACATGCGCCGGCGCTCGCAACTCTCTGGCGACCCTCACAGATCCCCGGTTGGCCTGTCAACAATGCGCAAACGCATAGCAGCCACCCGTGGAAGCAGGTCCACACATGGCTTGACCGGCGCGCGGTCAGGTTTTGTCGGGAAACACGCCCCGTCAGGCGCGGCGAACGCCCGCCGCCGCATCCTGTCCGAGTGCCTGGAACACGGTCTTCATGATGCCTTCGGCATCGAGCCCGGCCTGGGCGTACATGCGCTCCGGCTTGTCGTGCTCGATGAAGATATCCGGCAGGCACAACGGACGCACCTTCAGCCCGGCATCGAGCACCCCGCGCGTGGCGAGAAGCTGAAGCACATGGCTGGCGAAGCCGCCGACGGAGCCCTCCTCCACCAGCACCAGCACCTCGTGTTCCCGCGCCAGGCGCAGGATCAGATCCTCGTCGAGCGGCTTGGCGAAGCGCGCATCCGCGACCGTGGTCGACAGGCCGGCCGCATCGAGTTCATCCGCAGCCGACAGGCATTCGCGCAGACGCCCGCCAAACGACAGCAGCGCCACCTTGGTGCCCTCGCGCAGGATGCGCCCGCGTCCGATCTCCAGCACCTCGCCGCGCTGCGGAAGCTCGATGCCGATGCCCTCGCCGCGCGGATAGCGGAAGGAGAGCGGGCCCTCGTCATAGGCAGCCGCGGTCGCCACCATGTGGCGCAGCTCCGCCTCGTCACCCGCCGCCATGACGACGAAGCCCGGCAGACAGGCAAGATAGGCCGTGTCGAAACTGCCCGCATGGGTCGGTCCGTCGGCGCCGACGAGACCCGCCCGGTCGATTGGAAACCGCACCGGCAGCGACTGGATCGCCACGTCGTGGACGACCTGGTCGTAACCGCGCTGCAGGAAGGTGGAATAGATCGCGCAAAACGGCTTGTAGCCCTCGGTCGCAAGTCCCGCGGAGAAGGTCACCGCATGCTGTTCGGCAATGCCGACATCGAAGATCCTCTTGGGAAAGGCCTCACCGAAGAGGTCCAGACCGGTTCCATCCGGCATGGCGGCGGTGATGCCGACGATCTTCTCGTCGCGTTCCGCTTCCTGGATCAGGCTTTGTGCGAAGACGCGGGTGTAGGACGGCGCATTGGCCTTGGGCTTTGCCTGCTTGCCGGTCACCACGTCGAACTTGGCGACGCCGTGATATTTGTCGGCGGAGTTTTCCGCCGGCTCGTAGCCCTTGCCCTTGCGGGTCACGGCGTGGATCAGCACCGGCCCCTGGTGCGTGTCGCGCACGTTCTTGAGAACGGGCAACAGGTGGTCGAGGTTGTGGCCGTCGACCGGGCCGACATAATAGAAACCCAGTTCCTCGAACAGCGTTCCGCCGGTCCAGAAGCCGCGGGCATATTCCTCGGCGCGGGCGGCTTTTTGCTGGAGCTGGCGCGGCAGCACCTTGGCCAGCTGCTTGGCGGCGTCGCGCAGCGACAGATAGGCGCGGCCCGACACCAGGCGCGCCAGATAGGCGCTCATCGCCCCGACGGGAGGGGCAATCGACATGTCGTTGTCGTTGAGGATGACGATCATGCGCGAATGCTGGCCGCCGGCGTTGTTCATCGCCTCATAGGCCATGCCCGCCGACATCGCGCCGTCGCCGATCACGGAGATGATGTTGTTGCTGCCGCCGTCTAGATCGCGCGCAACCGCCATGCCGAGGCCGGCGGAAATCGACGTGGAGGAATGCGCCGCGCCAAACGGATCGTATTCGCTCTCCGTGCGCTTGGTGAAGCCCGACAGGCCGTCGCCCTGGCGCAGGGTGCGGATCCGGTCGCGCCGGCCGGTGAGGATCTTGTGCGGATAGCACTGGTGGCCGACGTCCCAGATCAGCCGGTCCTTCGGCGTGTCGAAGACATAGTGCAGCGCCAGCGTCAGCTCCACGACGCCAAGGCCGGCGCCGAGATGGCCGCCGGTCACGGACACGGCGTCGATCATCTCCGCACGCAGCTCGTCGGCGAGTTGACGCAGGTCCTTTTCCGGCAGGCGACGCAGGTCGGCCGGCGTGGAAACGGTGTCGAGAAGCGGCGTATCGGGGCGCTGGTACACGAATGTGATCCCAAGTGTTGTTGCACGCCGGAGGCTCCGGCTGGCGCGGTGCATACCACCAACGGCACATAGGGCGCAAATCCGCCCGCAACAGGGCGCCTCTCAGCGGACCGGTTGCGCTGGCGATCCGCAATGCACGGTGCCGCAGCGTCAAAAAGCCGATAAAAACGGGGCACTCGGCATATAAATTCGACCACCTCACCCATTTAGGTGATGCACAGAAGGCCAAAAACTACTAAACAGAGGTTGTGGTCGATGGGGCCACGTGCACAGTGATCGACTTGAGGCCGAGCTTTCGCTCGGCCTTTTTTTTGAACGGACGTTCAGATTTCGCGGATCTCGGTGCCCTCGATCGCGATGCCGAAGCCTTCCAGTCCGACATAATGGCGCTGGCGCGATGCCAGAAGCGTGATCGAATTGACGCCGAGATCCTTGAGGATCTGCGCGCCCAGTCCGATCTCGCGCCACTGTTCCTCGCGCGCCTGGGCCGACTGGTGCTCCTCGAGCTCGGCTGCCGCAAGATCGGTGCGCGCCCGCCGCGCCTGACGCGCGACGCCCACCGAGCCCTCGCGCAGATAGACGACCACGCCGCGACCGCGGCCCGCGAAATCGCGCAGCACGTCGTCGAGCACCCGCGTTTCGCCAAAGACGTCGTCGAGCACGGATTCCAGCTGCAATCGCACCGGCACATTGCGCCCGTCGAGAATGTCGCCATAGACAACCGCGACATGATGCATCGGATCGTAGGGCGTGGAATAGGTCACTGCGTAGGCCGGACCGGCGACGGTTTCCACAGGCTGCTCGCTGACACGTTCCACCAGCCGCTCCATGCGCTGGCGCCAGGCGATGAGATCGGCGACGGAGACCATCTTGAGCCCGTGCTCGGCGGCGAAATTCGCCACCTCGGCGCCGCGCTTGACCGTACCGTCGTCATTTACGAGTTCGGAGATCACGCCGACTTCCGGCTGCCCGGCAAGCCGGCACAGATCGACAGCCGCTTCCGTATGGCCGGAGCGCATCAGCACCCCGCCCTCGCGGGCGACCAGCGGAAAGACGTGGCCGGGCCGGGCGAAATCCGCCGCGCCGGCATTGGAGTTTGCCAGCGCGCGCACGGTGGAGCAGCGCTCCTCCGCCGAAATGCCGGTGGTCAGGCCATGACGATAGTCGACGGAAATCGTGAAGGCAGTCGACAGCGGCGCGTCATTGTCGGCGACCATCGGGTCGAGACGCAGCCGGCGGGCGGTTTCGCGCGTCATCGGCGCGCAGACGATGCCGGAGGTGTGGCGCACCATGAAGGCCATCTGCTCGGGCTTCACAAGCGAGGCGGCGACGATCAGGTCGCCTTCGTTCTCGCGGTCGTCATCGTCGGTCACGACAAGCATCTCGCCGCGCTCGAATGCGCGGATGGCCTCCGCGACACGTTGCTGGGACAGATCCAAAGCCACAGGTCCTTTCAGGCCGAGAAGATCATTCGGGGTTACCGCGCCGCCCGTGGCGGCGGCGATGCGCTCTGCACTGTCGCGCGAGACCCAGACGCCCGGATCGTTGCACAATGCCGTCACCGCCGCCGGCGACAGGCCGGCACGGCGCGCAAAGGCGGATCGGGTTTCCTTGGACTGGGCAAGCCATTCATCGAGACGCATGCCGGCACTCTACCCCAAGCGCCTTTCAGTGGCAATGAAAGGTGAGGAACTTTTCAGCAATACTGAAAATCACGAAACCTAACCGACCTGACCGCGGTGCCGCAGCAGGTGATCGGCCAGCACGCAGGCAAGCATCGCCTCGCCGACCGGCACGGCGCGAATGCCAACGCAAGGGTCGTGACGGCCCTTGGTACGCACGTCGACCTCCTCTCCGCCCCGCGTGACGGACCGGCGCGGCGTCAGGATCGACGAGGTCGGCTTGACCGCAAAACGCGCGACCACCGGCTCGCCGGAGGAAATCCCGCCGAGCACGCCGCCGGCATTGTTGGACAGAAACTGCGGCCGGCCGTCCGCGCCGATGCGCATCTCGTCGGCATTGGCCTCGCCGGTGAGTTCCGCCGCCTCGAAGCCGTTGCCGATCTCCACGCCCTT
>PARB01000034.1 GCA_002709505.1 Paracoccaceae bacterium | reverse complement strand
TAGCGCGCGACCTTGGCGCAGATCACGCCGGCGGTATAGGCGTTGTCGCGCGCGCCGCGCACCCGCCCGATCATGCCGTCCTGCAGCAACTCCACTTCGAGCGCGCAGGTCGAGGGGCAGTCGTGCGGACAGGCGGAGGCCTTGAGGGCGGGAGCGTTCATGGGATCGGGCTGTTCCGTTTGCCGGGAAGACGGGACTGCAGGGTTTCTGTCGCACGCCGACCTGTCAAGCGCGCTCGCGCCTCGCACAAACGAAAGGACCGGCCAATTGGCCGGTCCTGACGCAGGTCACATCGAAAAGAGGCTAGCCTCAGCCGACGATCTCGGTCTCGGAGAACCAGTAGGCGATCTCCTGGGCAGCCGTCTCGGGCGCATCCGAACCGTGCACGGAGTTTTCGCCGATCGACAGCGCGTAGGACTTGCGGATCGTGCCCTCGGCCGCATCGGCCGGGTTGGTCGCGCCCATCACTTCGCGGTTCTTGGCAATGGCGTTCTCGCCTTCCAGCACCTGAACGACGGTCGGCGCGGAGGACATGAACTCGACGAGCTCGCCGAAGAACGGACGCTCCTTGTGCACCGCGTAGAAGCCCTCGGCCTCGCGCTGCGACATCCACACCCGCTTGGAAGCGACGACGCGCAGGCCGGCTTCTTCCAGCATTGCGGTGATCGCGCCGGTGAGGTTGCGACGCGTTGCGTCTGGCTTGATCATCGAAAAGGTACGCTCGATCGCCATCGTGTTCAGATCCTGTGCTGTTGACGCCGGCGGCCCGTCTCGCGGGTCCGCCAGCCGATTGAATTTCCGTATCCGTGTTTTCGGATGCCGCAGTCGTATAGCCGGGGAAATCGGCCGCCGCAAGGCCGGACCACGCGAGCATTTCCCAAGGGTTCGCCCGCCCGCGTCCGCGCCGGTGCCGCGACCGCGACCGAGCCGGTTTTCACCTAAACGGCGGCTGGAGTCTTGCGCGCCGCACCGTTGAAGAGATCAAGGCAGCGCTCGAACCATTCGGCCACCGGCGTATCCGCCTCCAGGAGCGCCAGCGGGCTGCTGACGCGGGCCCACTGCAGGGTTCCGAAAAGGCTGTAGTCGCCGTAGAGCGGAGTGTTGCCGCCGATGAAGGGCTGAGACCGCAGCATGATGTTCATCGGCATCAGCGCCTTTGCGACTTCCGCCACGCGCGCCTCGCGGTCGTGCTGCACCTCTTCCAGCGTTTGCCCGAAGCGGCTTTCCCGCGTTTCGCGGAAATAGGCCTGATCGGCAGGCGCCAGAATGTCGTGGATGTCCTTGACGATAAGCCGCACGATCAGCGCGCTCACCGAGGCGTTGGCCCAACTGTCGATGAACTTCGCCGCCGCCCGTCCGCCCGCGCCGCCGAACAGGCTCGGCTGGTCGGGATAGGTGTCCTCGAGATATTCCGCGATGGCCCAGCTATCGCAAATCGTGCGCGCGCCATCGACGAGCAACGGCACCGTCTTGCCGGCATCGGGAGCGATCGCGGCGATCTCGGTGAAGGGGCGCGGCGCGGTCTCGAACTCCAGCCCCTTGTGCAGAAGCGCCATTCTGCTGCGCCAGCAAAACGGGCTGAAGGGCCGCGAGGTATCCGTTCCGCAGAGCTCATATAGAATTCGGGTCAAGGCGACCTCCCCGGTCATGATGGGTTTTCGTGGAGCGGACCCTACCCGCGGCACCGCGAGGATCCAATCGCGAAATAGCACCCCCGGCCGCGTCCGACACGGTCCGTGTCGCGGAACGGACGGATTGAATCACTTTGTGAACGCGCGGAATCATTTTCCCAACACCTGCCGCCACGACGCTGAGAACGCGCAGGTTTTGCTCGCAGCCAGGCGCCGGACGCGGTATCAATTGATCCCGCACTGCCGGCGACGCGGGCCCCCGCGGCCCCTTGCCCCCACATGAAAAACAGGGTCAGGCCCGATGCGCGATCCACCGGATCCGCTTGCGGTGACACCGACCCGCCTTCCCAAAGAGGATCTCCATGACTTCGACGACCGACACGCTGCTGAATGGCCTGCTCGACTGGGTGCGCATCGAGACGCATACCCCCGACATCGCCGGCCTCAACAGCCTGATGGACCTTGTCGCCGCGCAGGCCGCCGCCTTCGGCGCGACCAGCGAGCGCATTCCCGGCCGGGACGGTCATGGCGATCATCTGATCGTTTATTCGCCCTGGGGCGACCGCAAGACGCCCGGCATCCTTTTGATGAGCCATCTCGACACCGTCCACCCGAAAGGCACGATCGAGGCGGACCTTCCGATCCGCATCGAGGGCGACGAGGCCTATGGCCCCGGCATCTGCGACATGAAGGGCGGCGCCTATAATGCGCTGGCAGCCCTGCGCGCGGTCGCCGAATCCGGCATCACCCCGCCCCTGCCGGTGCGCATCCTCTACACCTCGGACGAAGAGGTCGGCAGCCCGACCTCGCGCGCGCTGATCGAGGAACAGGGGAAATGGGCAAAATACGCGCTGGTGACGGAGCCTGCCCGCAACGGCGGCCATGTCGTCACCGCGCGCAAGGGCGTCGGCCGCTTCACGCTCAAGGTCGAGGGACGTCCGTCGCACGCCGGCGCGCGCCACTGGCAGGGGCGCAGTGCCGTCACCGAGCTTGCGCATCAGATCATCGCGCTTGAGGCAATGACCGACTACGACCGCGAGATCACCGTGAACGTCGGCCAGATCACCGGCGGCACGGGCACCAATGTGGTGCCCCAGCATGCCAGCGCGGAAATCGACCTGCGCGTGCCGACGGCCGAAGCCGCCGAGGAGATGGTCGCGAAGATCACGGGCCTGACACCGAAGACGCCCGACACGAAGCTGACGATCACCGGCGGCATGAACCGCCCGCCGTTCGAACAGTCGGCGGCGAGCAAGGCGCTGTTCGATCACGCAGCGAAACTGGCGGAGGAAATCGGCTTCGAGCTGATCGGCGAGACCACTGGCGGTGGATCGGACGGCAACTTCATCGCGTCGCACGTCGCGACGCTGGACGGCCTCGGCCCGGATGGCGACGACGTACACACGCTGAACGAACGCATCTTCATCTCGTCGCTGGAGCCGCGCATGCGGCTGATGAAGCGCCTGATCGAAACGCTGTCGTAGACAGGTCGGAAGCCTGTGGCCTGGCGAACAACGCCGAAATGCGAAGGTCGCCGGGCCTCCTCTAAAGATTGCATGCGCGATTGACAGTCACCTTGAATTGCAATTGACTCTTCCCGGAATTGCGCGGGGGAGAAAATGTGATGACGAGTCCGTTCATTCGTTTGGCAATTTCGGGAGTGGCAGGCTTCCTTCTCGGCGGCGCCATCATGGCCGGCTTCGCCCGCCCCGCGATAGCCGACGAATTCTTCCCTCTCTTCGAGGCTTTGCAAATTACCGAACGCGAGGATGACGGGCCCCTCCCCGCCATGCCGACTGAAGACAATTATGTTGCCATTGAGATCCGCAATCAGACGGGCATCGGCACGCTAAGCGGTTACACGGTGCTCAACTGCCAGGAAAACGACAACGTCTGGCGAATCCTGCGCGCCTTTTCCCGTCGCGAAAGTCAATCGGCACAACTCACACTGACGGTCACCGACTACGACGGTAATCAGGTGGTCGAGAATCTGCCCTTTCTGCATGTCACCTACACCGACGTGCGGAGCAACGATCGGGACAATTGTGTCTCCGGATTGATCGCCGGCAAGGTGACGCCAATCTTTCCGGTCCGTCGCAACGCCCGTTTCACACTCAAACTCGGGATTTCCAAAACGGATTCCGTTGACGTGACCCTCCTGTCGGGCATTCAGCGGCTGGCCGCAGGCGCGCGTGACATCTTCGGTGTCGGAGGCTGGGCCGGCAAGGTGCTCGCCACAGACCACTCGCTCGAATTGCTGGAGGACCTTCAAGACAGCTTCGACAACCGCTTTGGGGTGCGGGCACAGGCAGTAGAAACCTTTCCCTTGGATAGCGACGACGTTCGAACCATCGTGCGCGCGTCGCTCTATGCCTCACCGTCGCAGCAGGAAATCTACGATAGCATCGGGAGCGTTGACATTCGTCTCAGCTATCTGGAATCGCTGTTCTTTGATCGCGACGATCACAAGATAGGCCGTGGCTCCGACGTTCTCGACCGGCCGGTCTTCGCTGAAAACGACAAGACAATTCGTGCAAAGCTCCTCAACCAAAACAACTCGATGCGCGTCCACGCATCGGACATCGCGGTAGATCTTTCGGATCCCCGCGCGGAGGTGGACTTTCGAGACCTGTGCAACACGCTTCGATCCGAACTCCGCGGTCGGCTTAAGCTGTCGCGTCGCGACACAACAATCGCCATGTGGTCTGTCCTGGAGGAAATGACGGAAGGTGTTCGCTTCGCCGCCGCGCCGCACGCGCATGACGATGCCTGCTTTTCCAAAGCCGAGCTGAAACAATTGCGCGAGCACAACGAGACGTGGACCCTTGCCGAACCGCGCGAGGATTTCTCTGACCGCGATGTCGGAGCGCGCATGGACGAACTGGAACGAGCGATTTTTTCTGGCCAGGCCGCGGATCCGGAGTTCTTGAAGACGCTGGCCACGCAGCAGCCCTCAACCTTCTTCGTTCGCATCACGGGGCAAGCCTTCGGCGAAAGCCAGGATTCCTTTTTGACCGGCGACGCGGCCTTCCGCAAAGCCGCGGAGGTTCTCGGTACGCGCGTTGCGAGGATTGGCTGCTACGCGCCGAGCGAACTCTCTAGTCTTGGAACGATCGCCTTTCATGCAGCCAGCGGCACCGATTTCTCAGGACCGACCGCAAACGCGGTTCTCTTCGACACCTCCGGCAAAATCCGCGGCTTCGACTTCGCGACGGATGTTACCCTAATCAAGACACTGCATGGCTTCATCGACTGGCCGGCCAAGACAGGCGAGCGCCGGCAAAGCTGCTCCCGGTTTCAGGTCGCAAACTGACTCCGATGCGGCGCCTCAGATTGCCGGGGCGCCTCGCCCTGCCTGGCTTCAGTCCGCGATGCGCTTGCCGTCGGCGCCGAAAAAATGCAGGTCCGGCGCCGCGCAGGTGATGTGCACGCGCGCACCCGTTTCCGGCACCTGCGCGGATCCCTCGACGCGCACGATCATGGTCTCGCCGTCGATCAGGCGCACATGCGCGAGCGTTTCGGCGCCGAGCGCCTCGGCGATCACCAACTCGCCGGTCAGCACCGCCTCAGCCTCGCCGCAGAACGCCAGATGCTCCGGACGCACGCCGACAGTCACGGCGGCTTCGGGCGGGGCGTTCTTCGTTCCGATCTGGCCGAGCAGCCCGCTCTCGCGCAGCCGCTCGACGGACAGGAAGTTCATCGGCGGCGAGCCGATGAAGCCGCCGACGAAGGTCGAGGCCGGGGTGCGATAGACGTCGAGCGGCGATCCGACCTGCTCGGCAACACCGCCGTTCATCACGATGATGCGGTCGGCCATGGTCATGGCCTCGACCTGATCGTGCGTGACATAAAGCGACGTGACCCCGAGGCGGCGCTGCAGCGTCTTGATCTCGACCCGCATCTGCACCCTGAGCTTGGCGTCGAGGTTGGACAGCGGCTCGTCGAACAGGAAGACGGCCGGCTCGCGCACGATGGCGCGCCCCATGGCGACGCGCTGGCGCTGGCCGCCGGAGAGCTGGCGCGGCTTGCGGGTGAGATACTCGCCGATTTCCAGGATCTTGGCCGCCGCCTCGACGCGCTCGGCGATCTCCGCCTTGGGAACACCGGCAATCTTCAGCCCATAGGCCATGTTGTCATAGACGCTCATATGCGGATAGAGCGCGTAGTTCTGGAACACCATGGCGATGTCGCGCTCGCGCGGTTCCAGTGTGTTGACCACGCGCCCGCCGATGGAGATCTCGCCGGAGGTGATCGTCTCGAGCCCGGCCACCATTCGCAGCAGCGTGGACTTGCCGCAACCCGACGGGCCAACGATGACGATCAGCTCGCCATCGGCGATCTCGGCATCAACCCCGTGGATGACCTCGGTCGTCCCGTAGGACTTGCGGACGTTTGAAAACGCGATTTGCGCCATCGGATCTTATTTCTCGCTTTCCACGAGGCCCTTCACGAACAGCCTCTGCATGAAGACGACGACGGCCACGGGCGGCAGCATGGCCATCAGCGTGGTCGCCATGATGACGGGCCAGTCGGCGATGTCGTCGCCGGAGGGAAACATCTGCTTGATGCCCATCACGATGGTGTTCATCTCCGGCTTGGTGGTGATCAGCAGCGGCCAGAGGTACTGGTTCCATCCGTAGATGAAGAGGATCACGAAAAGCGCGGCGATATTGGTCCGCGACATCGGCAGCAGGATGTCGAGGAAGAAGCGGATCGGCCCGGCCCCGTCGACGCGGGCGGCTTCCGCCAGTTCGTCGGGAACGGTGAGGAAGAACTGCCGGAACAGGAAGGTCGCCGTCGCGGAGGCGACCAGCGGCAGGATCAGACCCGTATAGGAATTCAGCATCCCGAAACCCGCCACGACCTCATAGGTCGGCACGATGCGCACCTCCACCGGCAGCATCAGCGTCAGGAAGATGAGCCAGAAGAACATCATCCGGAACGGGAAGCGGAAATAGACGATGGCATAGGCGGAGATGATCGAAATCACGATCTTTCCGACCGCGATGCCCATCGCCATGATGCTGGAGTTCAACAGCATCTGCCAGACCGGGGCGTTGATGCCCTGGGTCAGCGCCGCGGTGTAGTTCTCGATGAAATGCGACCCCGGCAGCAGCGGCATCGGCGGCCGGGCGATTTCCGGCTGCGTCACCGTGGAGGCGACGAAGGCCATGTAGATCGGAAAGCAGATGATCGCGATGCCGATCAGCAGTCCGATATGGGTCAGCCAGGTGCCGAGCCCGCGTTTTTCGACCATCCCGCTCATCAGTAGTGCACCTTGCGTTCGATATAGCGGAACTGCACGACCGTCAGCAGCCCGACCAGCACGAGCAGGATCACCGACTGTGCGGCGGAGGAGCCGAGGTCCTGCCCAACGAAGCCGTCCGAAAACACCTTGTAGACAAGGATCGTCGTCGCCTGCTGCGGCCCGCCCGCCGTGATCGTGTGGATCACGCCGAAGGTCTCGAAGAAGGCGTAGACGATGTTGACGACCAGCAGGAAGAAGGTCGTCGGCGACAGAAGCGGAAACACGATCGTCCAGAACCGGCGCGCGAAGCTCGCCCCGTCGATTGCGGCCGCCTCGATCACGCTTTTCGGGATCGCCTGAAGGCCCGCGAGGAAGAACAGGAAATTGTAGCTGATCTGGCGCCAGGACGAGGCCGCGACGACAAGCCCCATCGCCTCCCCGTCGTTGAGCACATGGTTCCAGTCGTAGCCGGCCGCCCCCAGGTACCAGGCGACCAGGCCGACATTCGGATTGAACATGAAGAGCCACAACACGCCTGCGACCGCGGGCGCAACCGCATAGGGCCAGACGAGCAGCGTCTTGTAGGCGCTCGATCCCTTGATCACCCGGTCGGCCATCACGGCAAGCCAGAGCGCGGCGCCCATGGAGGTGACCGTCACCAGGGTGGAGAACACCACCGTCGTTTTAAAGGACGCGAGATAATAGGGATCGCTCAGCAGGAACTCGAAATTGCCCCAGCCGACGAACTGCGAGCTCAGTCCGAAGGGATCGGGAATATAGGCAGATTGATAGATCGCCTGACCCGCCGGCCAGAAGAAGAACAGCATGGTGACCACGATCTGCGGCGCGAGCAGCAGATAGGGCAGCAGCCGGTTGTTGAAGACGACGCGTTTTTGCATCTGGCGAGGTACCGTTTCGGCGGTTCTGGGGAACTGGAACAGCTGTACGGGTGGCCCGGAGTTTCTCCAGACCACCCGCAAGGGTCAGGCTGCATTGCCGCCGGTGACACCACCGGCGGCAGGCAGCGTCAGCGGTTGGCCTGCTCGAAGCGGCGCAGCAGCTGGTTGCCACGCTCGACGGCGCTGTCGAGTGCGGTCTTGGCGTCCTTGTCGCCGGCCCACACGGCTTCCAGCTCTTCGTCGATGATCCCGCGGATCTGGTCGAAGTTGCCGAGACGCAGGCCCTTGGAGTTCGCCGTCGGCGCCTTGCCGGTCATCTGGATGATGGCGATGTCGGTGCCCGGGTTCTCCTTGTAGAAGCCCGATTCCTTGGTCTGCTCGTAAGCAGCCGCGGTGATCGGCAGATAGCCGGTGTTCTGGTGCCAGTTGGCCTGGATGTCGGCGGAGGACAGGAAGTTGAGGAACTCGGCGACGCCGGCATATTCCTCGTCCTCATGACCGCTCATCACCCACAGCGACGCGCCGCCGATGATGGTGTTTTGCGGCGCACCCTCGACGCTGGACCAATAGGGCAGCGCGCGGATGTCGAAGGCGAACTCGGCCTCGGCCTTCACACCGGCATAGCCGGCGGAGGATTCGGTGAAGAACGCGCATTCGCCGGAGCGGAAGCGTGCACCACCCTCGTTGCGACGGCCGGAGTAGATGAACTTGCCGTCCTTCGCCCATTCACCCATCGCGGAAATATGCGCGACCTGGACCGGGCCGTTGAAGGCAAGCTCGGTGTCGGTGCCGGCAAAACCGTTCTCCTTCGTGGCGAAGGGAACGTTGTGATAGGCGGAGAGGTTCTCCAGATGCACCCAGCTCTGCCAGGCGGTCGTCAGCGGACAGGACGAGCCGTTCGCCTTCAGGGCGTCGAGCGCGGTGCCGACCTGCTCCCAGGTGGAGAGATCCATGTCCGGATCGAGGCCGGCGGCCTCCAGCGCGTCGCGGTTCACATAGAGCACCGGCGTGGAGGAATTGTACGGCAGCGACAGCATCTCGCCGTCGGTCGTGGTGTAGTAGCCCTTCACCGCGGCCAGATAGGCATCCGCATCGAACGGCTTGCCGGTGTTTTCCATCAGCTCGTAGACCGGCACGATGGCGCCCTTGGCGGACATCATGGTCGCGGTGCCGACTTCGAAGACCTGGAGGATATGCGGCTGCTCGCCGGCGCGGAAGGCGGCGATGCCGGCGTTCAGCGTCTCGGAGTAGTTGCCCTTGTGCGACGCGACGACGACATAATCGTCCTGCGAGGCGTTGAACTTCTCGACCTGTTCGGCGAGCAGCTCGCCCAGGCGGCCGGTGAAGGCATGCCACCACTGGATTTCGGTCGCGGCGAAAGACGCCGTCGTGCTTCCGGCCAGGATCGTCGCGGCGACAAGCCCGGCGAGTGTCTTGCGATAAGCCATTGTGTTTGCTCCCTTAGCCGGGCCTTGGCCCGACGTGCGGTTGAGGAACGGCAGGCGGGCCCCGATGGCCACACCGAACGAAACGTCCGCTTTTCGTATTGTTTTCATATGAACGATAAATGTCGCTCACATGAACATTAAGCGACAGTTCCATGACGGGTGCAAGCCCTGAGCGCAATCCGTGCCCAACTGTCTTTCCAAATTGCGACACCCTCGCCCCGATTGTCATGAAACCGCAGCACGGCGGCGCTACGATTTTGGCATGTGTCGCGCGATACCCGGCACAAGCGACTGATCTTTTTGCATCTATTTGGCCGCTGCCCCGCGCGCCGCGGTCCCGGCGCATCCGCCGGGACTTTCGGGCGTCGCAGCGTGCATCCGGCAGAACTGAGGGAGACTTCCGCTGATGATGACCAACCCGTTCGACGATGGCTTCGGAAACAAGGCGGAAGCCTTCGAAGACGCCGACAACACCGTGTTGAGCCCGAAAACCGCGCGCACCTTCGGCGACATCGTCAACCGGCGCTACGGCCGGCGCGACGTGCTGCGCGGCGCGCTCGGCGTGACCGCCGTCACGGCGCTCTTCGGCACCACCGCCCTCACCGCCGCGACACAGGCCCGCGCCGCGACGCCGGCCTTCGCCTTCCCCGAACTGGAGAGCGGCAACGACACGCGGCATCACATCGCCGAGGGCTATGACGCGGATGTCCTCATCCGCTGGGGCGACCCGATCTTCCCCGATGTCGGCCCGTTCGATCCGCAGGCCCAGTCGGCGGACGACCAGTTGAAGCGCTTTGGCTACAACAATGACTACGTCGGCTTCGTACCGCTCGCGGACGACGGATCGCGCGGCCTGCTTTGCGTGAACCACGAATACACCAACGAGGAAGTCATGTTCCCCGGCATCGGCCGGCAGGACAACAAGGACTTCGCCGACATGACGCGCGAACTGGTCGACATCGAGATGGCCGCGCATGGCGGATCGGTGTTCGAGATCGCGCGCGGCGCCGACGGCAAATGGTCCGTCGTCCTCGACAGTCCCTACAACCGTCGAATCACCGCGCTGGAAACCGAGATGACCATCGACGGGCCGGCCGCCGGCCACGCCCGGATGAAGACCAAGGCGGATCCGGACGGCACCCGGGTGATCGGAACGCTCAACAATTGCGCCGGCGGCATTACGCCCTGGGGCACCTATCTGATGGCCGAGGAAAACTTCCACGGCTACTTCTGGACCGACAAACTCGACGCCGACGGCAAGCCGGTGCTCGACCGCGCCGATGCCGAAAGCCTGAAGCGCTATGGCGCGCCGGGCCGCTGGTACAACTGGGGCCAGCATCACGAGCGCTTCAACATCGATGTGGAGCCGAACGAAGTGAACCGCTTCGGCTGGATCGTCGAGGTCGACCCGATGGACCCCGCCTCCACGCCGGTGAAACACACCGCGCTCGGCCGCTTCCGTCACGAAGGCTCGGAATCGATCGTCAACGCGGACGGCCGCGTGGTGGTCTACACCGGCGACGATGCCCGCTTCGACTATATCTACAAGTTCGTGTCCGCCGGCACCGTCTCCGACGACCGCGCCGCCAACATGAAGCTGCTGTCGGAGGGAACGCTGTATGTCGGCCGGTTCAACGAGGACGGCTCGCTCGACTGGCTGCCGCTCGTGCATGGCGAGGGACCGCTGACGGCGGAAAACGGCTTTGCGAGCCAGGCCGACGTTCTCATCGATGCCCGTCTTGCCGCCGACGCGCTCGGGGCGACGCCGATGGACCGTCCGGAGGACGTGCAGCCCGGACCGGACGGCAAGGTCTACATGATGCTGACCAACAACACCCGCCGCAAGGAAGGCCAGGAAGACGCCGCCAACCCGCGCGCGGACAATGCCTTCGGCCATATCGTGGAAATGATCGCGCCCGATGGCGATCACGCGGCCAGCACCTTCGGCTGGAACATCCTGGTGAAATGCGGCGACCCGGCGGTTGCCGAGGTCGGCGCGCAATGGGGGCCTGAGACCTCCGAACACGGCTGGTTCGCCTCCCCCGACAATTGCGCCATCGACGCGGACGGCCGGCTGTGGATTTCCACCGACCAGGGCTCCAACTGGGCGAAGACGGGCAAGTCGGACGGCCTCTATGCGCTGGAAACGGAGGGCGCGCTGCGCGGCTCGTCGAAGCTCTTCTTCCGCTGCCCCGTCGGCGGCGAGCTCTGCGGGCCCTATTTCACGCCGGACCAGACGACGCTCTTCCTCGCCGTCCAGCATCCGGGAACGGACGGGACGAAGAATTTCGCGGGCTTCGAACGCGAGTCGACCTTCGAGGATCCCGCGACCCGCTGGCCGGACTTCCAGGACGGCATGCCGCCGCGCCCCTCCGTGGTCGTGGTGACCAAACAGGGCGGCGGCAGGATCGCCGTATAGTCTCACGCCCCTCGGACCCGCCGGTTTGCCGGCGGGTCCGTCATTTGCCGGCAAGTTAGCCAGCGCCATCAGCGTCAAGCGGATTCACGACTTATCCCGATGATTCACGACCCGTGAATCATCGGCGTGATTCCTTGGCCCTCCCCTTGTCTCGCTTGCCCTCGCCCGGTACGACAAAGGCCTTGCGAGGGGATGAGACATGAAGGGCACGGCACCGGCGAACGATACGAACGCCGCGGTACAGATGCGCGTGGCGCCGCACAACGCGGAAGCCGAACGCCAGCTTCTCGGCGCCATCATCGTCAACAACGAGACCTACTATCGCGTCTCCGACTTTCTCGAGCCCGGCCATTTCTTCATCGAGCCGCATCGGGAAGTCTACGAGAAGGCCGGCCAGCTCATTCGCGCCGGCAAGGTCGCCTCGCCGATCACGCTGAAAACCTTCTTCGCCCATGACGCGAAGATCGCTGACATGTCGGCGGCGCAATACATTCTCCGTCTTGCCGCCGACGCCGCCTCCATCATCAACGCCGAGGATTATGGCCGCGCGATCTACGATCTGGCGATCCGGCGGAACCTGATCCGCATCGGCGAGGACATGGTCAACATCGCCTTCGACGCGCCGATCGACATGCCTCCCGGGGCCCAGATCGACGACGCCGAGCGCCGACTGTTCGAACTGGCGGAAAAGGGCAGCTCCAACGCAGGCTTCGTCTCCTTCGGCGACGCGCTGACCTCGACCATCGAGATGGCGGCCGCCGCCTATCAGCGCGAGGGCGCGCTGTCGGGCCTTTCCAGCGGCTTGCGCGATCTCGACAGCCTGATGGGCGGGCTTCAGCATTCGGATCTGATCGTGCTCGCAGGCCGCCCGGCCATGGGCAAGACCTCGCTTGCGACCAACATCGCCTACAACGTCGCCGAGGCCTATCAGGCCGAGGAGCAGCCGGACGGCACGATGAAGACCGTCAACGGCGGCGTTGTCGGCTTCTTCTCTCTGGAAATGTCGGCGGAACAGCTCGCCACGCGTATCATTTCCGAGCAGACCGAGATTTCCTCGTCCAAGATCCGGCGCGGCGACATCTCCGAACATGACTTCGAAAAGCTCGCGGCCGCCGCCCAGACGATGCAGAGCGTGCCGCTGCATGTCGACCAGACCGGTGGCATCTCGATTTCGCAGCTTGTCGCGCGCGCCCGGCGGCTGAAGCGTCAGCGCGGCCTCGACCTGCTGATCGTCGACTACATCCAGCTGCTGACCGGTTCGAGCAAGAACCAGGGCAACCGCGTTCAGGAAATTACCGAGATCACCACGGGCCTGAAGGCGCTCGCCAAGGAACTCAACGTCCCGATCATCGCGCTCTCCCAGCTCTCGCGTCAGGTCGAATCGCGCGACGACAAGCGCCCGATCCTCTCCGACCTTCGCGAATCCGGCTCCATCGAGCAGGACGCCGACGTGGTGATGTTCGTGTTCCGCGAGGAATATTATCTCGCCAAGGCGATCGGCCAGGAGGCGACGCCGGAGGACATGGAAAAGCTCGACCGGGTGCGCAACCGCGCCGAGGTGATCATCGCCAAGCAACGTCACGGCCCGACCGGCACCGCGCACCTGCATTTCCAGGGCGAGTTCACCCGCTTCTCCGATCTCGCCGACCCGGACCGCTTCCCCGAGCCGCACGACTAGCGTGGTCGTCGACAACCTTCGGACACACGGCCGGTCGAGACGCTGTTTCCCGAGACGCTGTCGGGAAAGCGCCTAGGACAGAGGCTCCCTGAGGTAGTCAGACAGGACAGCGACAAGCTGCCCCTGCCGCGAGCAGCTGGTTTTCTCGAAGATCCGCTTGGCGGCACTTCTCACCGTACTTTCCCGCAGGCCGAGCCGGTCGGCAGCGTCGCGCAGGGACACGCCCTTGACGAGCAGGTCGCAAAGCCGACTCTCCGCCAGTGTAAGTCCGAAGCGGGCACGAACCAGATCCCGGTCGAGGTCATGGCGCTGGGGCGACACCCGCCTGATCCTCAGCCCGGCGTAAACCCGGTCCCGATAGAGAAAACTCGTGGAGCGCTGCGGCAGAAGGAAAAATTCCAAAACGCATGTGTCCGCGTCAAACGGAAAGACGGCGCGCCAACGCGCTCCCGACATTGCCCTCCGCGCGGCCGAGAACTGCTTGTCCAGCCACACGCTCGCCAATGGCGGCACGAGGCGAAGCCGACCGCAGCGAACAAGCGCAAATCCATCTGCAACAAACCGCTCCGCTTGCGGGTTCATGCAAAGCAAGGTGCCACGCAGGTCGGTCACGAAGAGCGGGTGATCTTCATAGTCGCAAAGAGCCTCTAGCGTTGCCTGGGTCTGCATGCGCAGCCAAACGCGCTCCGACTGCGCAACCATCATCAACGTGTTCTTGATCCGCTCCATGATCGCGACCAGCGCAGGCCCGTAGACGGCAGCGTCTTTCGGTCGGAAATGCACCGGCAGATGCAGGAGAAAGTCGTCGCCGCACGCCAGCTTGAGGCCGACCGCGCTCTCCCCGTTGCCGAGCGGAACCAGCCAGTCCTCGTAGAACTCGTTTCCTTTCAGGAGGACTGCCGGAAAATGAGTTTCAGTGAAGAGAACACTTCCCGACGGCTCTTTCGACCAGGCCGGAAGCCACGGATTCACCGCAGCATAGTGATCGGTATATTGCGAGAACGCCTGCTCATCCATCTCCCCGGAGACCACGCCGGTCGACCGGTTTTCAGTATGGTCGTGCAGCAACAGCGTCGCAAAACTTCCCGGAAACACCTCCGCCAAACGGTCGGTCACGGCATCCCAGCTTGGCCCGGTCTCCCCGCCAAACACGAGCCGTCGACACAACTCTTCTGCAACACGGTCGATCGCGACGGCATCCTGGAAATCAGGCATCGCAAACCCCTCCGAGACGCAAGCGATCCGAAACTATACCTCAACGGAACGCATGAAACGAACAGGTTGCAGAAAAGAAACCCTCATTTGGTGGGTGTGGGCCAATGTTGTCGCCCCTAGGCTGAAAGTGCATTGAGAGCGGGAGGATAGTCATGAAACGATATGCACTTCTTGCGGGTTTTCTGGTGTTGGGATGCGGCCTTGCGCCCGCTCCGACACTTGCCGATCAAGCCGCGATCAACGCCGTGATCGGCAAGACCTGGAACTTCGAACAGGGAAAAACAAAGGGCCAGATCTTCTATGGGCCCAGCACCGTCAAGGCGACCTTTGGCGGCGCGACCTATGACGGGACGTTGCGCGTGAAGGGCGACCAGATCTGCACAAGCTACCCGAAACTCAGAAAGGGAAAGGAAGCCTGCTTTACCGTCAGCAAAAGCGGCAAGGGCTATAAGACATCGAATGGCGGCACCCTTTGGCAGTAGCCTCGCCATGAATTCCACTCCCTTCGGGCGGCTCTGGCGCTGAGATCTGCATGCGCAAGGCTGATGCCTGCTGCTGTTGCAGTCCCCCGGTGCCTTGACCGCGCCGCCCGACGGCGTTCACTGTCCCGCTGTTGAGTCGCCCCGCCTCCCAAGGCGCGGGTGCGGGGAACGGACAGCGCCGACGTGACAGACACCGCAAATGACAGCTCCCCCGGCGACGGCGGACGCATTACCATCGATCTCGACGCGCTCGCCGCCAACTGGCGGGCGCTCGACGCCCGGCTGAGCGACGACGCGGAATGCGGCGCGGCCGTGAAGGCCGATTGCTACGGCCTCGGCTCGGATGACGGCCTCGCCGCGCTGTGGACGGCCGGCTGCCGGACGTTTTTCGTCGCGACGCCCCAGGAAGGCCAGGCGACGCGCGCGCGGCTCCCCGACGCCACGATCTACATTCTCAACGGCCTCTATCCGGGCGCGTCGGAGTTCTACGCCGGTCACCGGCTGCGCCCGGTGCTCGGCTCTCAGGAAGAGGTCGCGGAATGGCGCGGCTTCATCGCCGGCCAGAGCACTCCCCCGCCGGCCGGCCTCCATGTCGACACCGGGATCAGCCGGCTCGGCCTGTCGCTCGACGAGGCGCGGGCGATCGCGGCGGACCCATCGTGCGCTTTCTCGCCCGACATAGTGATGTCGCACATGGCCTGTGCCGATACGCCGGACCATCCGATGAACGGGCAACAGCTCGGCCGTTTCCGCGAGGCATGTGCGCTCTTTCCCGGCGCCCGTCGGTCTCTGGCGAATTCCGCCTCCATCTTTTTGGGTCGCGACTATCATTTCGACCTCGCCCGCCCCGGCATCACGCTCTACGGCGCCAGCGCCTCGCAACTGCCGCAGGCGCGCCTGCGCCCGGTGGTGACGCTGGAAAGCCGCATCCTGCAGGTCCACGAGCTGAAGCGCGGCGAGACCATCGGCTACGGCGCGACCTTTACCGCCCCCGCCGACATGCGCGTCGCCATGGTCGCTGCCGGCTATGCCGACGGCTACCTGCGTGCCTCCGGCTCCACGGACGAAAAACGCGGCGCCGATGCCTGGATTGCCGGCTACCGCCTGCCGATCCTCGGTCGGGTCTCCATGGACATGTCCGCCTTCGACGTCAGCGCCGTCCCGCCGGACGTGGCGCGGCGAGGAGACTTCGTGGAGCTCTTCGGGGCCAACATCCCGATCGACGAGACCGCCGCCTGCGCCGGTACCATCGGATATGAGCTGCTGACGGGCCTCGGCCGGCGGTTTTCGCGACGCTATCTCCCGGTTCGCTCCGCAAGAGGCACCGGCTAATGGCCAAGCGCTCGACATCCTTCGTCTGCCAGTCCTGCGGAGCGGTTGCCGCCAAATGGGCCGGGCGCTGCGACAGTTGCGGCGACTGGAACAGCCTGGTGGAGGAACGCACCGGCGCCGGCGTCGGCGGCTCTCCGGCGCCTGTAAACCGGCGCAAGGGCCGGGTCGTGCCGCTGGTCGGCCTTTCGGGAGAAAGCGAAGCACCGCCGCGCATCGAGACGCATGTCGGCGAACTCGACCGCGTCACCGGCGGCGGCTTCGTGCGCGGTTCCGCGCTTCTGGTCGGCGGCGATCCGGGTATCGGCAAGTCGACGCTGCTCATCCAGGCGGCGGCAGCCGTTGCCAGCGGCGGACATCGCGCGGTCTATATTTCCGGCGAGGAGGCGATCGATCAGGTGCGCCTGCGCGCCGCGCGCCTCGGGCTGACCGACGCGCCGGTCGGACTGGCCGCAGAAACCAGCGTCGAGGACATTCTGGCGACACTGACCGACGGCCCCGCGCCGGCGCTGGTGATCATCGATTCCATCCAGACGTTGTGGACGGAAACGGTGGAATCGACGCCCGGCACGGTGACGCAGGTGCGCGCCTCGGCGCAGGCGCTGGTGCGCTACGCCAAATCGAGCGGCGCCACCGTCATTCTCGTCGGCCATGTCACCAAGGACGGGCAGATCGCCGGCCCCCGCGTCGTCGAGCACATGGTCGATGCGGTGCTCTATTTCGAGGGCGACGGCGCGCATCAGTACCGTATCCTTCGCTCGGTGAAGAACCGCTTCGGCGCCACCGACGAGATCGGCGTCTTCGAGATGACCGACAAGGGCCTGAGCGAGGTCGCCAACCCCTCCGCGCTCTTCCTTGGAGAACGCTCCGGACGCACTCCGGGCTCGGCGGTCTTCGCGGGGCTCGAGGGCACCCGCCCGCTCTTGATCGAGATCCAGGCGCTGGTCGCCCCCTCGCCGCTCGGCACGCCGCGCCGGGCCGTGATCGGCTGGGACAGCGCGCGGCTGTCGATGATCCTGGCGGTGCTCGAGGCGCGCTGCGGCGTGCGTTTCGCGCAAAACGACGTCTATCTGAATGTTGCGGGCGGCTTGCGCGTCACCGAGACCGGCGCCGATCTCGCGGTTGCCGCAGCACTTGTCTCCTCGCTTAGCGGGGTTGCCCTGCCCGCCGATTGCGTCTATTTCGGCGAGATCAGTCTGTCGGGTGCCGTACGTGCCGTCTCCCAGGCGCAAAATCGCCTCAAGGAAGCCCAGAAACTCGGCTTTACCGCAGCCTTCGTTCCGGACGCCAATCTGGCGGACGGCAAAGGCGAGACCGGCGAGGTCACCGGACTGTCGGAACTCGCCGATCTGGTGGCACGCGTTGCCTCCGGGGCCGGTTCGAGCGACGGCGACGGGTAACCGGAGCGCAAGCGCCTGTAACGGGCGCGAGAAGACCGGGGTGACGCGCGTATCCGCCCTTGCGCGGATGCAGGCGCCGTGACAGGAAAGCGAACGCATGGCGGCTGCCCGCCGAGCCGCGCGAATCGCGATCTTTGGAGTAGACTTTCCGCGCAGGACCCACGCGGACGACTGGGTCCAACATGCCGTATGGGCTGCGATCAGGGACAGTGCCGAGCAATGCCGATCACCATTCTTGACGGAATTCTTCTCGTCATCATGTTCTTGTCCGCGATCCTCGCGATGATCCGCGGCTTCGTGCGCGAGGTGCTCTCGATCGCGTCCTGGGTCGCGGCCGCTGTCGCCGCGTTCCTGCTCTACAAGCAGGTGCTGCCCTTCGTGCAGCAGTATATCGCGCAGGAAAGCGTCGCCCTCGGCGTCTCGGTCGCCGGCGTCTTCCTGATCACGCTGATCGTGGTGAGCTACATCACCATGCGCATTTCCGATTTCGTTCTCGACAGCCGCATCGGCGCGCTGGACCGGTCGCTCGGCTTCGTCTTCGGCGCCCTGCGCGGGCTGTTGCTCGTCGTCGTCGCCATGCTGTTCTTCAACTGGTTTGTCCCGGCGCAGGAGCAGCCCGGCTGGATCGCCGGCGCCAAGTCGAAGCCGATGCTCGATTCGATCGGCAACCGTCTCGTCGCGGCCCTTCCCGATGACCCGGAAGAAGCGATCCTCAACCGCATCCGCAACGGCGGGGGAACCTCCGGGGACGGGGTCGCACCGCAGAGCCAGACAGCCCCGGCCGAGGAGCAGGGGTATTCCGACACCGAACGGCGCGGGCTCGAGCAGTTGACGACCTCCGGCTCGTCCACCAATTGAGGGTCAAGAGCGGCAGCCGCGCAGGCGCCGCCAGGTCGCCGTTTGCGATTGAACGGGATCAACAGACATCCGGGCGCCCGCTTGCGTGGCGCCGGCAAAGGGTTCACGCTGCCGGGCGCTGACGTTCCGGCGCGGGCGTGACAATCAGGAGCAGGACGATGGCCGGCAACACCACGCTGGAATTTACTCGCGAAGAGCTGGACGGCGACACGCTGCGCGAAGAGTGCGGCGTCTTCGGCATTCTTGGGCATGACGATGCGGCCGCGATCACCGCTCTCGGCCTTCACGCGCTGCAGCACCGGGGGCAGGAAGCCGCCGGCATCGTCACCTTCGACGGCAGCCAGTTCCGCTCGGAGCGCCATCAGGGCCTCGTCGGCGACCATTTCTCTGACGCCGAGACGATCGGGCGCCTGACCGGCCCCTACGCGATCGGCCACGTGCGCTACTCCACCTCCGGCGAGACGATCCTGCGCAACGTGCAGCCGCTCTTCGCCGAACTCGACGGCGGCGGCATCGCCGTTTGCCACAACGGACATTTCACCAACGCCATGACCTTGCGCCGCGCCTTGATCAAGGACGGCGCGATCTGCCAGTCGACGTCGGATTCCGAGGTCGTGCTGCAGCTCGTCGCACGCTCGCGCAAGGGCAAGATCGTCGACCGCTTCATCGACGCGATCCTGCAGATGGAAGGCGCCTATTCGCTGGTTGCCCTCACCCGCAAGAAGCTGATCGGCGCGCGCGATCCCTTCGGCATCCGGCCGCTGGTGCTCGGCGACCTCAACGGCGCCCCGATCCTGGCGTCGGAGACCTGCGCCCTCGACATCATCGGCGCCAAGTTCATCCGCGAGGTCGAGAACGGCGAAGTGGTGGTCTGCACGCCGAGCGGCATCGAGAGCCACTTCCCCTTCGGCCGGCGCCCGGCCCGGCCCTGCATCTTCGAATACGTGTATTTCTCGCGCCCCGACTCGATCCTCGGCGGGCGCAGCGTCTACAATGTGCGCAAGGACTTCGGCCGCCAGCTCGCGCTTGAATCGGCCGTCGATGCCGACGTGGTCGTGCCCGTGCCGGACTCCGGCGTTCCGGCCGCGCTCGGCTACGCAGAAGCCTCGGGCGTTCCCTTCGAGCTCGGGATCATCCGCAACCACTATGTCGGCCGCACCTTCATCGAGCCGACCCAGCAGATCCGCACCCTGGGCGTCAAGCTCAAGCACTCCGCCAACCGCGCCCAGATCGAGGGCAAACGCGTGGTGCTGATCGACGACAGTCTGGTGCGCGGCACCACCTCGGTGAAGATCGTGCAGATGATCCGCGAGGCCGGCGCCCGCGAGGTGCACTTCCGCCTCGCCTCGCCGCCGATCCGCTATTCCGACTACTACGGCATCGACACGCCGGTGCGCGAAAAGCTCCTCGCCGCCAAATACAGCCTTGAGGAGATGCGCAACTACATCGGCGCCGACAGCCTCGCCTTCCTCTCGGTGGAAGGGATCTACAAGGCCATCGGCTACGAGGGACGTGACGCGGAAAACCCGCAGTTCACGGATCACTGCTTCACCGGCGACTATCCGACGCCGCTGACCGACATGGCCGAAGACGATGACGTGTCGCACATGCCGCGCCTGGTCGAAGTGGGATAATCACGCATGCAGAAACGATTTGAGGGACGCGTCGCCGTCGTCACCGGCGCCTCGCGCGGCATCGGCTATCATGCCGCCAAGGCGCTGGCCGCCGAAGGCGCGCATGTGATCGCCATCGCCCGCACGGTCGGCGGCCTGGAAGAACTCGACGACGAGATCCGCAGCGCCGGCGGCCAGGCAACGCTGGTGCCGGTCGACCTGACCGACTTCGACGCGATCGACCGTCTCGGCGCTGCCATTTACGAGCGCTGGAAAAAGCTCGACGTGCTGATCGCCAATGCCGGCATTCTCGGCGGTCTCTCGCCGCTCGGACATGTGAAGCCCAAGACCTGGGACAAGGTGATGGCGGTGAACGTCACCGCAAACTGGCGGCTGCTGCGCTCGCTCGACCCGCTGCTGCGCCAGTCGGACGCCGGCCGCGTCGTAGTCCTCACCTCGGACGCCGCGCACAGTTGCAAGGCCTATTGGGGACCCTATGCCGTTTCCAAGGCTGCCGTGGAAACGCTGTTGCGCACCTATGTCGCCGAAACCCGCCAGACGCCGATCACCGGCATGCTGGTCAATCCGGGCCCCATGCGCACCGCCTTGCGCGCCGAGGCGATGCCCGGCGAAGACGCCGCAACCCTCGCCCACCCAAGCGAACTGGCTCCTTGCCTGCTTGATCTGGCGGCGCCGGAAAACAAGGACAGCGGCCTCCTTTATGACTTTCCGTCGAAGGAGTTACGAAGCTTCTTTCAAGTAACGTCATAACAGCAAAGGCCCTGACGCAGCGACATGCATCAGTGCCTTTCTGTCAATTATCCGGATGTTTCATGAAGGCGGTTTCCGGCCTGGATCTACAGCCGCTCCAGGTCGGCGACATTGGCGCCCGCCTCCTCGTCCGGGGCCGCGCAGGCCGCGCGCAGGGTCGGCAGGATGTCGGCCACCGTCGGGCAGACGTGATAGGCGATCTCGAAGCCCGGACGGATGAAAGCCTCCTCCCGCATGTGCTCCAGAAGGGTCACCAACGGTCGCCAGAATCCGTTGATATCGGCAAGGGCGACGGGCTTGCGGTGACGGCCGAGCTGCCCCCAGGTCAGGACTTCGACCAGTTCCTCCAAAGTGCCGATGCCGCCGGGCAACGCGACGAAGGCGTCGGCGCGGTCGAACATGATGCGCTTGCGCTCATGCATGTCATCGGTGACCACAAGATCGCTGACCGTCTGCATCATCACCTCGCGCTCCTCCAGGAAGCGCGGAATGACCCCGGTGACATGACCGCCGTTGTCCAGCGTGGCGCGAGCAACCGCCCCCATCAGACCGATGGACCCGCCCCCGTAGACGAGGGAGAGACCGTCGGCCGCGATGCGGCGTCCAAGCTCGGTGGCGGCGGCAAGATAGGCGGGCGTCGCGCCCTCTCCGGTGCCGCAATAGACGCAAATCGTTTTCATATCGCTCATGCGCCCTGTTTTGCACCGTGGCGCACGCCGGTCAATACGGCTCGAACGGAGCGGTTGCTTGCCGCCCCAGGAATAAGCATATAACCATCTAGGAACGGGAGGGGATCGACAGGATTCACGGGCCTCAAGGCGCTGAAACCGATCCCGACGACCTGGAAAACTCAGGGAACGGATCTGGCATGTCGCGGAAAGTCGTCGTTCAATTGCTCATTCTCGCCGGGATCGTCGGCGCCGGCGCGTTCGGCATCGGGCTCTGGCAGCTTCGGCAGCAGCCTGGCGATGAACGCGTTGCGACCACGCCGACGGACGCTCCGGCTGCCACGGACGGCGAACGAACAGCCGCCGTGCCGGACGGCGGAACATCATCCGCCGCACCCGGCGGCGATACCGCGCAAGGCGACACCGCCGCCATCGAGCCGCGCGACGATAGCGCGAACGCTCCCGCTCCGGTCGACACCGCCGCGACGACGACCGAGGGCAGCGAACCGACATTCGACCTGATGCGCGTGGAGCCCGACGGCTCGACCGTGGTCGCCGGACGTTCCGAGGCCGGCGCCATCGTCGCGCTTCTGTCCAACGGCAAGGTGGTCGGCAAGGGCATCGCCAATGCCGCCGGCGAATTCGCCATCGTGCTGGACACCCCGCTCGATCCGGGGGCCCATGCCGTCACGCTCGAAACCCAGGACGACGCAGGTACAGTGAAGCGTGCCTCGCGACAGTCGATTGCCGTTTCCGTTCCCGAGGATCCCGCAAGCGGCGAGGTTCTGGTGATGCTGAACGAGCCGGGCGCGCCGTCGCAGATCCTGCAAAAGCCGGAAACCGAACCGACGGCGGCCGGCGCAACGCCCCCGAGCGGCCAGACGGACGACACCTCCCGGGACGTCGCGGCGCTGACGGAGACGGCTGCGGACACCGCAAAGGCGCCCGAACAGGTCGACACGACGCCTGCCGCGGCGGAGGCACCAGCAACGCCCTCCTCCGCGCAACCGTCGGACCAGCTCGCGGCAGACGCCACGCCCGAGACAGCACCCGCGACTTCGCCTTCGACAGAGGTCGCGGCGGGCCCCGCCACGGATAGCCCCGCGGCAACCGAGACCCCTGCCGGCGAGACCGGAGGTCCGGCAACGGACACGCCTGCCACGCCCCGGGTGACGGTGGAAGCGGTCGAGACGGAGGACAGCAAGGTGTTCGTCGCCGGTGCCGGCGAGCCGAATTCCGACGTCCGCGTCTATTTCGACAATACGCTGATCGGCGAAACCACGACCGACAGCAAGGGCCGCTGGCTGATGGAAACCGAGAATGAAATCGCCCCCGGAGAGGTCGATGTCCGGGCGGACCAGATCGTCCCGGACAGCGGGACGGTGGTCGCGCGCGCGCAGGTGACCTTCGAGAAGGCGGAAGACGCCATCGTGCTGCGTCCGGTGAGCGCCACCGGCACTGCCGGCGAGGGCGACGGCGCAAGCGCCAGCACCGGCGCGCGCCAGATCCCGAGCATCATCATCCGCAGCGGCGACAACCTGTGGACCATCTCGCAGCGGCGCTATGGCGAGGGCCTGCGCTACACCACGATCTATCAGGCCAACAAGGACCAGATCCGCAATCCGGACCTGATCTATCCGGGTCAGGTGTTCATGATGCCGGAAGGCGACCGGAACTGGCCCGTCGCGAATTAGGCATTAGGTAAAAAGCGGTTCGCCGGCCCGTCAGTCGGCGCGCTTCAACAGCGCGACGAAAAAGCCGTCCGTGTTGGTGCGTGCGGGACTGAGGGTCGCGAAGCCCTCTTCCGTGAACCTCGGCTTGGTGGCGGTTTCGCCAAACACCTGCTCCCAGCGCGACACCAGCGGCTCGGCCTGAAACAGCGGATTGTCCGACAGGAAAGCCCGCACCTGGGTCTGGTTCTCGCAGGGAAGCAGCGAACAGGTGGCATAGGCCAGGTAGCCGCCAGGGCGCACGTAACGGCTAGCCTGGGCCAGCACCTCGCGCTGTTCCCGCAACCGCCCCGAGAGCGCATTCGCCGTGATGCGCCACTTGGAATCCGGCCGGCGCCGCCAGACGCCCGTCCCCGAACAGGGCACATCGAGGAACACNAGGTCCATCCGGCCTTCCAGATCGTCCAGTTTCCCGGTTTCCGGATCGCGGGTCTGCACGTTGCGCGCGCCGGCCCGCTGCAGCCGCTCGAAAATCGGCGCNAGACGCAGCTTGCTGACGTCATGGGCATAGATCTGCCCGCGGTTTCCCAGCGCGCCGGCAAGCGCCAGCGTCTTGCCGCCGCCGCCCGCGCAATAGTCGAGGACCTGAGCCGGCTCGACGGAGGCTGCGAGCAGCGCCGCGACCTGGCTCGCCTCGTCCTGCAGCTCGAACCAGCCCTTGCGAAACCCCTCTTCGGCCTGAACGTGAGGCACCCGCTCCTTGCCCGGTGGCGGTGGCAGCCTGAGCCCCACCGGCGAGATCGGCGTGTCCATGACGCCAAGATGCGCAAGCCGCTTGTGGAGCCGCTCCCGGTCCCCCTTCAAGAGGTTGACGCGCATGTCGATGGGCGCGCGTGCGGCCAGCGCCGCGCCTTCCTCCACCGCATCTTCGGCGAAGGCCTCTTCGAAGTGCGGCCAGAGCCAAAGCGGCACGTCCGCGCGCACGTGATCGGGCGCATCCACGTCGAGGGGCTTTTCCAGAAGCGCAACTTCATCCGGCTCGAGCGGTTCGGGCGCAAACCGGTCGTCCTGCAGAACGGCCGCCATCCCCTCCGCGCCAAAGCCCCAACTGCGCGCATAGGTGGCCAGCACCAGCGCGCGCGCGCTGGAAGACCCCATCACATGAGCCAGCGACAAGCGCTTGCGAAGGGCGTCGAACACAAGATTGGCGATCACCAGACGGTCGCCCGACCCGGCGAAGCGATGGCGACGCCCCCAGTCCTTCAGGGACTCCTGCACGGGCCGTCGATGGGTATCGACATCGTCCAGAATCTCGATTGCCGCGGCCAGCCGGCCCCCGTCTTTCATGCCCAATCCCCGAAGTTACGTGTTTCTGTCGACGACAACGCCACCGCTTCCGCGTCATCCCCTGCACCCGTTCCCGGCGCGGCGGCACGATTGCCATGCTGCACTAAGTGCACCGGATTTCGACGTCGGAGGTTGCTGCTTTAGCCGATCCGTCGGTGCTTGCCAACGTTTGCAACGCAGCCTGACCGAAGGCAGTCAAAAATAATATCAACGCGAATAGATATAATCTCAACAACCCAAAGTAGGAACGCCTCGCGAATAATATCAGCTTACAACTTCCAATCAACTAACGCGTGTCTTTACACCCAAAGGGAATAACGCTTCGATAACGTTGCATCACGTCTTCTGTTGCAAATTGGAGGTGGAAGCGATGACCGATAAAACCGACGGAACAGTTGATCCAAGCAAGGAAATCAAGGCCTGGAAGGCATACTTCGAATATGCCGCAGAGGACATGCGCGGAGAATCCCCGGAACTCCTCGTCGCCTGTGCCCATCGCCTTCTGGAAATGTCGCAGGTGAAACGCAAGGGACGCAACACCAAGTCCGACGATACCGACGCCGGCGCCTGATCCCGCGTCTTCCGGTCGCTGAAGCGCCTCCATCGTGCGCGTCAGACCTGAGACCCCGCCTTTCGCTCTATCAAACAAAACTCCGGGACCATGTCCCGGAGTTTTTTGTTGGCCCTAGACGTTGGACGGATAGTTCGGGCTTTCCCGCGTGATCGTCACGTCGTGGGCGTGGCTTTCGCGCAGTGCCGCGCCGGAGATCCGCACGAAGCGGGCCTTTTCCTGGAGCTCTGCAAGCGTGCAGGCCCCGACATAGCCCATGGCGGCGCGCAGGCCCCCGGCCAGCTGGTGCAGGACGCTCTCCAGCGGCCCCTTGTAGGGCACCTGCCCCTCGATCCCTTCCGGCACCAGCTTCAGCGCGTCGCGCACCTCCGCCTGGAAATAACGGTCCGCCGAGCCGCGGGCCATGGCGCCGACCGACCCCATGCCGCGATAGGCCTTGTAGGAACGTCCCTGGTAGAGATAGACCTCGCCCGGGCTTTCATCGGTTCCGGCGAACAGCGAGCCGATCATCGCGGCCGAAGCCCCGCCCGCCAGCGCCTTGGCAAGATCGCCCGAATACTTGATGCCACCGTCGGCAATGATCGGCACGTCGTCCTTCGCGGCCGCCTCGCAGGCTTCCATGATGGCGGTGAGCTGCGGAACGCCGACACCGGCGACAATGCGGGTCGTGCAGATCGAACCCGGGCCGATACCGACCTTGACGGCATCCGCCCCCGCATCGATCAGGGCCCGCGTGCCGTCCCGGGTCGCGACATTGCCGGCGAGCACCTGCACCGAATTCGACTTCGCCTTCACCCGGCGCACCATCTCCAGCACGCGCTCCGAATGGCCGTGGGCGGTGTCGACAACGAGAAGGTCGACGCCTGCGTCGATCAGGCGTTCCGCACGCTCGAACCCCTCGGGACCGACGCTGGTGGCGGCGGCAACGCGCAGCCGGCCCTGGTCGTCCTTCGATGCGTTGGGATTGAGCTGCGCCTTTTCCATGTCCTTGACGGTGATCAGCCCGACGCAGTTCTGCGCGTCGTCGACCACCAGCAGCTTCTCGATGCGATGCTTGTGCAGAAGGCGCTTGGCCTCCGCCTGGCTCACCGTATCGCGCACGCTCACCAGTCCCTCACGGGTCATCAGCTCGTAGACGCGCTGGCTCGGGTCGGAGGCGAAGCGGACATCTCGGTTGGTGAGGATGCCGACGAGGCGGCCGACATGCTGTCCGCCCGCGCCGCCGTTCTCCACCACCGGAATACCGGAAATGCGGTGCCGCTCCATCAGGTCGAGAGCGTCCTGAAGCGTCGCGTCCGGTCCGATCACCAGCGGATTGACCACCATTCCGGATTCGAACTTCTTGACCCTTCGGACCTCTTCGGCCTGCTGGTCCATGGTGAGGTTGCGATGGATGACGCCGATGCCGCCGGCCTGCGCCATGGCAATGGCCAGACGCCCCTCGGTGACCGTGTCCATGGCACTTGAAAGCAGGGGGAAGTTAAGCTCGATGCCCCGGGTGACGCGGGTCCGCAGGTCGGTCTCGGACGGAAGCACTTCGGAGTGCCCGGGCATCAGGAGCACATCGTCGAACGTGAGCGCTTCCGCGCCATGAATCGACTGGTAGAATTCAGCCATGTGCCANTCCCCTTTCAGGAAATNCCGCCCGGCCGCCGGAAGCAAGAATTCGCCCGGGACGAAGCGTCACGAATAAGAGAGGTTGGCGCGGGTCATTAACACGGGTGTGACCGGAAGGAAAGCGGCATAACGCCCCGCCATTGCGGATGCGGCCGGAGGGCTCCCTGCCNCCCGGAGCGGCTCAGCCCTCGCCGCCGCGAAACCCTTTGGCCAGAACGTAGAGTTCCGGGCTTTCCTTGCGGCTTGCAGGCGGCTTGATGTGATGCACCGACTGATAATCCCGCTTGAGCCGGGCGAGCGCCTCGTTCTCCGCACCGCCGCGAAACACCTTCGACAGGAACGCCCCGCCGGGCGCCAGATTCTCGCGCGCGAACTCCTCCGCGACCTCGAACAGGTGAGTCGTGCGCAGATGGTCGGTCTGCCGGTGTCCGGTCGTCGGCGCCGCCATGTCGGACATCACCAGGTTGGGCGCGTGCCCGCCGAGCGCCGCCCGCAGGGCTTCAGGCGCATCATCGTCCAGAAAGTCCTTGAGCAGGAGCGTAACCCCGGGAAGCGGTTCGACCTCGAGATAGTCAATGCCGACAATGCGCGGGTCCTGATCGGTGGAGCCGGTCTTGGCCGCCGCCACCTGGCACCAGCCGCCTGGCGCCGCGCCAAGGTCGACGATCCGCTGGCCGGGCTTGAGGATATGATGCTTGTCGTCGATCTCGAGGATCTTGTAGGCCGCGCGCGAGCGATAGCCGTCGATCTTCGCCGCCCGCACGTAGGGGTCGTTCAGCTGCCGCTGCAGCCAGCGCGCCGAAGAGTTGGTGCGCCGTTTCGCGGTCTTCACCCGCTCGAACATGCCGCGATCGCCGCGGCCGCGGCCCGATCCGCTCATTTGTGCTTCCTTCCCCGGCCGCGATACTTCGGCGGGTCCTTGCGCCGCCAGACCCGGTCGGCGGACATGAGTTCCATCAAGATGCCTTCGCGCAGGCCCCGGTCGGCCACGCGCAGCCTCTGGCACGGCCAGCGTCTGCGGATCGCTTCCAGGATCGCGCAGCCGGCGAGCACCAGATCCGCGCGATCCGCGCCGATGCAAGGGTTGCCCACGCGCTCCTCATAGGGCATCGCGCGCAGGCGCTCAATCATTGCCGTCACATCGTCGGCATCCATCCATGCGCCGTCGACCCGCCGCCGGTCGTAGCGCTTCAGCCCGAAATGCACGCCGGCAAGCGTCGTCACNGTTCCCGATGTCCCCAGCATGTGCACCTTGCCGTCGCAGATCGCCTCGGTGAGTTCGCGCCCGAGCGAGAACGCCTCCAGGTGCTGGCGGGCGTCCTGGACCATCGCCTCGAAGATATCCGCCGTGACATGGCGACCGCCGTGGCGTTCCGCAAGGTTGACCACCCCGACCGGCAGCGAGGTCCAGTCGCGGATGAAGCGCGTCAGCGCCACGCCGCGCGCGCCGCAGCGGTTGCGCAGGTCGAGCCAGACGATTTCCGACGATCCGCCGCCGATATCGAAGAGAACGACGCCATTGGCATCCGGGTCCACCAGCGAGGCGCAGCCGGCAACGGCAAGCCGCGCCTCGGTTTCCCGCGTCGCGATCTCCAGCGCCAGCCCGGTTTCCTCAAACACCCGCTCGATGAACAGCGGTCCGTTTTCCGCCGCCCGGCAGGCCTCGGTCGCGATCAGCCGCACACGGTCCACGCCGCGGTCGCGCATCTTGTCCCGGCAACAGCCGAGCGCCTCGATGGCCCGGTCCATCGCCGCTTCGCTCAGCCGGTTGTGGTGCCCGAGCCCCTCGCCCAGCCGCACAATCTTCGAAAACGCATCGACGACGCGAAATCCCCGGGTTTCCGGACGCGCCACCAGAAGCCTGCAATTGTTGGTGCCAAGATCGAGCGCCGCATAAAGCCGCTGCGCGCCGGCCGGATCGAGCACCACCGGCGCGGCGATACGGCGCGCGCCCTGCCCCGGGCGATGAGCCCGTCCCGGACCGTCACGCGCGCNCTCGTCCCGATTCCGCGCGCCATCCTTCGGCCGCGTCATCCATGTCTGGCCGTCGGCCCCGGACCGCATGGACCGCACGGGATCGCGCACCGGCTCTCCCGTCGCGGCCTGTCCGAAAGGCGGGGCCTGCTGATGCGGGGACACGTCACCGGCACCGGGCCGCTCCGGCTGCGATGGGGAGAACGGCTTTTCCGCCCGGCGCTCCGCGCGATTCGGCCTTCGCCGCCGCTTGCCACGCCGTTTCTTTCCGCCGGTCGTGGCGGCTTCAGCCGACGCCGGCTGCGTGTCGCCGTCCAGGGTCGCACCGTCGGCAACCGGCCGTTCCTGCTCCGACGCGCCGGAAGACGCCCTGTCCCGGCCGCTCTTCGTGCCGTCGGTCGAGGCACGACCCGGCGCGCCCATCAGGCTCGGCGCACCGTGCTGGTCGGGCGCTCCCGCCGACAGTCCCTCCGCGGAACCTTGGGCAACCGGACCTTTCTTGCCCCGTCGCCTGCGTTTCCTGCCGGATCCACGACGCCGCCCTGCGGCGCGCGCCTCTGCATCCGTTTCCGCGTCGGGATGAGGCCGGTCGGAATCCGGCCCGATCTTTCCCGATTCGCTCACTGTTCGTCCTCGCCGGCGGCTCTCGCGCGCCTCGGCTGGTCAGACCGCAAAAGTCATGGGTCTGAGCTGGTCTCTTGTTGACGACAGTTTACCATCGTTTCGGCGCCTCGCAATGCGTTGGGCAAAGGACAAAGTCCCGCGGCAGCTTCGCATGCACGACCGCGCGCCCGCTCGCCTCCCCAACAGTCCACAGGTGCCACAGCGTGAAAGATCGACCCTTGACAGCGCGGGCCGAGATTCATACAACGCCGCACAAGATGAGCGTCGCGCCGCAAGGCGCCCTCCGCTACGGTCTTGGGGAATAGGTTAACGGTAGACCCGCAGACTCTGACTCTGTTAGTCCTGGTTCGAATCCAGGTTCCCCAGCCAACCCTCCTTATTCAAAATTTCCGGCGTTGCAGCTTCGTCGTCCTGACGGGCAGTCTTTTGTCGCGCCNGTGGCGTGGCGTTGGTCCAGCCCTTTGACGCACGCGGCTTTGGCAGAACGACCGCGGCGCGCGCACGCCCGCCACGCGTCCCGGCAGGGAAAGCGCGCAACGGGCGGCACACGCCGCGTTGGTGAAAGCCGACGTCCGGGAGGGAGCCTAGAACCCGTCGGAGAAGCGGTTCTCCGTCACATCGTAATAGGCGTTTTGCGGTCTGGGACGATCTTCCGGCACCGGGCGCTCGCAGGCGAGCAGGCGACCTGTCGCCTCGCCGCCCATCCAGGTCTCGCCGTCGACCAACGTGCGTCCGCGCAGGAGCGTGCGCACAGGTCGTCCAACCAGATCGATCCCCTCATAGGGCGTGTAGTCGATGCCGTCGTGCAAAAGCTCGACGGACATTCGCGCGGTCTGCAACGGATCCCACAGAACGAGGTCAGCGTCGTATCCGGGCGCGATCCGTCCCTTGCTGGCGCCAAGGCCGTAGATTTCCGCCGGTCGGGTCGCGGTGACCTCGACGAAGGTCTGCAACGACAGGCGGCCGCCGCTGACGCCTTCGGAGAACATCAGCGGCATGCGCGCTTCCAGTCCGGGCAGTCCGTAGGGAATGCGGGTGAAGGGCGCGCCGTCGCCATTGCGCTTCTTTCCGTCCGGCCCGTCGAAGAAGAACGCGGAGTGGTCGGACGAGCAGACGGCGAGCGTCCCGTCGGCAAGACCCTTCCACAGGGCCTCCTGATGCGCCTTGTCGCGCAGCGGCGGGCTGCAACAAAACTTCGCGCCGCCGAAATCGGGACGATCCAGATCCGTATCGGCAAGCACCAGATACTGCGGGCAGGTTTCGGCAAGCACAGGGCGCCCGCCGGCCTGGGCGCGGCGGATCTCGTCGAGCGCGTCGATGCTGGAGACATGCACGATCAGGACCGGCGTGTCGATCAGCTCCGACATCGCAATAGCGTGATGGGTTGCGTCCCGCTCCGCGACGATGGGGCGCGAGCGCGGGAAGTAGCGCACGTCGTCATAGCCGTGCTCGACCATCCGCTCGGTCAGCCAGGCGATCATGTCATGGCTTTCCGCATGAACCATCGTCATCAGACGTTCGGCCCGGCAGACGGCCAGCACATCGAGGGCCGAACGGTCGTCGAGGCGAAGCGCGTCGTAGGACAGGTAGATCTTGACCGACGTGAAGCCCTCGGCCGCCAGGTCGGGAATATCGCGCTTAAGCGTCTCTTGCGTCGGATCGGTGACGATCAGGTGGAACGCGCAGTCGACGTGGCTGGTGTCGCCCATGCGCGCGCGATAATCGGTGACCGCCTCGCGGAGCGAACAGCCGCGATGCTGCACGGCAAAGGGCATCAGCGTGGTGGTGCCGCCATGGGCCGCCGCCCGGGACGCGCTTTCGAAGGTATCCGCCGTGCGCGCGCCGGTGGAGGTGAGCTGGTCGATGTGGCAGTGCGCGTCGACGCCGCCGGGCGTCACGATCAGCCCCTGCGCGTCGATGACCTCCGCCCCCTGCAGGCCGTCGCCAAGGGCGGCGATCCGCCCGTTGCTGATCGCGATGTCGCACAGGAGATCGCGGCCGGGCGCTGCCACCAGCCCGCCCTTGATGATCGTGTCGTAAGTCGTCATGTCGCCTCGTTTTCCTCCAGCCAGCGCAGGTAGTCCTCGCAGGCCCGCTCGCGGGTGTAGGTCGGTCGAAACCCGAGCAGGTCTCGCATTCGTCGGGTGGCGAGAGGCGGTCGGTCGTCTCTGCCGTGAAAATCGATGGTCGGGTCGGCCGGATCGATCCGCCAGTCGAACGGCACATGCCGCGCGATGCTTTCGCACCAGTCGGCGACGCTCCATTCCTCCAGGCCGGCGATATTCACCGGCGGATCTGGAAGCGCGTCCAGGCGGATGGCGGCAAGCACGGCGGCGGCGACATCGCGGGCGTAGATCCAGTCGCGCCGTCCCGCGCGCGGCAGCCGCACCGCCTGCCCCTTCCGCGCTGCGCGCGTCACCTGATACGGTGCGCTCAGCGTGTCGCGCACGCCCGTTCCCCGCTCATGCGGACCGAAGACGGAGCCGATCCGCAGCACGCCGGCCTGAAGGCCGGACGCCCGCCGCGACACAACGAACTGCTCTGCGGCAAGCTTGGAGATGCCATAGGCCGCAACCGGCCTCGGCCAGGTCTCGACCTCGTCCAGCGGCCCGTCCGACGCCGCGCCATAGACGGAGGCGGAACTCAGATGGATCATGCGCACGCCGCGACGCTCGCAGGCCATCGCAAGATCGGACGTGGCGGCCAGATTGATGGCAAAGGCCCGCAGCACCGCGTCGATATCCGCTGAGGCGGAGGGCGTGACGGCCGCGCAGTGAACCAGCGTCCCGACACCCTCGAGCGCCCTGCCGCAGGCCACGCCATCGCGAATATCCGCCTCGATGAAGCCTGCGCCCCGCCCCGGTACCCGGGGCGTTCCGGGCCGGTCGAGCGCGAGCGTGTCATATCCGGCAGCGACGAGCGCCTCGACGACATTCGCGCCGACGAAGCCGCCACCTCCGGTCACGAGAACCCGCATGGCCTTATCCTTTCCTAGCCGGCAAGCCAGCCGCCCTCCACCGGCAGAATGGCGCCGGTGGTGAAGGAGGAATCGTCGCTGGCGAGAAACAGCGCGGCCGCGGCCACTTCCTCCGGCGTTCCGAAACGCCCCGCGGGGTGACGCGCAAGCGACCGACGCTCGGCGAGCGCCGGATCCGGCGCCCGGGCGAACGACCTGCGCAGCAACGGGGTCTCGATGGCGCCGGGAACGAGACAGTTGCAGCGGATCCCCTCGCCCGCATGGTCGAGCGCGACCGTGCGGGTGAGTGCGGCGATCGCACCCTTGGAGGCGATGTAGGAGACGTTTCCGGTCCCGCCGGACTGCGCCAGCTGCGAGCCCACCGTGACGATGGCACCGCCGCCGGCCGCACGCATCCCTGGCAGCACGGCACCGATCCACAGGGCGGCGGCCACGACATTCACCTGCAACACCCGCGTCCAGGTGTCCTGCGTGGTCGTCTCCACCGTTCCGCCCTCTGACGCTGCGGCAAACATCGCCAGCACGTCGCAGCTGGCATGGCGCCGGGCAACCGTCTCGATGAAGGCCGGGTCCGCCGCATCGCCCACCTCGGGCACAAGTCCCTCGGGCCAGCCGGCGGCCGGCGCGGAAAGATCCACGCCGACCACCTCCGCCCCTTCCGCCAGGAACCGCCGCACGGTCGCAAGGCCGAGGGCCCCGGCCGCACCGGTGACGATAGCGCGCCGCCCGGCCAGCCGACCCGCGCCCGGCACAAGGGCGTCCGTCATGCCAGAACCTTGTCGAGGAACCGCTGGAGACGGTCGCTCTTCGGGTTGTCGAAGATCTGGTCGGGCGCGCCGGCTTCGACGTCGTTGCCGTCATCCATGAAGACGACCTTGTCCGCGACCTTGCGGGCAAATCCCATCTCGTGGGTCGCGACGATCATGGTCATGCCGTCGGCGGCAACCGATTCCATGACCTGCAGCACCTCGCCGACAAGCTCCGGATCGAGCGCCGAGGTCGGCTCGTCGAAGAGCATCACCTTGGGCTCCATCGCCAGCGCCCGCGCGATGGCGACGCGCTGGCGCTGTCCGCCCGACAGGTGCTCGGGGAAGGCATCGCATTTCGCGGCGAGCCCCACCCGCTCCATCTGTTCGCGCGCAATCTCCGCCGCCTGCGCGACGGACATGCCCTTCACCTCTATCAGGCCGAGCGCGACGTTCTCGATGGCGCTGATATGGGGCCACAGGTTGAACATCTGGAACACCATGCCGATCTGGCTGCGCATCTGCGCGACCTGGCGCGCGGACATGCGGGACGTTCGCCCGTTCTTCTCCACGCTTCCGACCGGCTGGCCGTCGACCCGCACGACACCGGAATCGGGCGTCTCCAGATGGTTGATACAGCGCAGCAGCGTGCTCTTGCCGGAGCCGCTCGGGCCGATCAGGCACACGACCTCGCCGCGCCCGACCGTCAGCGACACGCCCTTCAGCGCCTGGAACGACCCGAATGCCTTGCGGATGTCGCGGGCCTCGATCATGGGGGAGTCTGCCTTGCTCATGATCACGCCTCCATCCGCACGGACGCGTCAGATGCGCCCAGGAACTGCTTCCGCCGGCGCCGGCTCATGCCACGCGCCTCATAGCTGGTGCGCCGCTCGAGCCAGAGCTGCAGTCCGGTCAGGCAGGACGTCAGCACCAGGTAGATCAGGCCGGCGAGCGACAGGATCTCGATCGCGCGATAGGTCGACGAGTAGACCATCTGGGACGTCAGCATCAGCTCGGGCACGGTGATGACGGAGGCCAGGGAGGTGTTCTTGGTGTGGGAAATGAAGTTGCTCATGTAGGGCGGGATGACGATGCGCACCGCCTGCGGCGCCACCACCCGGCGAATGATCCGCCCGTAGCGCATGCCAACGGCTTCCGCCGCCTCGATCTGCCCCTTGTGGACGGCCTGAATGCCGGAGCGCAGGATCTCGGTGTTATAGGCGGCCGAGCTCAGCGACATCGCGATGATGGCCGCGGGCAGCGCATCCAGCGTCACGCCGAACAGCGGCGCGGCGTAATAGACGAAGAAGAGATGCAACAGCACCGGCGTGCCGCGAAACAGCCAGACATAGGCCCACACCGCAAAGCGCAGGACACCGAAGCGCGACGTCCGCCCGAGAGCGAAGACGAAGCCGATAGACGTGCCGATGGTCTGGGTGACCAGTGCCAACATGATAGTCAGCAGCGTCGCCTCCAGCATGACCGGCAGATAGGTCCAGGCGACCGAGAAATCGAGTTCCATGAGCCGAACTTTCAAAGGTTATCGGAACGGAGATAGCGGGGCCCGGCAGGCCGGGCCCCGACAGGTCAGGGCACTTCGTCGACGAGCTGGTCGCTGAAGTTCTCGATGCCGAAGAACTCCTCACCCCACTGGTCGAGAAGCCCCTGCTCGCGCATCTCGCGGATCGCGGCGTCGATCTCCGCCTTCAGGGCGTCGGAGCCCTTCTGCATCGGCACGCCGACGAAGCGGACCATGTAGGGCTCGCCGACGATCTCCGCGACACCGGGGCGCGACTTGAGGAAGCCGCCAGCGGCCGTGTCCGGCATGATCAGCGCGTCGACGCGCCCGACCATCAGGTCCTGGAGCATCTCGGCGTAGCCGCTGTAGCCCTTGAACTGCTCGAACTCGCCGTATTCCTTGGAGATCGCTCGCGCCGGGATCTCGCCGTCATTGCCGCCCGAGATCGCGCCGACGCGCTTGCCGGCCAGCGTCTTGAAGCTGGTGATGTCATCGAGGCCCGCCCGCTTGACCACCACGACGGCGGCACGCGAATAGGGAATGGAATAGGTGAAGGTGTTCTTGCGCTCGTTGGTGATGTTCACGTTCGAAAACACCGCATCGAAACGGCCCGTCTGAAGACCGGGAAGGATGCCCTTCCAGTCGAGACGGTTGATCTCGATCTTCACGCCGAGCTTCTTCTCGATGTAGCGCGCGACATTGATGTCGTAGCCCACAAGCTCGTTCTTCTCGTTCATGTAGCTGACCGGCGGAAGGTTGCCGCTCGTCGCGGCGTTGAGAACGCCCCGCTCCCGAATCTCTTCCAGATTTGCCGCCTGTGCCGATCCGACACCTGCCCCTCCAAAGGCCACGGCCAGCGCGATAGTCGCGGTAAACATTGCAGTTTTCATCTGTACTCCCCCTTAAAACCATAAGGGACACCGTTGATACTCCGCTGGTATCCCACTAGGATGCCTAGCACTCGCCTGACCGAACTGTCAACGCAGGAACGCGACGGCAACGACCCGCGAACAAGGAGAAAGACGGATGGATTTCGGACTGAATGGGCGCAAAGCCTTGGTAATCGGTGCAGGACGCGGCCTCGGCCTCGGCATCGCGCAGGCGCTGGCACAGGAAGGCGCGTCAGTTGTCCTCAGCGGCCGGACGCAAGGAGCGCTGGACACGGCCGCTCAGGCCATCGCCGACACGGGCGGCACGGCGGAAGCGATCCGCTGCGATCTGGCGGATGCCGCCTCCATCGACGCGCTGGCGAAGGCCGCCGGCGATGTCGATATCCTGATCAACAATTGCGGCGGCCCTCCCCCGGGACCGATTGCCGATGTGCCCGACGATGTCTGGATGGCCCAGTTCAACATCATGTTCCTGGGCAACTGCCGGCTCGCACGGCACCTGCTGCCGGGCATGCGGTCGCGCGGATGGGGCCGGATCGTGAATGTCGTCTCGTCCGGCGTGATGCAGCCGATCCCGAACCTTGGCATCTCCAACGCGCTGCGTCTCGCGGTCGTCGGCTGGTCGAAGACGCTCGCCGGCGAGGTCGCCGCCGACAATGTCACCGTCAATTGCCTGGCGCCCGGACGCATTCACACCGACCGCGTCGACGAGTTGGACGCCAAGGCGGCGGAACGGACCGGAAAGAAAATCGATGAGGTGCGGACCGCCTCGCGGGCCACTATTCCGACCGGGCGCTACGGCCGGGTCGAGGAGTTCGCCTCCTACGCCGCCTTCCTGTGCAGTGACCAGGCGTCCTACATCACCGGCTCCGTGCACCGCGCCGACGGCGGCATGATCAAGGGTCTCTGAAACCGGCTGGCGGCCTCAAAATCAGGCCGCCATCCATCCGCCGTCGACCAGCAGGTTGTGGCCGGTGATGTAGCGGGCTTCGTCGCTGGCGAGGAAAAGCGCTGCTCCGGCGACGTCGTCGGGCTTGCCCAGGCGCGGCATTGGCGTGCGGCTGCGCGAATACTCCATCACCTCCGGCTCCGACGGTCGCCCGCCCTTGCCCGTCACGATCTTGCCCGGCGCGACCGCGTTGCAGATAATGTGCCGGTCGGCATAGTCGGCGGCGATCTGGCGGGTCATATAGACCACGCCCGCCTTGCTCACCCCATAGGCGAAGGCGCCCGGAGCCGCGACCATTCCGTGCTGGGAGGAGATGTTGACGATCCGCCCGCGCGCCTCGTTGACGATCTCCTGCCCGAGCATCTGCGCAATCGCCGCCCGGCTGCACAGATAGACGGCCTTCAGGTTCACGTTCATCACCCGGTCCCACTGCGCCTCGTCCGTCTCGACAAGCGCGAAGGGGCTGCCGATCGCCGCATTGTTGACGAGCACGTCGAGCCGGCCGAAGTCCCGGGCCGTTTCCGCGACAAGCTCGCCGACACTTGCGGCATCGGTGACGTCGACCCGCCGGAACCGGTTGGCCGGATCGATCTCGCTCAAGGCGCCAGCGACGGGAGCGCCGCCTTCCACCACCGCCTCGGTGATGTCCACCGCGACCACCCGCGCGCCGGCACGGGCGAAGCGAAGCGCGATGGCGCGTCCGATGCCGGACGACGCGCCGGTGACGATTATCGTCTTTCCAGTCAGGTCCATGGTCTCGTCTCTCGTCAGTGCCGGATGATCTGGCTCAGGAAGGCCTTGGCCCGCTCGTTCTGCGGATTGGTGAAGAAGGTCACCGGATCCGCGCTTTCCACGACCTGACCCTTGTCCATGAACACCACCTTGTTGGCGACACTGCGGGCAAAGCCCATCTCGTGGGTGACGCAGATCATGGTCATTCCGTCCTCGGCGAGTTGCACCATCACGTCGAGCACTTCCTTGATCATCTCAGGATCGAGCGCGGACGTGGGTTCATCGAACAGCATCACCTCCGGCTGCATGCACAGCGCGCGGGCAATGGCGACGCGCTGCTGCTGACCGCCGGAAAGCTGCGAGGGCTTCTTGTCGGCATGTTCCGCGATCTGCACCCGCTCGAGATAGGCCCGCGCCATTTCCTCCGCGTCCGCCTTGGCGACCTTGCGGATCTTGATCGGGGCGATGGTCAGGTTCTGCAGGACGGTCAGATGCGGGAACAGGTTGAAATGCTGGAACACCATGCCGACCTCGCGGCGGACTTCGTCGAGGCTGCGGCTCTTTCCGTCGAGAACCTTGCCGGCGACGCGGATCACACCACCGTCATGGGTTTCCAGGCCGTTGATGCAGCGGATAAGCGTCGACTTCCCCGAGCCTGAGGGGCCGCAGATCACAATGCGTTCTCCCTTCTCGACGGTGAGGTCGACCCCCTTCAGCGCTTGAAAACCGCCGAAGTGCTTCTGCACGCGCTCCAGCTCGATCACAGGCGTGTCTGCGGTGATACCGGTCAATGTGAATTCCTCCTGAGGGGGACGGCAGTGGGATGGCTTTCCATCCAGACAAGATGATCGCGGACACAGTCCGCCAGCGGCTCGGCCGTTCCCGCGGGCAGAAGCGCGCGCAGCCGGTTGACGGAAAGCGGCGCCCGGTCGCGGGCAAGCGTGAGATGGACGTTGGCCGCCTCGCCCGCTTCCGCGAGCCGCCAGCGAAAGCCGGGCCGGAGTCGGGCAAGCGCCTCGCACCAGTCGGAGACCCGGCTGATCGCGCCGGCACCGACATTGAAAACGCCTCCGCCGGCCTGATCGGCATGCAAAAGACCCGCAAGCGCCTCGCCCGCATCGCGGCTGTAGAGCCAGTCACCGGCAAGGGCGCGCGGCAGGACCACTTCCTCTCCGGCGAGCGCAAGCGCCAGAGCCTGCGTCTGCGGGCTGAGGAACGGACGCACGCCGCTGGCGTGCTCCCAGGGGCCGAACACCGGCCCGAGCCGCGCGATCACCAGATCGAGGCCGTTGAGCCGGGCGAGATGGTTCGCCAGCTGCTCCGCCGTCTGTTTGGTGATGCCGTAAAGGCTCGCCGGCGCCGGCGGATCGTTCACCTCGTCCCAGCGGCTGCCGACCGGATCGCCGGTGCCATAAACGGCAACGCTGCTGACCAGAAGCAGACGCGCGCCCGGCGCATGAAGCGCAACTCCGCGCAGGAGACACGCGGTCCCGCCCGCATTGACGTCGACAACCCGCGCGGGATTTTCCAGCTCGTAGTCGCGGTCGGGGGTGATGGCGGCGAGATGCGCCACCGCGTCCACGTCGTCGAGCGCGTCCGCGAGCGTATCGGGATCGCGGATATCGCCGAGTACAAGCTCCGCCCCGGCAAGCGCCGGGTCCCGCATCAGCGCCTCGGGCGCGGACGGCGCCAGCAAGCGCACGTCATGCCCTTGGGCGAGCAGCCGTTCGGCAAGGGACAGTCCGATGAACCCTGTCCCGCCGGTCACGAGAACCTTCATCCTATGCCCTTTCCTTCAGCGCCTTCTTCTCCATCTGCGAGACCCAGCGCGAGAAGGGCCACAGCAGGACGAAGAAGATCACGGCAGCCGCGGTGAGCGGCGTCGGATTGTAGGTCTGCTCCTGGGCGACGCGGGCGGAGCGCAGCAGTTCGGGCAAGGCGACCAGCGAGGCCAGCGACGTCATCTTGACCAGCTCGAGCGAGTTGCTGGCGAGCGGCGCGACCACGCGGCGCACGGCCTGCGGCAGGATCAGATAGACCATCGCCCTGCCCCGGCCGAAGCCGAGTGCTGCGGCCGCCTCGTGCTGCGAGCGCGGGATGGATTCGATCCCGGCACGGAAGATCTCGCCGTAGTAACCGGTGTTGTTGATGACCAGCGCCAGTACGACCGCGGCAAAGCCCGGCAGCGAGATCCCGAAGAACGGCAGGCTGTAGTAGATCAGCACCAGCAGCACCAGCGCCGGGAAGGACCGCAGCAGGTCGATCATGATGATGATCAGCCGGCGCGAGAACCCGTTGCCGAAGCTGTAGGTGACTGCGACCGCCAGCCCCGCCAGCAGCCCGAGCGGAAGCGTGACCAGCGCCAGCAGCAGCGTCAGGCTGAGGCCCTGCGCCAGCAGCGGCCAGATCTTCACCAGCGAATCGATGTTCGCGAAGTTCTGCAGAAACAGTTCCATGACCTATCCCGTCGTCTTCGCCATGCGGTTTTCGATGATCCGGCTGGCGATCACCAGCGGGATGAAGAACAGCAGGTAGAAGCCGGCTGCGAGCGTCAGCGGTGACGGATTGGCCAGGATCGCCATCACGCTCTGCGCGCTGCCCAGCGTTTCCTGCAGGGACACCGCGACGCCAAGCGCCGTGCCCTTGGTGATCGCGATCGCGCGGTTGGTGATGAGCGGGGTGGCCAGGCGCACCGCCTGCGGCAGGATGACGTCGAAAAGGCACCTGGTCCGCGACATGCCGAGTGCGGCGGCCGCTTCCCACTGACCCTTCGGCAGTGCGTTGATGGCGGCCCAGAAGGTCTCCGCCGCAAAGGCCGAAAGCACCGCACCAAGGCCCACGGCCACCGCCATGAACGGCGAGAAGCGGATGCCCATATACGGCAGGCCGAAGAAGATGAAGATCAGGATGACCAGCTGCGGCAGCGTGCGGAACACCTCGACGTAGAGGCTGATGACACCGTTCACGAGCGGGTTTTCGGCGCAGCGCAGCAGGGCGAGCGCCAGCCCCGTGCCGATCCCGATGACGATGACGCTGAGCGCGACCTGAACGGTGACGAGAAAGCCGTCGAACACCGTCGGCAACGCCCGCGCCATCACCGCGAGATTGAAGTAATTCTCAAGGATCTGATCCACGATCACCCCCCTTTGACGAACACCCGCGACGGTACGCGACCGCCGCGGGTGTCCGTTGTTTTTCTACTGACAGCTCAGCTCGTGCGGCGTCTCGTCATACCCCTTGAAGCCGGGCGCGCCGAAGCCGGGATAGACCTTGCGCAGGGGCGAGTCCTCCGCGGCGGTTTCGCCGTACCACTTCTCGTAAAGCGCGGCGAGCGTGCCGTCCTGCTTCATGCACTCGATGACGCCCTCGACCTTGTTGCGGTAGTCCTCGCTCTCGAGGCGGAAGGCATAGCCGAAGTTCCGGCCGTTGAAGTCGCGGAACCCGATGGCGATCGCCGGGTTCTGGCTCGCCGCATAGACGGCCGTCGGGATCTCGTTGAGAGCCGCGAAGACGCGCTGGGTGATCACCGCCTGGACGGAGTCCGGGAAGGTCTCGTAGCGCTGCACCTCAAAGCCGTATGTCTCGGCGTTCTCGGTCGCCCATGTATCGGAGATCGTGCCGCGGTTCACCGCGACAGCCTTGCCGCGCAACCCCTCGAAGCCGTCCAGCGTCTCGCCCTCGCGCACGATGAAGCCGTTGCCGGTCGCGAAGAACGGCTCGGTGAACAGCATGCGCTCGGCCCGGTCGGCTGTGATGTTCAGCGGATTGACGGTGAACTCGATCCGCTTGGCGAAAAGCGCCGCGAAGAGGCCGGAGAAGTTGATGTCCTCGATCACGACCTCGCGGCCGAGCCGCTTGCCGATCTCGGTGATCATGTCCACGCCGAAGCCTTCCGGCCCCGAGGCACTGCGCACCATCCACGGCGATACGCCGAAATCCGACCCCACGACCATCGGCGTGGAAGGATCATGGTCCTGCGCCAGGACCGGGGAGACAAGGAGCGCGGCCGCGAAAGCGACGCCAAGAGACAGATGTTTCATGAAAAGTCCTCCTCACTTGTGAACATGATGTTCGTGCCAGTGGCGGGCGATTGCGTCCCGCCGACAGACCCAGACGTCTTCGAATTGCATGATGTGATCGAGAAACCGCTCGACCCCGGCAGCCCTCCCCGGATGTCCCGACAGGCGCAGGTGCAGCCCGACGGACATCATCCGCCCGCCTTCGCGGTACAGCATGTCGAAGGAATCACGCAGGTATTCGAAGAAATCATTCGCAGTCGCCATACCGCCGCGGATGAACTTCGCATCGTTCATCGCAAGGCCGTAGGGAACCACCAGATGGCTCTTGCCGGACACTTGGGTCCAGTAGGGCAACTCGTCGTTATAGGCGTCGCTGTCATAGAGAAAGCCGCCATGCTCGACGACCAGCGACCGTGTGTTGAGGCTCGGGCCGTAGCGGCAGTACCAGCCCGCCGGCGGCGAGCCGACCAGATCCCGGATTACGTCGTGGGTGCGCGCGATCCGCTCGCGCTCTTGTGCCTCGTCGAGCCCGCGATGATGCTCCCATTTCCAGCCGTGCGCGCAGATGTCGAAGTTCGAGACCCGAAGATGCTCAACGATCTCGGGATTGCGCTGCAGCGCCAGACCGCAAGCCATGGCAGTGGCGGGAAGGTTGCGCTCCTCCAGCAGGCGCACGAGGCGCCAGTAGCCGACGCGACTGCCGTATTCGAACATGGATTCCGCCGCGAGGTCACGGCCCGGAAGATTGCCCGCGCCACCTTCCGTGAGCCCGGTCTCGCTTGCCGCATCGCCATCGGGAACAGACGGCTCCGAGCCTTCCTCGATGTTCATCACGAAATTGACGGCAATGCGCGCGCCACCCGGCCAGCACGGATCGACCGGACGGCGTCCGTATCCCGTGAAGTCCCGCTCCAGATGCGGTTCCGAACTCATATCCGCTCATCCTCCCGGTTCGCGCCGCCCTCGATGAGCAGCTCAGTCTCCAGATCCAGCAGAACATCGTCGTCCTTGTCCGACAGGGCCATGACAACGACGAACTCGGCCGGCGCCGCCAGCACCCGAAGGCCGGCGTGCCACACGTTGCGCCGGTAGATCACCCCCTGCCCGCGGTCGGCGATGAAGGCACGCGTCTTCGCCAGATCCGGCGCCCCGTCCGGCAGGTCCGGACAGCAGACGACCAGAAACGGCTTTTCCAGCAGGGGAATGAAGGCCTGATGGCTGTGCGGATGCCGCTCGAGCTGGTCGATGACGAGCGGAAACTGCGCCGCATCCGGCAGTCGGGAGACCCAAATGGCCTGACGAAGATCCTCTTCTTTCTGGGAAAAATTCGACTCAATCATATGACGACGCCCTGCGCCGCTATGCTCGAGCACCTTGCCGAAGGGCTGAAAAGCCTCCGCAGTGAGAGACTCGGGGGAAAACCGCATTTGCTTGAAACTCACGTGCACCACATTACCTTGAATTCCACATCTAGTACCAGCGGTATACCACTGGCGCGCCATGTGTCAATGGACTTCCGGTGCAGCCGTGTTTATAGAAGTCGAGGAACAGGATGCCGGTCCACAGACCGCAGAAGAGGAGTGGCCAGCTTGGAAAAAAGCCAGACCGAGAGCGACCCCCGGGAAGAAAAAAGCAGCATCTCGGAGCAAGCCTACCAGTATCTTCGAAGCCTTATCTTCGCTCAGAAACTCGGCCCGGGCGACGTCTTCACGGAAAGGCGACTGGCGGAGCAGTTGAATGCCTCGCGTACACCTTTGCGAACGGCAATAAATCGACTCGAAGGCGAAGGTCTCATTGAGCGATTAGCCAATGGCAGCATCGTGATACGGCAAGTTGCGGTAGAAGAATTGCTCGAGATTCTCTTGATTCGCCGCTTGCTGGAGGGCGAGGCCGCGGCGCATTCGGCGCGCAGGGCCTCCCCCGAACGCATCGCCGAGATGATGGAGAGGACGGAGAAGCTCCTTGCCGACAAGACCATCGAGTTCGACCGCTTCTGGGAATATGACGACGAGTTTCATCTGTTCATCGCCGAAAGCAGCGGAAAGCCGCTCCTCGCCAGCCTGATCCAGAACCTCCGTAACAAGGCGCGCATGTGCCACATGGTCCGCATGGAACGGAATTTCGAGGAACAGGCCCGCGAGCATATCGCCGTGCTGAAGGCGCTTGAGGCGAAGGATTCGGAAGGCGCGCGCGAAGCGATGATCGGCCACCTGGACTGCGTCCGCGAGCGTTTGATGAGATGGCTTTTTACCCAGTAATCCCTTGACTTGCGTTCTTTATCCCAAGTCCGCCGGCTGATTTCGCCACGCGGTCAGGCCGGCGCCGCCTCTTCCCAGGGCGGCGCCTTGAAGGCCTCCACGAGGAAATCGATGCAACTTCGGATGCGGGGCACCATGTGGCGGTCCGGGAGAAAGACGGCATAGATCGCGCCGTCGTCGACGTCCGTGCAGTCGGCAAGCACCTGCACCAGCCGGCCGTCGGCAATCGCCGGACGGGCCAGATGCTCGGCAATCCGCATGACGCCGAAGCCCGCCAGGCCCATCTGGTAGAGCGACATGCCCTGATTGCTCTTGAACCGGCTCTCCGCGCGAAAGACAACCGGCGCGCCCCCGACGACGAACCGCCAGCGGTTCAGATGCTCGCGGCTTCCGTCCCACGCAACGCAGGGCATGCGCTCCAGCTCCGCCGGGGTCTCGGGCACGCCGAAACGCTCCAGCAGCGCGGGCGCGGCAACCACGATCCTCTGCAGCCGGCACAGCCGCCGGTGCATCAGGCTGGAGGCCGGCAGCCGGCCCATGCGGATCGCCACGTCGATCTGGTCGTCGATCAGGTTTTCCGTATCGTCGGTCAACCGCAGATCGAGCGACAGGCCCGGATGGCGCGCCAGAAACGCCGGCATCAAGGGCGTCACCCGGTCGAGACCGAAGGCGATCGGCGCCGACACCCGCAGGTGCCCCTCGACCTGGGAGTCATTCGTCTGCCAGTCGGCCTCGGCCTGTTCCACCGCCTCGATCACCCGCCGCGCCACGGCCAGAAACCGCTCGCCCTCGGCCGTGAGCCGGTGCCCCCGCGTCGTGCGATGCAGCAGTTTGGTTTCAAGCCGCTGCTCGAGCCGCTGCACGGTCTGGCTGATGAACGGCTGGCTGACGCCAAGACTGTGGGCGGCCGCGGTGAAGGCTCCGGTGTCGACGACCGCCTGAAACACCCGCATTTCCAGCAATCTGTCGTCCCGCATCGCCCCACGTCGCCCTTCTGTCCGCCGCCCTGCCCTCGCGTCGATGATAACTATTATTGCCGATCTTGCGTTGTCGCGTCCCGCCGCTTGTTGCGAAACTGGCGCCGGAAACCACACGCGACCGGTTTCGCGTGCGCATCGATATCGGAGGGAACCCCATGCTCGACCTTGGAAATCGCGTCTCGATCTATCAGCCCGAGCAGGCGGGGCTGATCTTCCCCGATCTTCCCGAGTTCGACCGGGTGGAGGACGAACGCCGCCACCGCAAGGAGCGCCTCGTCGCCGCCTGCCGCGCCTTCGCCCAGCAGGGCTTCGACTACGGTTTCGCCGGCCACCTCACGGTGCGCGATCCGGAACGCCCGGAGCTTTACTGGACCAACCCGATGTGCGTGCATTTCGACAAGGTGAAGATGTCGAACCTGATCCTCGTCGATCACGCGGGCAAGGTGATCGAGGGCAGGCACGCAGTCAATCGCGCCGGCTTCGTGCTGCATGCCAACGTCCATGAGGAACACCCCGACATCATCGCCATGTGCCATGCGCATACGCTCTACGGCACCGCATGGTGCGCGACCGGCCGCCCGATCGAGCCGATCACCCAGGATGCCTGCGCCTTCTTCGAGGATCACGTGATCATCGGCGACGAGGCCGGAGCGGTCGCGGTGGAAAACCACGCCGGCTCCAATGTCGCCAAGGCGTTCAAGGGCGTGAAGGCCGCGCTGCACCAGAACCACGGACTGCTGACGGCGAGCCGGCACAGCATCGACAGCGCCGCCTTCTGGTTCATCGCGCTGGAGCGCTGCTGCAAGCAGCAGCTCGACATCGCCGCCAGCGGCATCGACCCGATCCACGTTCCGGCGGAACGCGCCCGCTACAGCCGCGAACATGTCGGCAGCGACTATATCGGCTGGCTGCACTTCCAGACCATCTGGAACCAGCTTGCCGTCGATCAGCCCGACATGTTCGACTGACACATATCCAGAGGGAAAACCGGGAGGAGACCACGCCGCGCCTCGCTTTTGCGGGGGGCGGCGTGTCCGTCAGGAGGGAAGAATGACGCCCGAGGAGTTCGAGCGCCAGGCACGGAATGAGGGCTACGGCGCGACAAAACGCGTGGAGTTCGCGGCCCTGTCGCGCAGCGAAACGCACACCCACGACAAGATCTCATTCGTCTATGTGGTTGAGGGAGAGTTCATCCTCAACACCGCCAAGGGTGCCGCCCGCCACCTGCCCGGCGAAACCTGCCTGCTTGCCGCCAATGTCGAACACGCCGAGGAGGCCGGCGCAAACGGTGCCACCATCCTGGTCGCACGCAAGTAGCCGTCGAAACACGACGAAATTGACAGGTTTCACCGTTCGCCAGCGTGGACACTCCTCGAAATTCGGGGTTTGATGGCGCAATGGTCAGCCCGTCCGCCACACTCGCGCGGTGTTTCCCGAAGACATGAGCGCGCAATTCAGACACGACCGGCCGTCACGCGGAGGCTGGCTTGGATGGCTCGTTGCGCTTGTCGCGCTCATCGCCATCGCGGCCTCGAGTGTCACGCTCGAACGCGGCCGTAGCGGTCTGGACATCTCGGACGTCTCGGTCGGCACGACCCCCGCGACACTTTATCGAAAGCCCGGCGAGGCCGGCCCGCTCATCGTCATCGCCCATGGCTTCGCCGGATCGCGCCAGCTGATGCAGGCTTATTCGCTGACGCTCGCGTGCGCCGGCTACACGGTTCTCGCCTTCGACTTCGAGGGGCACGGGCGCAACCCGGTGCCGATGTCGGGCGATGTGACCTCCATCGACGGCACCACCGCGCTCCTGGTGGCGGAAACGCGCCGCGTGATCGCAGCCGGGCGCGAGCTTGCGCCGGATGCCGGCGGCGTCGCGCTGCTGGGCCATTCCATGGCAACCGACATTCTGGTCCGCGCGGCGATCGCCGAGCGCGACGCCGGCACGCCGGTCGAGGCGGTGGTCGCGATATCGATGTTTTCCGAGGCCGTGACCGCAACGCTGCCCAGGCGGCTGCTTGCGGTCAGCGGCGAATGGGAGACGCGCCTGCGGGAGATCGCCCTTGCCGATCTCCGGATGGTTCAGCCCGACGCAACCGAAGGCGAGACCGCGACCGCAGGCGATGTGACGCGCCGCGCCATCGTCGCGCCCGGGGTCGAGCACGTCGGGGTGCTGTTCAGCGCAACCGCCCTCAGGGAGACGCGCGATTGGGTGGATGCCGCCTTCGAACGCCAAAGCACCGGCGCGCCGGTGCTGCCCGGCCTCTGGATCCTGCTCCTGATGGCCGGGATCGTTGGGCTTTTCCGCCCGCTTGTCGCCCTGCTGCCCGAGGCGGTACCCGTGCCGGCTCAGGTATCCGCGCGCCGGTTCTGGGTCTCGATCCTCCTGCCGGCCGTTGCGGTGCCGCTCGTCGCGGTCGCGCTCTACGTGCCGTTCCTGCCGGTTCTTGTGGCCGACTACCTGGTGATCCATCTGGCGCTCTATGGCCTTGCCCAACTGGCCCTGCTGCGCGTCTGGGCGGCGAAAGGACTAACGGTGTCGGTGCCGGCGGTTCTCCTGCTTGCGATCTGGGGGACGGCCGTCTTCGGCCTAGCGATGGACCGCTACGCCGCAAGCTTCCTGCCCAACGCCGAACGGCTCGCGATCATCGCAGCCCTTGCAGTTGGAACCGTTCCGGTCATGATCGCCGACAGCTTCGTGTCGGGTGCCGGGCGCGGGTCCTGGTGGCGACGGATCGCGGCCCGCGTTGCCGTGATGCTGTCGCTGGCAGGAGCGGCCGCACAGGACCCGGAGCGGCTGATGTTCCTGTTTCTCATCCTGCCGGTGCTGGTGCTGTTCTATCTGGTGCACGGACTGATGGGACGATGGGTCGCCCGCCGCTCGGGCCCGCTCTCGGCCGGCCTTGGCATGGGCCTCTGCCTCGCCTGGGCCCTCGGCGTCAGCTTCCCGCTGTTCAGCGCACCCTAGCCTAAGATTTTCGGGACGCCCACGCCACTGGCCGCCGCTACTGCGCGCCGGCCAGTGCCAGGTCCCGCGGGATGCGCTCCGCCGCCCAGCTCTCCACCGCCATGGTTCGAACCTCGGCGATCAGGTCCGCAGGCACCGGGGCGCCGGCACCGGCGGGGCGGATGAGGTCGTCGTGGAACAGGTAGAGCCGCGAGACGAACTGCTCGAACACCAGCGACGCCTCGCCGTGGCGTTCGCCGTTGCCCTGGGTGGAAACGGTTACGCCGCCGCCCCAGTCCTGCCCGCTGTCGTTGTTGGGATTGTAGAAATAGATCCGCGTGCGCCCTTCCGTGTCCTGCGCCACCCGCAGGATCGAGATCGCATGCCAGCCGACGAAGCGCGCGCTGGCA